>NZ_JBVJWO010000041.1:0-57288 GCF_055602345.1 Streptomyces sp. NPDC037401
GGCCGACCGGCGGCCGGCGGACCGGCCGTGGCCGGACATAAGCCGCCCACGATCGCTACACAGCCGCGGCCGACCGGCGGCCTGCGGACCGGCCGGGGATGGGCATACACCGCCGGACGGCCCCGGCCGTCCGGCGGCAGACGCTTGTCTGCAGCAGAGCTCGGCGGGGCGGCCGTGAGGCCGCAAGACGGAGGTGTGCACGGCGCGAAAGCCGCCGACGGTGGGCAACCGCCCACTGGGAGACCTCAGCGATGCCCTCCCACCCGCACGGGTGGTGCGGGTGGGTATCCCCAGCCCGCGCGGAGCGCGGGCGCAGCCCCCACCGGCCCCGGCCGGGCCGGGTCGGCTCCGCACCCCACCCGCCAAGCCAAGCGCAGCGGACCGGCGGCCCCGCCACCCCCCTATGGTGGAGGCCCTGCCCCCGGTCGATACGGAGCGCACGCCGTGACCAGTCACGAAGACTTCGCCAAGGCACTGCACGCCCAGCGCGTGTGGGACGTCGAGCTGCCCGGGTTCGATGTGGCGGCCGCGCCCGGGGAGCCTGCGGAGCTGTTCCGGGAGTGGTTCGTGGGGGCCGTACGGGCCGGGCAGGCCGAGCCGCACGCCATGACGCTCGCGACCGTCGGCGAGGACGGCGAGCCGGACCTGCGCACGCTCATGCTGCACGACGTGGACGACCGCGGCTGGTGCTTCGCCAGCCACCGCACCAGCGCCAAGGGCCGCCAGCTCGCCGCGCAGCCCGCGGCCGCGCTCGGGTTCTACTGGCCCTCCGTCGGGCGGCAGGTGCGGGTGCGCGGGCTGGTGGTGACCGGGTCCGCCGAGGAGAGCCGGGCCGATCTGGCCGCCCGTACGCGCGGGGCGCTCGCCGCCGCGCTCACCGGCCGGCAGAGCGAGGTGCTCGGCAGCGCCGAGGAGCTCGCGCGGGCCTCGGCCGCGGCCTGGGAGCGGGCCGGGGCCGAGCCGGACGCGGCGGTGGACACGTGGACGCGGTACGTGCTCCGGCCGCGCGAGGTGGAGTTCTTCCAGGGCGACGCCATGCGCCGCCACGTACGGCTGCGCTACGTCCGCGAGGGCGACGGCTGGCGGCAGGAGCTGCTCTGGCCCTGACGGTTCAGGCCGGGCGGAAGACCGGGATCGCCAGGTCGTCGGATTCCGGCAGGAAGGTCACCACCAGGTCCATGCCGATCCGCGGCTGCTCGCAGTCCAGCAGTTCGGTCATCATCCGCGGGCCCTCGGCCAGGTCGACGACCGCGGCCGTGTACGGGACGCGGGTGCCGAACGGCGGCAGGTCGTTGCGGTGGACCACCGACCACGTGTAGAGGGTGGCGCGGCCGCTCGCCGGCTCCCAGGTCACGTCCTCGCTCCAGCAGTACGGGCAGAACTCCCGCGGGTAGTGGTGCGCGCGGCTGCACCCCCCGCAGCGCCGCAGCAGCAGCCGTCCGGCGGCGGCCGCCTCCCAGTAGGTGCGGGTGAATGCGTCCGCCTCGGGCAGGTCGTGGCGCGTGGTCACAGGAACAGTCCGATCGCGTTGTCGAGGGACCAGGCCTGCCAGCTCATGGCGAAGAGCGCGACGAGGGAGATGAGCGCCATCATCGCGTTCTGACCCTGCTCGGCCCAGTCGTGGATCATCAGCACCAGGTAGAGGAGGTTGAGCAGCAGGCCTCCGGCGAGCGCGATCGGGGTGAGGAAGCCCGCGATCAGGCCGAGTCCGAGGGCGAGTTCGGCGTAGACGACGACGTACGCCATCAGTTTCGGGCGGGGCTGGACGACGGCGGAGAAGCCCCTCTTCACGATCGGCCAGCGGTGTTTGCCGGCCACGTCCGCGGCCCAGGCGATGCCGGTGCCGCGTTCGAACCAGCCCTTCTTGTCCTTGTGCCGCCAGCTCTCCAGCCACCACAGGCCGAGGCCGATCCGGAGCACGGCGAGCCATTCGGCCCCACTGAGCCAGACGGTCTGCATCAGGCACCCTCCCACCCACGATCTGACGGTACGTCAGTTCAGCGGATCCGCCGCGACAGCGCAAGGGGTCCGGCCCGTGATCGATTCGCAACCGGATCCCGTCTTGACCGAGACCCAACAACTCTCTGTGCCGATACGCTCACACTCCATGTCCGCAAGCCCGGGTACCCCCCACATCCGCGAAGCCGACGGATCCGCGCAGCCCCCCGTGTACGTGATCGGCGCCGGACCCGCCGGCCTGGCCGCCGCAGCCGCGATGCGCGCCCACGGCGTGCGCGCCGTCGTCGTCGAGAAGTCCGACGACGTCGCCGCCTCCTGGCGCGCCCACTACGACCGGCTGCACCTGCACACCACCCGGCGCCTCTCCGGCCTTCCCGGCCTGCCCATGCCGCGCCGCTTCGGCCGCTGGGTCGCCCGCGACAACGTCGTGCGCTACCTGGAGAAGTACGCCGAGTACCACGAGCTGGAGCTCGTCACCGGCGTCGAAGTACACCGCATCGAGCCCGCGGAGGGCGGTACGGACTGGGTGCTGCACGCCGACGGCGGACGGCGGCTCGTCGCCCGCGCCGTGGTCGTCGCCACCGGCTTCAACCACACCCCGCGCCTGCCGGACTGGCCCGGCCTGGACACGTACACGGGCACGTTCGCCCACGCGAGCGCCTACCGCAACGCCGAGCCGTACGCCGGCCGGGACGTGCTCGTCGTGGGCGTCGGCAACACCGGCGCCGAGATAGCCGTGGACCTCGCCGAAGGCGGCGCCGCGCGGGTCCGGCTCGCCGTCCGCACCGCACCCCACATCGTGCGCCGCTCGACCGCCGGCTGGCCCGCCCAGCGCACCGGGATCCTGGTCCGGCGGCTGCCCGTACCGCTCGTGGACCGGCTCGGCGCACTCGTGGCGAAGGCGTCCGTGCCCGACCTGTCCGCGTACGGGCTGCCCCGCCCGGACACCGGCCTCTACAGCCGGGTCAAGGAGGGCGCGATCCCCGTGCAGGACGTCGGCCTGATCGACGCCGTGCGCAAGCGGAAGGTCGAGCCGGTCGCCGCGGTCGAGTCCTTCGACGGCCCCGAGGCGGTCCTCGCGGACGGCAGCAGGGTCAAGCCGGACGCCGTTGTCGCCGCCACCGGCTACCGGCGCGCCCTGGAGGACCTGGTCGGCCATCTCGGCGTACTGGACGAGCGCGGCCACCCGCTCCCCCACGGCGCGCAGACGCACCCGAAGGCCCCCGGCCTGCACTTCACCGGCTTCTCGAATCCGATCAGCGGTATGTTCCGCGAGATGGCCCTGGACGCGGAGCGGATCGCCAAGGCGCTCGCCCGCAGCTCCTACCAGACCGGCCCCGGCGCCGAGGGCGAAACACTGGAAACTGGCGGACTTTAAGGCCGATCTACACTCCTCACCGGGCCGGACTCGGGCCACGGCGGGCTGCCTTCACCGCTGTGACCTGCGGGGATTCCGGCCCGGTCGGCACCGGGGCCATGAGGGGTGGCGCTGGGGGTCGCAGGGCAGTCTTGCCCGCGGATTGGGCGCTTCCTAGGGTCCCGATCATGAGCATTCCCACGGAGCCCATCGGCAGCATCCCCCGGCCCGCGAGCCTGTTGCAGGCCCTCACGGCACACGTCCAAGGCACCTTGTCGACAGCCGAGTTGACCGCCCTCCAGGACCAGGCGACGATCGAGACTCTGGCCCAGCTGGAGAAGATCGGCTGCCCCGTCCTGGTGGACGGGGAGCAGGCCAAGCCCAGCTTCGCCACCTACCCGGTGGCCGGCCTCGACTCGCTCGGCCCCGACGGCGCGGTCATCCCCTTCGCCGACGGCCACACCCGCCGGCTGCCCGCGCTGACCGCCGGGCCCTTCCGGTACGGGACCCGGGCCGCGAGCTACCTGCGGGACGCCCGGCGACACACCGACCGGCCGGTCAAGCAGGCGGTGATCGCCCCCTCCGCGCTGAGCCTGCTCTACCCGGCCACGCCGCTGGAGGACTACTCGCGCGAGACGTTCCTCAAGGACCTCGCCGACGAGGCCGAGGCCGACATCCGGGAGTGCCTGGACGCGGGGGCGCACTCCGTGCAGCTCGATTTCACCGAGGGCCGGCTGTCGCTGAAGCTCGACCCGAGCGGCAGCCTCCTGGAGCAGTTCATCGCCCTCAACAACGAGGTCCTGGGCCGGTTCACCGAGGCCGAACGGGCCCGCATCGGGGTGCACACCTGCCCCGGCGGCGACCAGGACTCCACGCACAGCGCGGACGTGGACTACGCCGACCTGCTCCCCCGGCTGTTCCGGCTGAAGGCCGGCAGCTTCTACGTGCAGCTGGCGAGCGAGCCGGACCCCGAGCGCGTGCTGCGGGTCATCGCTGACGAACTGCGTCCGGGCGTGCGCGTCTTCGTGGGCGTCACCGACCCGATCGACCCCGTGGTGGAGACCCCGGAGCAGGTCCGCGACCGGGTCCTGCTGGCGGCCCGGTACATCCCGGTGGAGCAGCTCGGCACCTGCGACGACTGCGGATTCTCGCCCTTCGCCGACGACACGTCGACCTCGCGCGAGATCGCCTTCGCCAAGATCGACGCGCGGGTACGGGGCACCGCTCTCGCCTCGGAGGCGCTCGGCGCCTGATCCCCTGCACCGGCCGCCGGGCCCGTCCGGCCGCCGTACGTGCGGAGCATCCGCAGAAGGAGGTTCCGTCCGCCCTGTTCCTGACGCGGCGTCAGTTCAGTAATCTGACTAAGCGTCAGTTATCGAGAGTCATCGAGCAGGAGCGGGCGGAACGATGCTTGGATCTACTCACGGCACCCTCACCACCGACTTCCGCGCGCGCGTCGAGGCCTGCGGGGAACAGCCTCGCAGAGCAGTCCACTCCACGGCCACACCCCCTGCCGACGCGGCCGCGGACCTGGACGTCAGCGGACGGCCCCTGCGCGCCGACGTCCCCGATCTCGACCGCTTCTTCCGGCCCGAGTCGGTCGCCGTCATCGGCGCCTCCGACGCCGAGGGCAGGCCCAACACCGGCATCACGCGCCAGCTGATCGCCTGGGCCGACCGCGTCGGCGCCCGCCTGCACCCCGTGCACCCCACCCGGGAGACGGTCTTCGGCCGCGCCTGCTTCCCCTCCGTCACCGCCCTCCCCGAAGAGGTCGACCTCGCCGTGCTCCTGGTCTCCGACCCGGTCCCGGTGATCGAGGAACTGGCCGAGACCAAGACCAGGTTCGCCGTGGCCTTCGCCTCCGGCTTCGCCGAGACCGGCGACGAGGGAGCGGCCGCCCAGGCCCGGCTGGCCGCCGCCGTCACCCGCTCCGGCCTGCGGCTGCTCGGCCCCAACACCAACCTGAACGCCTTCGAGGAGTTCCGCGAGGACCTCGACGGCCCCGCCATCGCACTGATCACCCAGTCCGGGCACCAGGGCCGACCCGTCTACACCCTCCAGGAACTCGGCATCCGGCTCTCCCACTGGGCCCCGACCGGCAACGAGGCCGACCTCGAGACGGCCGACTTCATCTCGTACTTCGCCGGGCAGCCCGAGGTCGGCGCCATCGCCTGCTACGTCGAAGGCCTCAAAGACGGCCGCTCCTTCCTCCTCGCCGCCGACCACGCCGCCCGCAACGGCGTCCCCGTCGTCGCCGTCAAGGTCGGCCGCACCGAGACCGGCGCCCGGATGGCCGCCTCCCACACCGGCAAGCTCACCGGAGCCGACACCGTCGTCGACGCGGCGATGCGGCAGTTCGGAGTCATCCGCGTCGACGGCCTCGACGAACTCCAGGACACCGCCGCCCTCCTCGCCCGCGCCCGCAAGCCGCGGGCCGACGGCGTCGTCGTGTACTCCATATCCGGCGGTACGGGCGCCCACTTCTCCGACCTGGCCACCGAAGCCGGCCTGACGCTCCCCACTTTCTCCGAGGCCAGACAACAGGAACTCCACACCTGGATCCCGGAGTACCTGAACGTCGCCAACCCGGTCGACAACGGTGGCCACCCCGTGGGCGACTGGCGCGGCCGCAAAATCATCGACGCGATCCTGGCGGACCCCTCGGTCGGCGTATTGATCTGCCCGATCACCGGCCCCTTCCCCCCGATGAGCGACAAGCTCGCCCAGGACCTCGTCGACGCCGCCGAAGCCACCGACAAGCTGATCTGCGTGGTCTGGGGCTCCCCGGTCGGCACCGAGGACGCCTACCGCACCACCCTCCTCGGCTCCTCCCGCGTCGCCACCTTCCGCACCTTCGGCAACTGCATCACCGCCGTCCGCGCGTACCTCGGCCACCACCGCTTCACCAGCCACTACCGCTCCCCCTTCGACGAAGCCCCCCGTACCCCCTCGCCCTCCTTCCGCAAGGCCCAGGCCCTGATGCGCCCCGGCCAGCAGCTCAGCGAGCACGCCGCCAAGCAGCTGCTGCGCGCCTACGGGATCCGCGTCCCCCGCGAACAGCTGGTGACCAGCGCCGCAGCAGCAGTACGCGCGGCAGGGCTGGTCGGCTACCCCGTCGTGATGAAGGCCTCCGGCCCCCAGCTGGGCCACAAAACCGAACTCGGCCTCGTCAAAGTCGGCCTGACCTCCGCCAGCCAGATCCGCGACGCCTACCGCGAGCTGACCGACATAGCCCGCTACGAGGGCATCCCCCTCGACGGCATCCTGGTCTGCCAGATGGTCGAACGCGGCGTCGAGATGGTCGTCGGCGTCACCCAGGACCCCCTCTTCGGCCCGACGGTCACGGTGGGCCTCGGCGGCGTCCTCGTCGAGGTCCTCCACGACGCCGCCGTCCGCGTCCCGCCCTTCGGCGAGGACCAGGCCCGCGCCATGCTGACCGAACTCCGCGGCCACGCCCTCCTCGAAGGCGTACGCGGCGCCCCGCCCGCCGACGTCGACGCCCTGGTCGAAGTGGTCCTGCGGATCCAGCGGATGGCCCTCGAGCTGGGCGACTCCCTCTCGGAACTGGACATCAACCCGCTGATGGTCCTGCCCCGCGGCCAGGGCGCCGTCGCCCTGGACGCCCTCGCCATCTGCCGCTGACAGGAGCCCCGCATGGAAGTCCTGCACGACATCGACAACGGCGTCTCCTGGATCACCCTCAACCGGCCCGAGGCGATGAACGCCGTCACCTGGGACCAGCGCGAACGCGTCATCGCCCTCCTCGGCGAGGCCTCCGCCGACCCCGCCGTCCGCGCGGTCGTCCTCACCGCCACCGGCAAGGGCTTCTGCGCCGGCGCGGACCTGCGCGGCGCCCCCTCGACCACCGACCGCGTCCCCGGCGACGTCGCCCGCCTGATCCGCCTGGGCGCCCAGCGCCTGATCACCGCGGTCATGGACTGCGAAAAGCCGGTCATCGCCGCCGTAAACGGCACCGCCGCCGGCATCGGCGCCCACCTCGCCCTCGCCTGCGACCTGGTCGTGGCCGCGGAATCAGCCCGGTTCATCGAGGTCTTCGTCCGACGCGGCCTGGTCCCGGACGGCGGCGGCGCGTACCTGCTGCCCCGCCTGATCGGCCCCCAGAAGACAAAGGAACTGATGTTCTTCGGCGACGCCGTACCCGCCGCCGACGCGCTCGCCCTGGGCCTGGTCAACCGCGTCGTCCCCGACGACGACCTCCCCGCAACGGCCCGCACCTGGGCCGAACGCCTCGCCCAGGGCCCCACCCGCGCCCTGGCCCTCACCAAGGCCCTCGTCAACGCCTCCCTGGACACGGACCGCACCACGGCCCTCGCGGCCGAGGCCGCGTCCCAGGAGATCAACATGACCACCGCGGACGCCAACGAAGGCGTCGCCAGCTTCGTGGAGCGCCGCAGGCCCAAGTACCGGGGCCTATAGGCTCCCGGCATGGCGTACACCTTCCAGGTAGTGATCGATTCCGCGGACCCCCACACGCTCGCCGACTGGTGGGCCGAGGCGCTCGGCTGGGAGGTCGAACCGAGCGACGAGGCCCTCATCCGCAAGCTGGTCGCATCGGGCCAGGCGAGCGAGGACGACACCACCACCCACCGCGGCACCCTGGTCTGGAAGGTGGGCGCCGCGATCCGCCACCCGGAGGGCGTGGAGCGCGCCCCGCGCGTCCTGTTCCAGCGGGTGCCGGAGCCCAAGTCCACCAAGAACCGCGTCCACCTCGACGTCCGGACCGCCCCGGACGACCCCAAAACCGTGGTCGACCGCCTCCTCGCCGCGGGCGCGACCTTCCTCCACAACGGCAGCCAGGGCCCGTACACGTGGACGACCCTGGCGGACCCGGAGGGCAACGAGCTCTGCGTGACCCCTTAGCGGGGAGCCTGGCGGGGCCGCCGGTCCGCTGCGCTTGGCTTGGCGGCTGGGGTGCGGAGCCGACCCGGCCGCGGGTCGGTGGGGGCTGCGCCCGCGCTCCGCGCGGGCTGGGATACCCACCCGCACCACCCGTGCGGCTGGGAGGGCAACGCTGAGGTCTCCCAGTGGTCGGCCACCCACCGTCGGCGGCTTTCCCGCCGTGCGCGCCTCCGTCCTGCGGCCTGACGGCCGTCCCACCGAGCTCTACTGCTGACAAGCGTCCGCCGCCGGACGCCCACGGCTGTCCGGCGGCCGCTGCCGGCCCATGCCCGGCCACAGACAGCCCGGCCGTCGCCGAGACGAGCGGACCGCGTAGCGATCGTGGGCGGCCTATGCCCAACCACGGCCGGTCCGCCAGCCGCCGGTCGGCCTCGGCTGTGTAGCGATCTGCCGCGTGCCCTTCCGCCCGAAGGGCGGGCCGCGCCCCCGACCCCGCTCCACGGGCCCAGGGGGACCGGCACCGGGTCCCGTCCCCCCTGCCATCCCTCCCCCTCCGGGGGATGCTCGCAAGTCTGTGGACTTCCGGGACGGGACGGGCGGTCAAGGGTGGAGCGAAGCGGAATCGCGAAGCGACGCGACGACGAGGAACGAGGAGGAGCGCCCTTGACGGGCCGGCCCGGCACGGACGGACACTCAGACATGCGGGCATCCCCCGGAGAACCGTCCAAACCCCGACCCACCGGAAACCCGCCCCCGCCATCACCGACCCGCCGTCATCCTGACCGCAGCACACCTCGGCTCAGCCGAGTGCCGATGCGCCGGACCCGCCTCCGGAGAACATAGGAGCCAGCGCGGCACCGACCCCCGCCCCCGAACCCCTTCCCATCTGACGAACCGTCAGTTTCAATGGCGGGGTGATGGGACACGCAGGGATGGCGGCCACCGTCGTCCGATACCTCAGGTCAGTCGGCTCCCCGACCTCCGCGGAGCCCATCGATGCACTGCCCCGCCCGCACCTGCGGGCCGTCGGGGAGGACGAGCGGGCGCCCGTCAGCCCGACGGAGTTCCGGACCGTGCTCGGGAACTTCGCGAGCGGCGTCACCGTCATCACCGCCCCCGGCACCCCAGCCACGACCGCAACCACAGCCACAACCACAGCCACAACCACAACCACAACCACAACCACAACCACAACCACAACCACAACGGATGCCACCACCGCGGATGCCACCACCGCGGCCACCACCCCCGAAGGCCCCGCCGGCTTCGCCTGCCAGTCCTTCGCGTCCCTCTCCCTCGACCCGCCCCTGGTGACCTTCATGGTCGCCCGCACCTCGACGACCTGGCCGCGGATCGCGCGCGCCGGGGTCTTCTGCGTCAACATCCTCGGCGCGGAACAAGGAGACCTCTGCCGGTCGTTTGCGATCAGCGGTGCCGACAAGTTCGCCGGGGTGTCCTACTCCCCCGCGCCCGTCACCGGCTCACCGCAGCTCGCTGCGGTCCCTGCCTGGATCGACTGCCGGATCCACGCCGTCCACACCGGTGGCGACCACCTGATCGTCGTCGGCCGCGTCGAGGCCATGGGCGCCGCCGGCGAGGGCGCCCCGCTCCTCTTCCACCGCGGCAAGTTCGGCCGCTTCACCGGCAACTGAGAGCGGGCCCGCCCCCACCCCCGCCCCCAGGCCCGCAGCCCGCCCGGCGCGGCGCCGGCGCGATGGGGGCACGCGCGATGGGGGCACGCGCGATGGGGGCACGCGCGGCAACCGCCACGACAGGCCAGAGGAGTACGGTACGGGTGCCCAGGACCCCGTTCAGAAGGTCAGGACGCCCCGCGCCACCCGCCCCTGGTGCGCGTCGTCCGCCGCCTTCGCGAAGTCCTCGATCGGGTAGGTCTCCGTCACCAGCTCGTCGAGGAGCAGCTTCCCCTCCCGGTACAGCTCCGCGTACAGCGCGATGTCCCGCTGCGGCCGCGAGGACCCGTACCGACACCCCAGGATCGACTTGTCGAGGTACATCGACGAGACCAGGAACGACGCCTCCTCCGTGAACCCCGGCACGCCCAGCAGCACCGCCTGCCCGTGCCGGTCGAGCAGATCGATCGCCTGCCGGATCAGGTTGACGTTCCCGACGCACTCGAAGGCGTGGTCGGCCCCCGTCGGCAGGACGCCCTTCACGGCGGCCGAAACGGCATCCGCCCCGCCCGCCGACGCGTCCACGAAGTGGGTGGCGCCGAACTGCCGGGCCACGGACTCCTTCGCCGGGTTGGCGTCCACCGCCACGATCCGGGTGGCGCCCGCGATCCGTGCGCCCTGGAGGACGTTGAGTCCGATGCCACCCGTGCCGATGACGACGACCGACTCGCCGCGGTCGACCTTCGCCCGGTTGAGTACGGCGCCCACGCCCGTCAGCACACCGCACCCGATCAGCGCCGCGCTGGTCAGCGGGATGTCCTTCGGTATCTTCACGGCCTGCACGGCCTTGACGATGGTGCGTTCCGCGAAGGCGGAGTTGGACGCGAACTGGAAGAGCGGCTGCCCGCCGCGCGAGAAGGGCCTGCCGGGCATCCCGATGGCCTGCCGGCACATGGTGGGCCGGCCTCGGTCGCACTCCGCGCACGCCCCGCAGTTCGCCAGCGTGGACAGGGCCACGTGGTCCCCGGGCCCCACGTGCGTGACCCCCGCCCCCACGGCCCGTACGACTCCCGCACCCTCGTGGCCCAGCACCACCGGCGGCGGGAACGGGATCGTCCCGTCGATCACCGACAGGTCGCTGTGGCAGAGGCCGGCCGCGGCGATCGCGACGAGCACCTCGCCCGGTCCCGGGTCGCGGATCTCCAGGTCGTCGACCACTTCCGCCTGCCTGCCGTCGAAGACGACGCCCCTCATCGCACTCACCTGGCCTCTCTCGGTAGGCCGAGCACCCGCTCGGCGATGATGTTGCGCTGGATCTCGTCCGAACCGCCGTAGATCGTGTCGGCACGGGTGAACAGGAACAGCCGCTGGTCCTCCGAGAGCCCCTGCTCATACGGAACGTCCAACGCGCCACCCGCATCTCCGCCGCCGCAGGCATCAGCCGACCCAGCCGACCCGGCCGCCCCCCACACCTCCACGGCCAACTCCCCGAGCCGCCGGTGCCACCCGCCCCACAGCAGCTTGGCCACGCTCGGCGCCCCGGAGGCGTCCCCCCTTGCGGAGGCGTCTCCCCCGGCGGAGGCAGTCCCCTCTCCCCCGCCCCTCCCCAGGGTCCGCAGCGCGTTCCACCGCATCACCTGGAGCCCGGCCCACTGGCGGACCAGCCGGTCGCGGATGACCGGGTCGTCGGCCGCCCCGGTCTCGACGGCCGTACGGACGACCCGTTCCAGCTCCGCCGCGAAGCCGATCTGCTGGACCAGGGTCGAGACCCCGCGCTCCAGGGCGAGCAGGCCCATGGCCACGGCCCAGCCGTGTCCCTCGCCGCCGACGACCTCCTCGGCTACCGCGCCGTCGAAGAACACCTCGTTGAACTCGCTGGTCCCCGACATCTGCCGGATCGGCCGCACCTCGACCCGGCCGCCCGGCTGGTCCATCGGCACGAGCAGGAAGGACAGCCCGGCGTGCCGACGCGAGCCGGGCTCCGTCCGCGCGAGCACGAAGCACCAGTCGGCCTCCCGGGCCAGCGAGGTCCAGATCTTCTGGCCGGTGACCCGGTACCGGGCCTTCCTTCCTCCCCCCTCCCTGCCCCCCGCCTCCCGGACCGCGGTGGTCCGGATCCCGGCGAGGTCCGAGCCCGCGCCCGGTTCGCTGTAGCCCTGGCACCACAGTTCCTCGCCGCGCGCGATGGCGGGCAGGAACCGGTCGCGCTGCTCCTGGGAGCCGTACGCGAGCAGGGTCGGCGCGAGCAGGTTCTCCCCGATGTGCCCCACCCGGGCAGGGGCCCGCAGGCGCGCGTACTCCTCCGCCCACACCACCTGCTGCGTGAGCGAGGCGCGCTGCTGCCCGTACGCCCCGGAGGGCGCCGCCCAGCCCAGGCCGATCCAGCCCGCGCGGCCGAGCTCGCGTTCCCACTCGCGCCGCTCGGCCACGCCCTCGTGCTCGCTGCCCGGCCCGCCGAGGCCGGCCGCGGCCGCGTACGGGCCGGAGCCAGCCATCCGGTCCGCGAGCCAGGTCCGCGCCCGGACCCGGAAGTCCTCGTCCGCGACCTCGAAGCCGAAGTCCAACAGACCCACACCCCTCCCTCTGGATCCCTCTGGCTCCCTCTGACGCCTGCCGCCTCTGGCCGCCTCTGGCTGCCTCTGGCGCCTGCTTCCTCCCACCCGCCGCCGTCTAGGCGTTGGGCCGTTCCTTGGCGGCCGCCGCCGTGGCCATCGCCTCCAGCTGGGCGATCATCGGCATGGGATCCGTGCCGACCGTCCCGGGCAGGAAGTCGGCGATCTTCTCCGGGGTCCAGGAGCCCTCGGCGTAGCCCGCGCGCAGTTCCCGCGGCTGGGCCCAGACGGCGATCTTGGGTCCGGCGATCGTGTAGACCTGGCCGGTGATCCGCTCGCCGCCGACGGCCCGCGCCCGGTCGCTGAGCAGGTACGTGACCAGGGCGGCGACGTCCTCGGGCTCGCCGATCTCCTTGAGCTCCATGGGTACGTTGGCGGACATCCTGGTCCGGGCCACGGGCGCGACGGCGTTCGCCGTCACTCCGTACTTGTGGAGGCCGAGGGCGGCGCTGCGCACCAGCGAGATGATCCCGCCCTTGGCCGCGGAGTAGTTGGCCTGCGCCACGCTGCCCTGGTGGTTGCCGCTGGTGAAGCCGATCAGGGTGCCGGTGCCCTGCTTGCGCATGACGGCGGCGGCCGCGCGGAACACGGTGAAGGTGCCCTTGAGGTGGGTGGCGACGACGGGGTCCCACTCCTCCTCCGACATGTTGAAGAGCATCCGTTCGCGCAGGATCCCGGCGACGCACACGACGCCGTCGATCCGGCCGTACTCGGCGAGCGCGGTGTCGACGATGCGCTGCCCGCCGGCCATGGTGGAGATGTCGTCGGCGACGGCGATCGCCTCCCCGCCCGCGGCCAGGATCTCCTTGACCACGTCTTCCGCGACCTGGCTGCTGGGCTCGCCGCCCTCGACCGAGACGCCGTAGTCGTTGACGACGACCCTGGCTCCCTCGGCGGCGGCGGCGAGCGCGACGGCCCGCCCGATGCCCCGGCCCGCGCCGGTGACGGCGACGACCTTGCCTGCCAAGAAGTTCCCCACGTCCGGCCCCTTCCCGCGGTTTCTGACGGACCGTTAGATTTAAGGGCCATCGGGTCCGCGAGCACAAGACCTCAGGAGGTCCCATGTCCCTGCCGGCCGAGTTCCACGAGATCGCCAAGAGGGTCAACAACTGGGGGCGCTGGGGGGCCGACGACGAGATCGGCACGCTGAACCTGATCACCGCCGAGGTGGTACGGGCCGCAGCGGCCGAGGTGCGTACGGGCCGCCGGATCCCCCTCGCGCTCCCCCTGAAGGAGGACGGGGTCCAGGCCGGCCTGATACCCGGCCGGATCAACCCCCTCCACACCATGGTGCAGATCAACCAGGAGCTGTTCGGGCCGGGCACGGTCGCCTGCAGCGACGACGCCGTGACGATGGGCCTGCAGTCCGCCACCCACTGGGACGCGCTCACCCACGTCTCGCACTCGGGGCGGATCTACAACGGCCGCCCGGCCGACACCATCACCCCGCACACCCGGGCGCAGTTCAGCGGAATCGAGAAGGCCACTCCGGTCCTCTCGCGCGGGGTGCTGCTCGACGTGGCCCGCGCCAAGGGGGTCGACCGGCTGCCCGGGGACCACGCGGTGACGCCGGAGGACCTCGCCGAGGCCGAGGAGTTCGGCCGGGTCACGGTCCGGGCCGGTGACATCGTCCTGGTCCGCACCGGGCAGATCCAGGCCTACCTGGCCGGCGACAAGCACGGCTACGGCTACCCGTCCCCGGGCCTTTCGGTCCGCACCCCCGAGTGGTTCCACGCGCGCGACGTGGCGGCGGTCGCCAACGACACGCTGACCTTTGAGATCTTCCCGCCGGAGATCGAGAATCTATGGCTGCCGGTGCACGCGCTGGACCTGGTCGAGATGGGGATGCACCAGGGCCAGAACTGGAATCTGGAAAAGTTGTCCACAGCCTGTGCAGAAGAAAACCGGTACGGCTTCCTGCTCTCCGCCATGCCGGAGCCCTTCGTCGGCGGCACCGGCACCCCGGTGGCCCCGGTGGCGGTCCTGTAGCCCCGGTGGCGGTCCTGTAGGGGTTGCGGCCCCCACCCGCGCTCTTGCCGTCCGCCCCGGCGGCCGCACAGAGTACGGAGATGACACCGGTACCGGCCGACCCCACCGCCCTCCTGACGGCCTTCGCCCGCACCCGCGCCGACCTCGACGGCCGGGAGGTGACGTACTGGTGGTCCGGGGACGTCTTCTCCTGGGCGCCCGGCGAGCCCTACACCCGGATCCTCGGATTCGAGGGGCTCAACGTCTCCCGGCTCGTCGAAGACGGCCCCGGGGCCTACCAGTTACTCACCCGGGAGGCCGCCTTCTACCTGGACCCGCAGAGCCGGGAGATCCTGGAGACCTGGCAGGACCGGCCGGTGGTCCACGTCTGGAACGACCCGGCCAACCAGAAGTGGCGGCCGTTCCCCGTCCCGTGCACCCCGCTGGGCGACCAGGTCTGCTTCAGCCTCGAGATCCCGCTCGCCTACCCCTCGCCGCTGCCCGTCGCCGACTACCCCGCGCACTCGGCGGACGACACGTACCGGGCTCTGGAGCTGTTCCAGTTCTTCGCCCCCGCCGACGTTTTCACCACCGACCGGCCGAGCGTGCCCGCCACCATGTCGTGGACGCGGATGTCGCCCTGGCTGCCGTGGATGGCCCGGGGGCAGCGCCCCGGCGGGCTCACCTTCCACTGCCGGGGCCGCAAGCTGGATGCGTACGACGAGCTCCCGGAGCGCACCCGCGCCTACATCGCGGACCGCAATCCCGAGTACGCGCACGCTCCGGAGAAGCGGACCGAGCCGAACGAGACCAGCTGGACGTACTTCCGCAAGCTCAACCCGCCCCGCCCGACCTGACCAGCCGACCGCCGACCTGATGACCGGGCGACGGGGCGACCTGGCGACCTGGCGACCCCCGATGACCTGGCGACCCCTGACGACCGGGTGACCGGGTGACCTGCGGGTGGCGGCGTACGTTCGTGCACGCCCCGAGCGCGGCACGGCAGCCGCCACCCCACGACCCGCACTCGTCAAGGTCGACCCTTGGCGTCCCCTCGCGACGAATCGCTCATTCCAGGGTGATCAACGCATGACGGTCCGTCAACACCTCGTTAGAGGTACATCCGGCTCTCGGCGGCCTTCTCGTCCCGGTCGACCTCGCACCAGATCCGCTTGCCCGCTCCCTCGCGCTGCCAGCCCCAGCGGTCCGCCAGCCCGTCGACGAGCTCCAGGCCACGGCCGTTGGTGTCCTCGCCGTCCGCGTGCCGGCGGGCCGGCGGGCAGTCGCTGACGTCCATGACCTCGACCCGTACGCCGGGACCGCCGAACAGCATCCGCAGGACGGCCGGGCAGCCCGTGTGCACGACGGCGTTGGTGACCAGCTCGGAGATCAGCAGGATCAACGTGTCGGCGAGGGGCTCGTCCACCCCTATGCCGCACCCGGCGAGCCGGGACCTCGCCCATCTGCGGGCCCGGCCCACTTCGGCGGGATCCGGACCGACCTCCAGCTGAACCTGAAGCACCTGCACCGCTCACACCATCCGAACCGGCGGACACTTCGCCTCGCGACAGAACGGGATCACGGTCCGTGACCCCCTTGCGGAGCAGCATGGTTGACATACAGTCACCACAACAAGCGCTTCAGGCATATTCCAGCGCGAAGGAGTAGGCGTGGTGCATACTGTGCGACGCCCTCGCCGCTCGACCGCTCGCATCGTGGGAGCGTACCGGAGCGCGCCCTCGACTCCGGTGCGTAACGAGTCGGGCGAAGGACACAAACCGATATCAACTCTCCGTAATCGGACATGCGTCCCGCCCTGTCCCACCAGTTACCCGAGCAGCTACCCGAGCGAGCCCGATCCCAGCCCGGCCGCCAGCAGTTCCTCGGCCTCCGCTGCCGTGCACCACTGCTCCGCGCGCAGCCACGCCCGCTTCAGATGCAGGTGCACGTCCGCCTCCCAGGTGAAACCCATCCCGCCGTGCACCTGGAGGCAGTCCCGGGCGTTGCGCACCGCCGCCTCGTCGGCCAGCAGCTTGGCCCCCGCGATCTCGGCCGCCTCGCCCGTCACGGCGGCCGCGTAGACCGCCGTACGGGCCAGCTCGGCCCGCACCAGCATCTGCGCGCACAGGTGCTTGACCGCCTGGAACGCCCCGATCGGCTGCCCGAACTGCTCCCGCTCCTTCGCGTACCGCACCGCGAGCTCGCACGTGCGCAGTGCGCTGCCGAGCTGGAGGGCGGCGGTCAGCAGCGCCCCCTCGGGCCGCCGCGTCCACGGTGTCCTCGGCACGGCCACCCGGTGCAGCGGGGTCAGCGGATCCGCCGAGCGGACCGCCTCGCCCGCGATGCCGCCGGGATGGTCCAGTACGGCGTCGGACTCGTCCAGGTAGGCGACCAGCCCGTCGAGGTCCGGCGCGGTCACCACCGTCTCGCCGGCGGCCGCTCCGGGGACCGCCCCGGCGGCCAGGTGCGTGGCCACCAGCGGGCCGGGCAGCAGGGCGGCTCCGGCCTCCTCGAAGACGAGCACCGCCTCCGGCAGTCCGAGGCCGACCCCGCCCCCGGCCTCCGGCAGCCGCAGCGCGAAGAAGCCCGCCGCGCCCAGCTCCCGCCACAGCCCGCGGTCCACGACCTCCGCACCCGAGTCGACGGCGGCGCGCAGCGCCTCCCGCCCGTACCGCCCGGCGAGCAGGTCCCGCACTCCGGCCCGCAGGTCCCGCTGGTCCTCGGTCGGCTGGAAGTCCACGGCGTGCTCACCGGCCCTTCGGGAGGCCGAGTATCCGCTCGGCCACGATGTTCTGCTGGATCTGCGAGGTGCCGGCGGCGATGGTGTACGAGAGCGAGGACAGGCGGTCCGCGACCCATTCCTCGTCGAGGACGAGGGAGCCCGCGCCGAGCACCTCTGCCGCCGTGTCGTAGAGCTCCTGCCGTGCGTGCGAGTAGCGCAGCTTGAACACCGATCCGCCGGTGCCCGGGACGCCGCCGGTGCGCTGGGCGGCGCTCACGTTCCACTGGATCAGCCGCCACAGCGCGCCGAACTCCGCGGACAGCCGCCCGAGCCTGCGCCGCAGGACGGGGTCGTCCCAGCGCCCGGTGCGCCGCGCGTGGCGGGCGAGTTCGTCCAGCACCCGGCGGCAGGCGACGACCTCGCCGACGAAGGCCGTGCCGCGCTCGAAGGAGAGGGTGACCATGGTGACGCGCCAGCCGTCGTTCTCGGCGCCGACGCGGTTGGCGACGGGGACCCGTACCTCGTCGAGGAACATCTCCGCGAACTCGGCCGATCCGGCGAGGGTGCGCAGCGGCCGTACGGTCACGCCCGGCGCGTCCATCGGCAGGGCGAGCCAGGTGATGCCGCGGTGCCGGGAGGTGTCGGGGCCGGAGGGGCTGGAGGGGCTGGAGGGACCGGTGCGGACGAGCAGCTCGCACCAGTCGGCGACTTCGGCGTGGGAGGTCCAGATCTTGGAGCCGGTGATCACGTATTCGTCGCCGTCGCGGACCGCGCGCGTGCGCAGGGAGGCGAGGTCGGAGCCGGCGCCGGGCTCGGAGAAGCCCTGGCACCAGATCTCGTCGCCGCGCAGGATCGGCGGCAGCCAGCGGGCCTGCTGCTCTGCGGTGCCTTCGGCGGCGATGGTGGGTCCGGCGTGGAGGAGGCCGACGAAGTTCGCGCCGACGTAGGGCGCTCCGGCCCGTTCGGTCTCCTCCAGGAAGATCAGCCGCTGGGTGGGGGCGGCGTCCCAGTGCACGTCGGCGTATCCGGCGTCGTGGAGGGCCCGCTGCCAGCCGGTGTCGTAGGCGCGGCGGCCCGGCCAGTCGTCGGGCGAGGGGCGGGGCGGGAGCTTGGGGAGCACGACGGCGAGCCATTCGCGCAGCCGGGTGCGGAATTCCTCTTCTTCGTCGGTGTACGTGAGGTCCATCAGCGGCCCTGGCCGCCCTGGCTGCCCCGGCCGCCCTGGTCGAAGGACAGGCCGAGCATCCGGATGGCGTTGCCGCGCATGAGCTTGTAGACGGTCTCGTCGTCGAGGCCCTTGACGTGGTCGAGGGCGACCTCCTTGGTGTGCGGGAAGGTCGAGTCGACGTGCGGGTAGTCGGTCTCGAAGGTGGCGTTGTCGCGGCCGACGATGTCGATGGCCTCGATGCCGTGCTTGTCGCGGAAGAAGCAGCAGAAGATCTGCCGGTAGTAGTACGTGGACGGGGGCTCGGGGATCAGGTCGCGGACGCCGCCCCAGGCCCGGTGCTCCTGCCACACGTCGTCGGCGCGCTCGAGGGCGTACGGGATCCAGCCCATCTGGCCCTCGCTGTAGGCGAGCTTGAGCCGCGGGAACTTCACGAGGACCCCGGAGAAGAGGAAGTCCATCATCGAGGCCATGGCGTTGTTGAAGCTCAGGGAGGCCTGGACGGCGGGCGGGGCGTCGGGGGAGGCGGCCGGCATCTGCGAACTGGAGCCGATGTGCATGTTGACGACGGTTCCGGTCTCCTGGCAGACGGCGAAGAACGGGTCCCAGTAGCCGGAGTGGATGGACGGCAGGCCGAGGTAGGTGGGGATCTCGGAGAAGGTGACGGCACGGACGCCGCGGGCGGCGTTGCGGCGGATCTCGGCGACGGCGAGGCCGATGTCCCAGAGCGGGATGATGCACAGCGGGATGAGGCGGCCGCCGCTGTCGCCGCACCATTCCTCGACCATCCAGTCGTTGTAGGCGCGGACGCAGGCGAGGGCGACCTCCTTGTCCTTGGCCTCGGCGAAGGTCTGGCCGCAGAAGCGGGGGAAGGTCGGGAAGCACAGGGAGGCCTCGACGTGGTTGAGGTCCATGTCGGCGAGGCGGGCCGCCGGGTCCCAGCAGCCGCGCCGCATCTCCTCGCGGGTGATGCCTTCCAGGGTCATGTCGTCGCGGTCGAAGCCGACGGCGGCGATGTTGCGCTTGTACGGGAACTTGAGGTCCTCGTAGATCCACCAGTCGGTCGGCGGGCCGTCGGGGTCCATGGAGATGACGTACTTGCCGCCGGTGTAGACGAGCTCGCCGATGCCTGCGGTGATCGCCTGGGGGCCGCGGTCGCGGTAGCGGGCGGGCAGCCACCGGTCGAACAGGTGGGCGGGCTCGATCACGTGGTCGTCCACGCTGATGATCCGGGGCAGTTCCATGGGTTCCCCTCACCGTTTCTGATGGATCGTCAGAAACAAGCTAGCCCCGCGACCCCTGGACCGACAAGCAGCCGCGCCCTACCCTCTCCAGTTGATCTGACCATCCGTCAGATATCTCGGTTGTGGAGGCTGGGCATGACGGACACGCACACCACGACAGGACCGGGGCAGGCCCGAGAGCCGGGGCGCGCCCGAGAGCTGGGGCAGGCCGCCACCCTGTGGGACCTGATCACGCGCCGCGCCGCGCTCACCCCGGGCGCCCCCGCGCTCATCGAGGCCGACGGCGGCCGCCGCATCACCTTCGGCGAGCTGCACGACCGCGCCGAGCGCGTCGCGGCCGCCCTCCACGCCCGCGGCATCCGCCCCGACAGCGTCGTCGCCTGGCAGCTGCCGACCCGGATCGAGACCGTCCTGCTGTCCGTGGCCCTCGCCCGGCTCGGCGCCGTCCAGTCCCCCGTGATCCCCTTCTACCGCGACCGCGAGGTCGGCTTCGCGCTGCGCGAGTCCAAGGCCGGGTTCTTCGCCGTGCCCGGGAAGTGGCGCGGCTTCGACCACACCGCGATGGCCGGCCGCCTGGGCGCCCGCGGCACCTTCGAGGCGTACGAGGACCTGCCCGAGGCGGACCCGGCCGAGCTCCCGCCCCCGCCCGCATCCGGCACCGAGGTCCGCTGGATCTACTGGACCTCCGGCACCACCTCCGACCCCAAGGGCGTCCTGCACACCGACCGCTCGCTCATCGCCGGCGGCTCCTGCCTGGCCCACGCCCTGCACCTGGGCCCCGCCGACGTCGGCTCGATCGCCTTCCCGTACGCGCACATAGGCGGCCCGGACTACCTGGTGATGCTGCTGCTCTACGGCTTCCCGGCCGTCCTGTTCGAGAAGTTCGCGATGCCGGACGCGCTGGAGGGCTACCGGCGCCACGGCGTCACCGTCGCGGGCGGCTCCACCGCCTTCTACTCGATGTTCCTGGCCGAACAGCGCAAGCAGCCCGGGGAGAAGCTGATCCCCACCCTCCGCCTCCTCGCGGGCGGCGGCGCCCCCAAACCGCCGGAGATCTACCACGCGGTGGTCCGCGAGCTGGGCTGTCAGCTCACCCACGGCTACGGCATGACCGAAGTCCCCATGATCACCATGGGCTCGCCGGACGACTCCCCCGAGAACCTCGCCACCACCGAGGGCCGCCCGCCCGCCGGCATGTCCGTCCGCATCACCGACGCCGCGGGCACGCCCCTCCCGGCCGGCACCGACGGCGAGGTGCGGCTGCGCGGCGAGGCCGTCTGCCAGGGCTACCTGGACCCCGCCCAGAACGCCGGCGTCTTCGACGCCGACGGCTACCTCGTCACCGGCGACCTCGGCCACCTGACCGCCGACGGCCACCTCGTCCTGACCGGCCGCAGCAAGGACGTCATCATCCGCAAGGGCGAGAACATCTCCGCGAAGGAGATCGAGGACCTGCTCCACCGGCTCCCCGGCGTGGCCGACACCGCGGTCATCGGCCTCCCCGACCCCGAGCGCGGCGAACGCGTCTGCGCGGTGGTCGAACAGCCCCCCGGTGCCGAACCCCTCACCCTGGCCGCGCTCACCGACCACCTGCGCGCCGAAGGCCTCGCGACCCACAAACTCCCCGAACAGCTGGAGCTGGTCGACTCCCTCCCCCGCAACGACACCCTGCGCAAGGTCCTCAAGTACAAACTGCGCGAGCGCTACGCCTAAGGGCCGTCCCCGAGCAGGGCGAGGCCCATGTCGCTGGCCGCGTAGTGCACCTCGCGCCGGTAGCGGTGGCCCGTGACCAGGCCCGCGTCCCGCAGCACGGCCAGGTGCTGCGAGACCGCTCCCAGGCTCAGTCCCGTACGGGCGGCCAGCTGGGTCGTTGTGGCCGGGGAGGCCGTACCGGCGAGCAGCCGGGCCCGGCTGCGGCCCAGCAGGCGGGCCAGGCCCTCGCCCGTACTGCCGCGCCGCTCCCACAGCATGCCGGTCCCACGCGCGGGGTAGACCAGGCACGGCGGGGTCGTGCCCTGCCCCTCGAGCAGCACGCAGCGGTCCGCGAACGCGCTCGGGACCAGCGTGAGGCCGGCGCCGTCCAGCTGCGGTTCCGCCGCCGGGAGGTCTGCGGAGACCAGACGGGCGCCGTCCCAGCCCAGGGCCGGGTGCAGCCGGGTGAGGACCTCCTGGATGCCGTCCTCGGCGAGCTGCCGGGTCCGGTACGCGATGTCGGCTTCCAGTACGGCGCGGATGCGCGGCCAGTGGGGCCGTACGGCAGCCCGCCACCAGCCCGTCACCGCCACTGTCACCGCGCCCGCGTCCCCCGTCCCTCCCGGGCCGTCCGGTGCCGGTGCCGGCAGGAGCGCGAGCTCCTCCTCGATCTCGGCCAGCGGGCACCGCGGCGCGGGCGCCACGAAACCTGACAGACGGACGAGCAGCTCCTCCGGCCCGGCACCCCCACCGGCCCGCCGCACGGCCAACGCCTCTTTGATCCACGGCAGGTGCACCGCGTGCCGGGCCGGATCCGCCGCCGCGCGCACGCTCGCCACCGTCTCCCACAGCGGCGACACCGCGAACCTCAGCTGGGCCAGGTCACCCAGTCCGAACCGCACCGCGCCCATCCGTACGCCCCCTCCGGTGCCCGACGAGCTTTTCGCCCAGACTAAAACAATGGCCGCGCCCCGCCGCTGCTGGTGATGTTCGCGGACATGACCGCCTCCTCCCCTCCCGGACTGCGCCCGCCCGGCCGGCCCGGCACCGCAACCCGTCCCGCGCCGCCCCGCGGCCTCTTCTCCGACCCCGACTTCCGCAGGCTCTGGTCCGCCGACACCGTCAGCCAGGCAGGCACGGCCGTGACCCTGCTCGCGCTGCCGCTCGTGGCCATCGGCACCCTGCACGCCGGGCCCTTCCAGGCGGGCCTGCTCGTGGCCTTCGAGTACCTGGGCTTCCTCCTCCTCGGCCTGCCCGCCGGTGCGTGGGTGGACCGCGCACGCCACCAGCGGGTGATGATCGCGGCCGATCTGGTCCGTGCCGCGCTCCTCGCGTCCGTTCCCGTCGCCGCGTGGCAGGGCGTGCTCACCCTGCCCCAGCTGTATGTCGTGGCCTTCGGCATGTCCGTGTGCACCGTCTTCTTCGACGTCGCGGCACAGAGCCGGCTGCCCCGCCTCGTCGACGGCGCCCGCCTGGTCGAGGCCAACTCCGCGCTCGAAGCCGGCCGCACCCTCACCCAGGCCGCCGGCCCCGGGGCGGGCGGGGCGCTGGTCGGCGTACTGACCGCACCCGTCGCGATCGCCGTGGACAGCGTCAGCTACCTCGCCTCCGCACTTCTCCTGTCCCGGATCCGCCGCCCCGACGGCGCGCCGCCCGCGCCGGCCTCTCCGGCCGCGCGGCGCAGCCTGCGGGCCGAGATCGCCGAGGGGCTCCGGTTCGTCCTCGGCAGCCCGGTACTGCGGGCGGTCACGCTCGCGTCCGCGATCTCCAACCTGTGCGGCACGGTCGGTGCCTCGATGCTGCTCGTGCTGCTCGCCGGCGACCTGGGCCTGTCGCCGTTCCTGTGCGGCCTCGTCTTCGCCGCGGAGGCGGCCGGCGGCTTCCTCGGCAGCCTGTTCACCGCGCGCATCGCGGCCCGCCTGGGCCGGGGGCGGGCCATGTGCGCGGCCGTGGTCGTCAGCGGCGTGCTGTGGCTGCCGGCCGTCCCCTGCTTCCAGTCCGACTGGCGCTTCGCCGTCGCCGTGGCCCTCCAGGGCCTGGGCTGGACGGCGTTCATGACCTTCAGGATCATTTCCGTCGCGCTGCGCCAGCAGCTGTGCCCGCCGGAGCTGCTGGGCCGGATGACGGCCACCTTCCGGTTCGTGGTGTGGGGCGCGATGCCCGTGGGGGCACTCGTGGGCGCGCTGCTCGGCGAGCACTTCGGGCCGCGTACGGCCCTGTGGGCGGGAGCCGTGGGCGAGCTGCTGGCCGTCCTGCCCCTGCTCCTCTCGCCGCTGCGGAGCGCCCGTGAACTCCCGTGAACTGCAAGCGGAGGGCTGTCCCGTAACCCCTGGTGGATCAGCGCACGGCATCGGATGCGGTGCATCGCAAGACGGAGGAGCATCCGCACACCGGGCGTATTCGGGATGTTCCGACAACGCAGCGAGGTGCCGTAGCCGGCTTCGTGCGCCCGCCGGGGGTTACGGGACAGCCCTTAGCGTGGGCGCCATGCGCTTCGAGCACGTCGACGTCTTCAGCGACCGGCCCTACGGCGGCAACAGCCTCGCGGTCTTCCCCGACGCCTCGGGGCTCGGGGCGGAGGCGATGCTGCGGATCACGCAGGAGCTGCGGCACTTCGAATCGGTCTTCCTGACCCGTGTCGCCGGCGAGGCCGGCACGTGGCGGGCGCGGGTCTTCGACCACGAGCAGGAACTGGACTTCGCCGGACACCCGCTGATCGGCGCGGCAGCCGTCCTGCACGCCCTGCACGGCGACGGCGGTGACAACCGCAGACGCGGGAGCGGCGGCGGGTCCGGTGGCGCCGGGCGCGCGGCCTGGACCCTGCGGCTGCCGGCCCGTACCGTCCGCGTCGACACGGAGTTCCGGGCCCCCGGCCGCTATGCAGCCCGGCTCGACCAGGGCCCCGCGCTCTTCCTCGGACGCCCCGAACCGGACGGCCCGGCCCGCTGGTTCGCCCTCGACCCGGCCGACCTGGACCCGGAGCTCCCGCCCGAAGTCGTCTCCACCGGACTGCGGTACCTGATCCTGCCCGTACGCGGCGACGCACTGGCCCGCGCCCGGGTGACCGTGGACCTGGACGCCGTACTGGCCTCCGTCGGCGCGCAGTTCGCCTACCTCCTCGACGCCGGCGCGCTGGAGGGGCGGCACTGGACCAACGACGGCGCGGCCGAGGACGTGGCCACCGGGAGCGGCGCCGGCTGCGCCGCCGCGTACCTGCGCCGCCACGGCCGCCTCGGGGACGGCGAGGAGGCCGTGATGCGCCAGGGCCGCTTCACCGGGCGCACCGGCGAGATGACCGTCAGCGCGCACGGCCACGGCGAGGACGTCCACCGGGTGTGCGTGGGCGGCGCCGTGGCCTTCGTCGCGCAGGGCGCGCTGCGCGCCCTGCCGGAGGGGGATTCCTACTCGTCCGGGGCCTCCACGCCGCAGTAGCCCGCGAAGGCCGCGAGGACCTCGTTCTCCGAGATGTTGCCGTCGCCGTCGCCGTCCAGGGCGGTCGCCACCTGCGTGGCCAGCTCCTCCGGCGTGCCCAGGACGCGCAGGACCCGGGCGGCGGCCTGCGGGGTCACGCCCGAGCCGGGCTCGCCGGCGACGGCGATCACGGCGTGCAGGAACGGCCGGGCGATCTCGGCGAAGCGGTCGGGGCTGTCCCGCAGCCGCTTGGCGGCCCCGGTGACGAACTCCTCCCGGGTCACCCGCTGGTCGCCGTCGACGTCCGCGATGCCCGCCATGCCCTGCCAGAAGGCCTCCGCGCCGATGAACACGGCCTGGCCCTTGTCGGAGCGTGCGGTGGTGCCGAATTCGGCCAGCACGGCCCTGGCCGCCGCGCTGAAGTCCTCCCGGTCGATATAGCCGTTGCCGTCCTGGTCGAAGGTGGCGAATCGGGCGGCAATCTTGCGCTCGTACTGTGCGCTGTCCATATTCGGCGTTCCGCCTTCACATGTGCGGTGGGGTGCAGTTCAAGACAGGCGGCAGCGTAAGCCCTCGATGGCGCGGACGTTAAGCGCAGTGGGCGGTCAAGTGGCCGCACCGGCCCCGCGCACGGGGCGCGCACCGGGGCGCGTCGCCGGCTTTAACACGGAGCGTCCAGGTCCGCAGGAGGTTCGCCCAAAGAAGGCGCGGGAAGGGCGGGGGCGACTACATTCGTGTAGTCGACACAGGTTGGGGGCCGTCATGGTGAAGGACGCACCACCCCGCTGGGACCGCCGCATGCAGCAGCGGCTGGCACGCGGCGAAGCGGCCGCGCTCGGCGAGCTGTACGACCGGTTCGCCTCGCTCGTGCACGGACTGGCACACCGGGTGCTGGGCGACGAGAAGGCCGCCGACCGGATCACCCGCGAAGTGTTCGGCTACATCTGGGAGAACCCGGACGCTTACGACCCCAAGCAGGGCTCCATGCGGTCCTGGGTCGCCCGGATCACCCAGGGGCAGGCCGTGTCCCGGCTGCGCCAGGCCGAGCTGGGCCGCAGCTCCCGCGAGGAGCTGGAGCAGAAGGTGCGCCGGGCCACGGCGGCCGCCCGCGCCGACTACATCGTCACTTCGATGCCGGCCCCGCTTCGCGCCGCACTCGAACTGGCGTACTTCCAGCGGCGCGACTACCGTCAGGCCGCCGCCGACCTCGGGGTCACCGAGGACGAGGCACGGCGTCGGCTGCGGCTGGGACTCCAGCTGCTGTCGACGGCCAACGCCATCTCCCGCGAGGACCCGTCCCCGCCCGGCTACGGAAGCACCCGATGAACGGCCCCGCACACGACCGCTGGAACGGCGACGACGACGAGCACGGCGACGGCAACGGCTCCGGCCGGGGCGCGGGCCGCGGCGACGACGCCGGTGACGGCTCCCGCCGGGACGGCGCCCACGGCCCGGGAGCCGCCCGGATACCGGCTCCCCGGGGCGCCGCCGACGACCTCGACCCCGCCCTCGCACCCGCGCCGCCCGCGTCCCCGCCCTCGCACCGGCTGCTGAAGTCGCTGCTCGGCGCATGGGCGCTGTCGGCGTGTTCGGCGGAGGAGACACAGGCCGTCGAGGACCACCTGACGGAGTGCGCGCCCTGCGCCGAGGAGGCGCTGCGGCTGCGGGACGCGGTTGCCCTGCTCCACCCCGACGAGAGCCTGGACCTCGATCCGCTGCTGCGGTCGCGGGTGCTGGAGGGCTGCCTGGGGCGGCGGCCGGCGCGGATCCCCGTACCCGTGTGGGCGGGTCCGTACGACACCGAGACCGCGCGGCTCGACGCGCTGCTGCGGGACTTCGGCGACGCCGAGTGGCACGCGCCGGTACGGCTGCGGTGGTTCGGCGACGAGCGCGCGCAGAGCCGCCGCACCACGGTCGCGGGGGTGATCGGGCACCTGATGACGGTGGACGGGCTCGTCGCGACGGCGCTGGGGCTGGACGACCCGCTGGGCGCGGACGCCCCGGACACCGGTCCGGCCGGGCGCACGGAGCACTTCTGGGAATCGTCGCCGTACCCGACGACGCGACGGGTCCGGGAGCCGTGGCGGGAGCAGGGCCACACCCTGATCCGTACGGTCTCCTTCGCGGGGCGCGGCGCGGCCGAGCTGGCCGTCTCGTACGGCGACTTCTCGCTGCCGCTGGCGGACGCGTTCCTGGAGCGCGCCTTCGAGTGCTGGGTGCACGCGGCGGACATCGCGGAGGCGGTCGACTACCCGTACGCTCCGCCCGCCGGCCCGCACATGCACCGGATGATCGACCTGGCGGCCCGGCTGCTGCCGGGCGTGCTGGCGCGGCGGCGGCAGGCGGGGCTGGCTGCCCCGGCGCGCGGTCTGGTCGCGGCGGGCGCCCCGGGCCGCACCCTGCACCTGGAGGTCGAGGGTGCGGGTGGCGGCAGCTGGGACATCCCGCTGGACTCGCCGGCGGCGACGGCTTCGGCGGAGCACACGGTGGCGGAGATCGCGCTCGAAGGAGCCGAGTTCTGCCAGCTGGCGGCGGGGCACATCACGCCGGAGGAGGCGGCCGCGGGCCAGCACGGCGACCGCGAGGCGATCCGCGACGTCCTGTTCGCGACCGCCTCGCTCAGCCGGCTGTAGCCCGCCCGGCGGGCGCGACGCTCCCGGCGCGCCCGCCCGTACCTGCCGGGCCTAGGCGAACACGACCGTGCGGGCGCCGTTCAGCAGGACGCGGTGCTCGCTGTGCCACTTCACGGCCCGTGCGAGCGCCTGGCACTCCACGTCCCGGCCGATGGCGACGAGCTGGTCCGGAGTGACCTCGTGGCCGACCCGCTCGACTTCCTGCTCGATGATCGGGCCCTCGTCGAGGTCGGCGGTGACGTAGTGCGCGGTCGCGCCGATCAGCTTCACACCGCGCGCGTGCGCCTGGTGGTAGGGCTTGGCGCCCTTGAAGCTCGGCAGGAAGGAGTGGTGGATGTTGATGATCCGGCCGCTCAGCGCCTTGCACAGGTCGTCGGAGAGCACCTGCATGTAGCGGGCGAGGACGACCAGTTCCACGTTCTCCGAGCGGACCAGCTCCAGCAGCTGCGCCTCGGCCTGGGGCTTGTTGTCCCGCGTCACCGGAATGTGGTGGAACGGAATGTCGTACGAGCCGACGAGCTCGGCGAAGTCCGTGTGGTTGGAGACCACGGCCGCGATCTCGACCGGCAGCGCACCGATCCGGGACCGGAACAGCAGGTCGTTGAGGCAGTGCCCGAACTTCGAGACCATCAGCACGATCCGCATGCGCTCGTCGGAGCGGTGGATCTGCCAGTCCATCCGGAAGGAGTCGCCGATCGCGGCGAAGCTCGCCCGCAGCTTCTCGACCGTCACCGGGGCCTCCGCCGAGAAGTGCACCCGCATGAAGAAGAGACCGGTGTCGCGGTCTCCGAACTGCTGGCTGTCCTCGATGTTGCAGCCGGTCATGAAGAGGTAGCTCGACACGGCGTGCACGATGCCCTGCTTGTCGGGGCAGGACAGGGTGAGGACGTACTGCTGGGGCGCGGTGACGGTGTGCGGGTCGCTCATGACGCCACAGACTTTCACACTTTGCGGCCCGCCCGGCAGCTCAGGGGGTGCGGGTGAGGATCCGCAGGACTTCCAGGGAGCGCGGCTGCGCGTCGGGGTCCTCCCCGTCGGCCGTCGCGAGGCGTACGTGGGCGTCGCGGGCGGCCCGTACGGCCTCCGGCCAGCCGTGGTGCTCCAGGTACACGGAGACGGGCGCGTCCGGGCCGACCTGGTGCAGGATCCGCAGCACCCGCAGCACGGCCACGTCGACGAGCGCGGCCTCCTGGGAGTCGCGGAATATCGTCCCGACGTACTTCTCGGCGGACCAGCTGTCGAGCCAGGTGTCCTCGACGAGGCGGTACACGGCGTCGGTGACGTCGCCGTACCCGTCGAGGCCGGCGAGCCAGCACTCCTCGTGGAAGACCGGATCGGAGAGCATGTGCAGCGCCGAGCGCACGTTGCTGCGCCAGCGCCACCAGGGCATGTCGTTGAGCGGCATGCCGCCCATGGTGGAGGAGCCGCGGCCACGACGGGAAGAGTTCTTCGAAGCTTGGACGAATGTCACGGTCGTCGATCGTACGTTCCCTCCGGGCGGATCTTGACACCCCCGTAGTTCACCTGGACGTCACCGAACGTTGAATGGACATCACTCCGCCGTTACCGATGAGGCGGAATTGTGCATGCACATGACCGGTAGGCGACGCACCCGCTCCATTCGCTCCACTGCATCCGCGGCCCGCACGGCCCTGTGTACGGCGATCGGTGCGTCCCTCATCGGGGGATGCGGGGTGCTCCCCGGGAAAGCGGGGGGATCCGGGGAGCCCCTGACCGTCATGACGTGGGCCCCCGAGGGCACCAAGGCCACCAACATGCCCGGCATGCCCGCCATGGCGAAGGCGTACGAGCGGTGGGTGAACTCCCGCGGCGGCATCAACGGCCACCGGCTGCGGGTCCTGACCTGCAACGAGCACAACACCGCCACCGGCGCCGCCGACTGCGCCCGCAAGGCCGTGGACGAGGGCGCGGTCGCCGTCATCGGTTCCTACAGCCAGCACGGCCGCGCATTCATGGCTCCGCTGGAGACCGCGGGCATCCCCTTCATCGGCGGCTACGGCGTCTCCCCCGAGGAGTTCCAGAGCACCCTGTCCTACCCCGTCAACGGCGGCCAGCCCGTACTGCTCGCCGGCACCGGTCGCCAGCTCGCCCGGGTCTGCGACCGGGTCGCCCTGGTCCGCCCCGACACCCTGCCCGGCGACACCATGCCGCTGCTGCTCAACGCCGGCCTGAAGTCCGTGAAGGCCGGCCCCGCCGCCGACGTGCGGGCCGCCGAGGACGCCACCGACTACAGCACGCAGGCCCGCGCCGCCCTCGACCAGGCGGGCGCGGCCAGCGGCCTGCCCGCCCGGATCGGGGCCTCCGCGGCCCGCGAGAAGGCCGCGAAGGGCTGTGTGACGGCCGCGCTGGGCGACCGTACCGAGACCTTCTTCGACTCCTTCCGGCGCGTCGAGGACGAGGACCAGAAGGTCCAGGTCGCCTCCGTGCTCGGCAGCGTCAGCCAGGGCCTGGTCAACCGCACGGGCGGCAAGGACGGCCCCTTCGAGGGCGCGTACGTCACCGGCTGGTACCCCGTGGCCACCGACCCGCTGTGGGAACCCATGCGCACCGTCATCAGCAAGCAGGCCTTCGGCGACGACCGCGTCGACCCCGCCGACACCGGCACCCAGACCACCTGGATCGCGTACACCGTCTTCTCGGAGATCGTGAAGGGCCTCGGCGACGAGGAGATCACCGCGCGCCGGATCGCCCGGGCCCTGGACAAGGCCGAGGGGGTCCGCACCGGCGGGCTCACGCCCGACCTCAGCTGGCGCTACGAGGACATGCGCGCGGTGGGCGGCTTCCCGCGCATCGTCAACGGCCGCGTGACCTTCCAGCGGGTGCAGGGCGGCGTCATGGTCTCCCAGGGCGAGGGTGCGATGGACATGACGGACACCCTGGAGTCGGCCCCGACCTCCAACTGACCTCCGGCCGGCGCAGGGCGGCCGGGCCCGGGACCACGACGGCGGTCCCGGGCCCGGCCCGCTACAGCTGCGTGCGGTCGCGGGTCGTCAGGTCGTACTTGCCGGCGATGCGGTTCCACAGCGTCGCGGCGGACTGCTTCGCCGCCGTCGCCTCACCGCTCGCCCGGTTGGCCGCGACCGTGTGCTTCGTGGCCCGGGCCTTGCCGCCCTTGCACAGCTTCTTGCTGTCGTCGACCTGCTCGGCCCACTCCGCGTAGTGGTTGTCGGCCGACGCCGAGGCCTTCCAGGCCTTCGTGAGGTAGGCCGCCAGCCGCTCGTGGTCCTGGAGCTTGTCGATCTCCAGGTCCTCCAGCCGCGTGACGAGCTCCTCGCGCTGCCGGGCGGCGTCCCGCAGGTCCTCGCCCGCCTGGTCCAGGTTGTCGCAGACCTTGATGTCCTCGACCGAGCGGATCACCGCGGCCCGGCTGTCGTTGCTGTCTTCGAGGAGCTTGTCGAGCTGGACGGCCTGCGCCTTCGCCGGGTCCACCGGCTCCTCGCCCGGCGGCCGGCTGGCGCCCGACTTGGGCGTCGTCGACGCCGTGACCTGCGAAGACTCGGTGGGGCTGTTGGAGCCCTTCTCGCCGCCGATCAGCGCACCGACACCGAGCCCGACGACCGCCAGGCCCACCACACCCGCCACGACGAGCACCACCGGCGTACGGCGCGGCTCGGGCTCACCGCCGTACGGGGCCGGCGGGGGCGGCGGGGGCTGCTGGAACTGCGGGGGCCGCGGGTGTCCCGGGCCGGGCGGCGCGGGCGGCTGCTGGTAGCCGTACGCGGGCTGCTGGCGCCTCGCCGCCGGGGCGGGCGGCAGCGGCTCCTCGATCCGCGGCATCTGCGCCGTGGAACCGGCGGCGTCGTCGTCGCGGAACAGCCCGTCGAATTCCGAGGGCGGGCCGGGCTGGCTGTGGCGGCCGGAGCGCGCCGCCCGGCCGGCCGGCTGCCCCGGCCCGGAGCCGGACCCGGGGCCTGCCGGGACCGGCGGGATGTACTGGGTCGCCGCCGCATCGGGATCACCCTGGAACGGCGGGATCAGCGCCGTCGCCTCCGCGTCCGCCGCTGCCTGCGCCTGGTAGGGCGGGATCAAGGCGGTCGCCTCCGCGTCCGCGGCGGCAGCGGCCTGCGCCTGGTACGGCGGGATCATCGCCGTGGCATCGGCGTCGGACCCCATGCTCTGGTACGGCTGGTACGCCTGCGCCTGCTGTTGTTGTTGCTGCTGCTGCTGCGCGTACGGGTACGGGTCCTCGTGCTGGGGGGCCTGCTGGGGGTAGCCGTACCCGGGCTGCGGCTCGGGCTGCTGCTGGTGGTGCGGGGGCTGCTGCTGCCCGTACGGGTCCTGGTACGCCTGCTCCTGGTGCTGATGCTGGCCGTGCTGCCCGCCGTACGCGTACGGGTCCTCGTACGACTGCTGCTGCTGCGGGTAGCCGTACCCCGGCTGGGGCGGGATGCCGGGGATCGGCGGAGCCTGCGGCGGCTGCCCCGGGCCCCACTGGTCGCCCCACGGTGTTCCCCCTGCGGGCGCCGCGGGCTGCGCCTCGGGCGTGCCCGGCCCCCAGGGACCGGAGCCGTCGGCGGGCAGCACGATGCCCTCGCGCGGGGGCTGCGCCGCCGGGTACTGCGGTTCGCCCCCCTGGCCGCTCTGCGTCACCGGGACTCCTTCTCCACCCTACGGAATCGTCGGTTTACGCTACCGGGTCCACCTGACGAACTGCCACGCACCCATGATCGAATTCAAGAGGACTCGCCGGAACACCCTCGATGAACAACGAAAAGCACAGTCCTGCCGGCCTCAGGCCGTCTGCATCTCCAGACGCGCGCTGAACTCCCGCACCGCGGCCTCGTCCCGGAACGGCTCCAGCCGCTGCCGGAAGTCCTCCAAGTACTCCGCCCCGCGGTTCGTCCGCAGCGTCCCGAGCAGCTCCACCGCCCGCATGCCCGTGTGGCAGGCCTGCTCGACCTCGCGCCGCTGCACCTCCGAGACCGCGAGCAGCAGCAGCCCGATCGCCCGTCTGCGCGCCTTGTTCTCGGGCAGCGCCCGCAGCGCCTCCTCCGCCCGCCGCCCGGCCGCCTCCGCCTGACCGAGGTCCCGGTGGCAGTGCGCCAGCTCGTCGGCGAGGTACGCCTCGTTGAAATGCCCGATCCACACCGGATCGTCCCCCGACTCCGGTTCGGCCCGCTCCAGCGCCGACACGGCCCGCCCCGCGAGCACCTGCGTCGCACGGACGTCCCCGAGCAGCGCGTGCCCGCGCGCCTCCGCGGCGAAGAACATCGCCTGCACCCGCGGGGTGACCTGCCCCCGAGCGCCTTCCTGCGCGGCCCGCGCCAGCTGCGAGATCTCCCGCGGATTGCCCAGCTCGGCAGCCAGATGACTCATCGACGCGGCCAGGACGTAGCCGCCGTACGCGCGGTCGCCCGCCGCCTGGGCCAGCCGAAGGGCCTGGATGTAGTAGCGCTGGGCCAGCCCCGGCTGCCCGGTGTCCACGGCCATGTACCCGGCGAGCTCGGTGAGCCGGGCCACCGCCGCGAACAGCGACCGCCCCACCGGCTCCCGGTACGAGCCGCCCAGCAGCCCCGACACCACGCTGTTGAGGTAGTGGACGACGACCGGGCGCACGTGCCCGCTGCCGAAGCGGTGGTCCAGGTCGACGAGGGCGTCGGTGGTGGCCCGTACCGCCTCGACGTCCGAGGCGCCGACCCGGGCGCCCGCGGTCCGGGCGACCTGCGCGTCGGCCTGCGTGATCAGCCAGTCGCGGCTGGGCTCGACCAGCGCGGAGGCGGCCACGCTGGAGCCGGACAGGAAGTCGCGGCGGCCGACGTCGCTGCGCCACAGCTCGCAGACCTGCTCGATGGCGCCGACGACGGTCGGGGAGAACTGGAGGCCGACGCCGGAGGCGAGGTTCTTGCCGTTGGCCATGCCGATCTCGTCGATTGTGACGGTGCGGCCGAGCTTGCGGCCCAGGGCCTCGGCGATGATGCCGGGGGCGCGGCCGCGCGGCTGCTGGCCGCGCAGCCAGCGGGCCACGGAGGTCTTGTCGTAGCGGAGATCCAGTCCGTGCTCCGCACCGCACATGTTCACGCGGCGGGCGAGTCCGGCGTTGGAGCACCCGGCTTCCTGGATGAGCGCCTGCAGCCGTTCGTTCGGCTGGCGGGCGACGAGAGGCCTGGCTGCCATGGAAAACCCCCTGGGGCCGCGGGTGATCGTTCGACTGATCACTGCCCGGCTGATGTGCGGAGAATGCGGAACTTGCCCGGAAGATGGCGCTCTTGCGCTCGCTTGCCGGGGGTTGTCGGATTTCAGCCGTGCATTCACGGGTGTCGCTACCCAGTCCCCGCTTCCCGGCCCCATGCGCGCCCCCGCCCGTGCACCCGTGCGCCCCGCGTGCAGGATCGATGCTGCGCGGATCGTCCGCCCCGCCCCCACCCACCCCCGTAACCCCAGGTGACGGCGGGAGTTGTGAAGGACGTGGAAGAGACCATGGGAGTCACGGAAGCCGCACCCATCCCCAAGCAGCGCGGCGAGCAGCTGCTTGACCATGCCGTGCGGTACGCAGAAGAGCGGCACTGGGACGTGTTTCCCGGCACCTGGCTGGAGGCCGAGGACGGCAAGGAGCTCTGCTCCTGCGGGGACTCGGAGTGCCTGGTCCCCGGCGCCCACCCGGTGCGCGACGACTGGGCGGCGCAGGCCACCGGCAGCGCTGTGCAGGCCCGCCGGGCCTGGCAGCGCCAGCCGAAGGCGTCGATCCTGCTGCCCACGGGCCGCACCTTCGACGCGATCGACGTGCCGGAGACCGCCGGGTTCCTGGCGCTGGCCCGCATGGAACGGATGGAACTGACCCTCGGGCCCGTCACGTTGACCCCGGACCGGCGGATGCTGTTCTTCGTCCTGCCCGGCGCCGGGGCGAAGGTCCCGGACCTGGTGCGCAAGCTCGGCTGGGCGCCGTCCGCGATCGACCTCAAGGCCCGGGGCGAGGGCGAGTGGGTGGCGGCCCCTCCGACCCGGTACGGGGGACGGGGCGCGGTGCAGTGGGCGCGACGGCCCACTCCCGCGAACCGCTGGCTCCCCGACGCGGAGGAGCTGATCAACCCCCTCGCGTACGCCTCCGGAAGGGAAGCTGCAGCGGCCCGCGCCCGGCGTGCGTAACTGCTTCTGAACTCGTCTTTCCTGCTCGTAGGGTGGTGCGACCAACGGGGAACGAGGAAAGGTGCAGCGCATGCCCGACCAGGTGTACGCGGCCGATGCGGCCGAGCCGGAGAGGGCGGGCGCCGAGCCGAAGAGGGCGGGCGGGGCGCGACCGGCGTCGCCCGCTCCCGCACCCGGGACGGATGGCGCCCCGGCCGTACGGATCACCGGTCTGTGGAAGCGCTTCGGCGACCAGATCGCCGTCTCGGGCATCGATCTCGAGCTGCCGGCAGGCAAGTTCATCGGCCTGGTCGGGCCTAACGGCGCGGGCAAGACGACCACGCTGTCGATGGTGACGGGGCTGCTGCGCCCGGACCGGGGCCGGATCGAGGTCGCGGGCCACGACGTATGGCAGGACCCGGTGCACGTGAAGGCCCGGATCGGCGTACTGCCCGAGGGACTGCGCCTGTTCGAGCGGCTCTCGGGGCGCGAACTGCTCGGCTACACGGGCCGGCTGCGCGGCCTGCCGGGCGCCGAGGTGGACAAGCGGGCCACCCAGCTGCTCGACGTCCTCGACCTGGCGGGCTCCCAGCACAAGCTGGTCGTGGACTACTCGACGGGCATGCGCAAGAAGATCGGGCTGGCCGCAGCCCTCCTGCACAACCCGGAAGTCCTGTTCCTGGACGAGCCGTTCGAGGGCGTGGACCCGGTGTCGGCGCAGACCATCCGCGGGGTGCTGGAACGTTACACCGCCTCCGGCGCCACGGTCGTCTTCTCCTCCCACGTCATGGAACTCGTCGAATCGCTCTGCGACTGGGTCGCCGTGATGGCCGCCGGCCGGATCCGCGCGGCGGGCCCGCTGACCGAGGTCCGCGGCGAAGCCTCCTCGCTCCAGAACGCCTTCCTCGAACTGGTCGGCGCGGGCGGCCGCGACGCCGGCGAGTCCCTGGACTGGCTCGGCGGCGGAGCAGCCCGGTGAGCACCGCGACCACCGGCGCACCCGTCGGCAGCGCCCCGGCCGGGCGGGCGATGACCACCGCCGAACTCACCCCGGTCTTCGTGCACCTCAAGCTCTCCCTGATGCGCAACGGCCTGCGTCAGTCCGCGAAGCGCAAGGCCGCGTACATCCTCTCCGTGGTCTTCACGCTGCTGTGCGCGGCGAGCCTGCTGCTGTCCCTGGTCCTGATGCGCGGGATCGACCACGCGCCCACCATCGCCGTCCTCCTCGCCGGGGTCCTCGCCCTCGGCTGGACCGTGATGCCGCTGTTCTTCTCCAGCGGCGACGAGACCCTCGACCCGTCCCGCCTGGTGATGCTGCCGCTGCGCCCGCGCCCGCTGGTCGGCGCGCTCGTGACGTCCTCGCTGATCGGCATCGGGCCCTTCTTCACCCTCTGCCTGGCCGTCGGCTCGGTGGTGGCGGTCGCCCACGGCGCCGCGGGCACCGCCGCCGGCGTCCTGGCCGTGCCGCTACTGCTGCTCGGCTGCATCGCCCTGTCGCGCGCGGTCGCCACCGCCAACGTCCGGCTGCTGTCCAGCCGCAAGGGCCGCGACCTGGCCGTTCTGAGCGGCCTGCTGATCGCGGTCGGCGCGCAGGTGGTCAACTTCGGCAGCCAGCGGCTCTTCCAGGCGGGCGGGCTCGACTCGCTCGAACCGGCCGCGGACGTGGTGCGCTGGCTGCCGCCCGCCACCGCGATCGGCGCCGTCGACTCCGCGAGCGAGGGCGCGTACGGCACCGCGGCAGCCCAGCTCGCCGTGACCGTACTGGGCGTGGCCGCACTGCTGTGGGCCTGGCAGCGCTCGCTGACCAAGCTGATGGTCACCCCCGACGGCTCCACCATCGCCGCCGCCGAACCCGCCCGGGAGCGCGGCGGATCCGGACTGGCCCGCTTCCTGCCCGCCGGGCGGACCGGCACGGTGATGCACCGGACGCTGCGCTACGTCTGGCGGGACCCCAAGACGAAGTCGGCGTGGATCACCTCGCTGGCCGTCGGCGCCATCGTCCCCGTCTTCAACGCCCTCCAGGGCACCGGGTCCGTCTACCTCGCCTGCATGGGCGCGGGCATGCTCGGCGTGCAGATGTACAACCAGTTCGGGCAGGACACCTCGGCGTTCTGGATGGTCGCGCAGACGATCTCCACGCCGCGCGACGCCTACGCCGAACTCCGCGCCCGTGCCTTCGCGCTGGCCCTGGTCACCGTCCCGTACAGCGTCGTCGTCACCGTGGTCACGGCCGCGCTGATCGGCGACTGGCAGGCCCTGCCCGAGGCGCTCGGGCTCTCGCTTGCGCTGCTCGGCGGCATGCTGTGCACGGGCGCCATCAGCTCGGCGCGCTTCCCGTACTCCATCCCGCAGGACGGCGCCTTCAAGAACGTCGCCCCGGGGCAGGGCGGCCTCGCCTGGATCAGCATCTTCGGCGGCATGCTCGTCTCGGCCGTGCTGTGCGCCCCGATGATCGTCCTGACGGTCTGCCTGCACGTGGCCGGGCACCACTCCCTGCTGTGGCTGGTGCTTCCGCTGGGCGTCGGCTGGGGCACGCTCACCGCGTGGGCGGGCGTGCGCACGGCCGCGCCGTGGGTGGCCGGCCGGCTGCCGGAGATCCTCACGGCGGTCAGCAAGGGCTGACCGCTCGCCGAGTCCCTGTGCGCAGCCCCTACGCGGACCGAGTCCCTGGGCGGAGTCGCTACTCGGAGTCGTCCGCTGCCGACGGGTCCACCGCGCCGAGCCTTCGGCGCAGGTGGGCCCGTTCCGGTTCGGTGCCGGCCAGCGCCAGGGCCTCCCGGTAGGCCCGCGCCGCCTCGGGGAAGCGGCCCAGGCGGGCCAGCAGGTCCGCGCGGGCCGCCGGGTACGGCACGTAGCCGCGCAGCAGGGGCTCGCCGGCGAGCTCGTCGAGGAGCTCCAGCCCGGCCTGCGGCCCGTCGCGCATGGCGATCGCCGCGGCCCGGTTCAGCGCGACGACCGGCCCGGGAGTGAGGGCCAGCAGTACGTCGTAGAGCGCGACCACCTGCGGCCAGTCGGTGGTCGCGAGGTCGGCGGCCTCGTCGTGCAGGGCGGCGATCGCGGCCTGGACGCCGTACGGTCCGGGCGGGCCGCCGCGCAGGGCGTCGAGCACCAGGGCGCGGCCCTCCTCGATCATCGCGCGGTCCCAGAGGCCGCGGTCCTGGTCCTCGAGCAGTACGAGCTGCCCGTCCGGTCCGGTACGGGCCGCACGGCGGGCGTGGATCAGCAGCATCAGCGCGAGGAGGCCGGCGACCTCACGCTCGGCGGGCAGCAGCCGGCGCAGGATCCGGGCCAGCCGGATGGCCTCCTCGGCGAGGTCGAGCCGCTGGAGAGCGGCTCCCGAGCTGGCCGCGTACCCCTCGGTGAAGACGGAGTACACGACCTGGAGCACGCCGGGCAGGCGCTCCGGCAGCTCGTCCGCATCGGGCACCCGGAAGGGGATGCGGGCCTGGCGGATCTTCTTCTTGGCGCGCACGATCCGCTGGGCCATCGTCGCGGGCGGCACCAGGAAGGCACGGGCGACCTCGGGTGTGGTCAGTCCGGCGAGGCAGCGCAGGGTGAGGGCCACCCGGTCGTCGGCGGCGAGCGCGGGGTGGGCGCAGGTGAAGAACAGCTGGAGCCGGTCGTCGGGAAGGTCTCGGTCCGCGGTGGCAGCGGCGGCCGCGGCGCCGGTATCGGCGGAGGGGCCGGGGGCCGCCCGGTCGGCCTCCACCTGGAGGACGGCCAGCCGGGCGGCGTAGGCCTGGTCCCGGCGCAGCCGGTCGACGGCCTTGCGGCGGGCGGTGGTGAGCAGCCAGGCGCCCGGCCGGGACGGGACGCCCTGCACCGGCCAGTGCACGAGCGCCGCCTCGACGGCCTCGGAGGCGACCTCCTCGGCGAGGTCGAGGTCGCCGAAGCGGCGGACGAGGGAGGCCAGCAGGAGGCCGTGCTCCTCGCGGAACACGGCCTCCACGGCCTCCACGGACTGCCCGGCGTCCGGGTGCGGGCCGCCGGCGCCGTCCATCGGACTCAGGCCCCGAAGTCGGCGACCGGGCGCACCACGACGGAGCCGCTGCCGCGGGCGCCGGGGCACCGGGCGGCCCAGTCCAGCGCGGCGTCGAGGTCGGGGACGTCGATCACGTAGAAGCCGCCGAGGACCTCGCGGGTCTCGGCGAACGGGCCGTCGGTGACGGTCCGCTCGCCGGCCGGGCCGACCCGGACGACGGTCGCGGTGACGAGGTCCGCGAGCGATTCGCCGGAGACGAAGATCCCGGCGTCCTTCACGGCCTTGTCGTAGAGCATCCAGTCCTCGACGGTGCACTCGGCCGCACCGCCGGCCTCGTCCGTCGCGCCGCTGTTGATCAGCATCATGTACTTCATGGTCCGACTCCTGTCAGGTCCCGGTGTGCCGTGCGGCGGGTTGCCGTACACCATGACGACGAACGGGACCCGGCCCGATCGACAGCACACCGAAAGTTTTCTCCAGGAGGTGCCGGGCCGCCATCGCGGCGGATCCGCGGTGGCGGGGCACGGAGCCGGGGGTCAGGGGGCCGGGGTTCAGGGTCAGGGGGCCGGGGTCAGGGGGCCGGGGTCAGGGGGCCGGGACGCCTTCCAGGAAGGGTTCCAGGGCCGCGCGCCAGGCGGTCGGCTGGTCGTAGTGGAGGTAGTGGCCGGCGTCGGGGATCTCGGCGTACTCGCCGTGGGGCAGGACGCGGACCATCTCCTGTGCCTCGGCCCGTCCCAGCTCGCCGTCCAGGCCGCGCACCACCAGCGTGGGGCAGCGCACCTGCGCCAGCTCCTCCCAGTGCGCGTCGTACACCCAGGTCTCGCGCGCCTTGAGCATCTGCCTGCGCGAGAACACCGGGCGCCAGCCGTCCGGGCCCTCCGCCATCACCTCGGCGAAGAACTCCCCGCGGGCGGGGCTGGGCCGCTCGACCCACGGGTCGTCCTCGCCGAACCACTTGCGGACGTCCCCCTGCGTCGCGAACGGCAGCGGCCAGGTGCGGAACCAGTCTTCCCATTCGCGCTGGGAGGCCGCGCCCAGGGCCGAGGCGCGCATGTCGCAGATGACGAGCGCCTGCACCAGGTCCGGGCGGCGGGCGGCGAGCTGCCAGCCCGTGAGGGCGCCCATGGAGTGCCCGATGAGGGTGACCGGGCCCAGGCCGAGCTGTTCGATGGCGGCCTCGGCGTCGGCGATGAACGCCTCGCGGGTGTACGGGCCTTCGGCCGGGCACTCGCTGCGGCCGTGACCCCGCTGGTCGAGGGCGACCGCCCGGCGGCGCTCGGCGAGCCAACGGGCCGTACCGGCCCAGTGGGCGGCCCGGCCCATCAAACCGTGCAGTAAGAGGACGGTGGAGGCGGACTCGGCCGCGGGGACGTCCCCGGAGTCACCTTTGGGCTGCTCGGAGAACTCCCAGGCGGCCAGACGCACCCCGCCGGTCCCCGTCACATCGAAGCGCCGTACCAAGGTCGATGCACCCCCTTCGCTCCCGCCCAGAGTATCGAACCTGCATTCGAAAACCGGCTTCTCCCCGACAACACCGCTCTTTCGAGTGACCTTGCTCAAGGATTGGCGGCCGCTGCCGAGGGGAGATCTTCAACGGGAGGCGGGCCGCTCGGGGAAGACGGTCCGAGGGGATTGACCCTGGGAGCTCGGGGCTCCGGGTCAGCCAAGGGGAGGACGGGTCCCGGCGCCGCAAGGCGCCGGGACCTTCCCGTAAGAGCCGCGAGGCCCGCAATACGTGTACGAAAGCCATTCCGCCCAGCCTGGCACGCACGCCGAGCGGAAGCGTCCCGTTCGGCCAGATTCCCCGGGCGAAGACCGGGGACGGCACGCGGAACCGGACACCCGGCACCGGACAGCGGACAGCCGGCCCGGGAGCGGCCGCCGAGCGGCCCGTGGAACGGCTCCGGGACCGCCCGGAAACGCCCGGGAACGCCCGGGGGGCGTCAGCGCTTGGCGACGAACACGTGCGAGGCGACCTCGGCGTCCAGCTCCGCGGCCTCGCCACCGCTGCCGACCAGCACACCGCCGGGCGACTCCGTCACGCTCACCACGGCGCCGGGCTGCACGCCCGCCCGCCGCAGGGTGTACATCAGCTGCGCGTCCGTCTGGATCGGCTCGCCGATCCGGCGCACCACGACCGTCTTGCCCTCGGTCCCGGGGTCCAGCTCCGACAGGCTCACCATGCTGTCGTCCAGGAACGGGTCCGCCTCGGCCTTCTCGCCGAGCTCCTCCAGACCCGGGATCGGGTTGCCGTAGGGAGACTCGGTCGGGTGGCGGAGCAGCTCCAGCACGCGCCGCTCCACCGCCTCGCTCATCACGTGCTCCCAGCGGCACGCCTCGGCGTGGACCTGCTCCCACTCCAGGCCGATGACGTCGACGAGCAGACACTCGGCCAGCCGGTGCTTGCGCATCACGCGGGTCGCCAGCCGGCGGCCCTCCTCGGTCAGCTCCAGGTGCCGGTCGCTGGCGACGGCCACGAGACCGTCCCGCTCCATCCGCGCCACCGTCTGGCTGACCGTCGGACCGCTCTGGTCGAGCCGTTCGGCGATCCGGGCGCGCATGGGGACCACGCCTTCCTCTTCCAGCTCGAGGATGGTGCGGAGATACATCTCCGTGGTATCGATCAGTCCGGACATACGTGCCCCTCAGTAGCGTGCGCTGGCCCTGGCACCAATTCTGACGCATCGGGCCGACAACCGTCCCGCGCCGACGGCAGCGCGCAGCGGAGTGCCTCCACAGCGCCGGGTTGACCCGCGTATTGACAGGCCGCTGGTCCAGACCGCACCGTGATCGGCGACACGGACGCACCCCACCCCGGAAGGGTCCTCGGCGCATGAGCGAGAGCAAGCTGGCCGGTCAGTTCTTCGACGCCGCGATCGGCCTCCTCCAGCGGGTCCGCGACGAGGAGTCCGCGCACATCGCAGCGGCAGGAACGCTGATCGCCGAAGCCGTCGCGGGCGGCAACCGGCTCTTCGCCTTCGGTGCGGGCCACTCGTCGCTGCCCGCCCAGGACGTGGTCTACCGGGCCGGCGGCCTCGCCCTGATGAACTTCCTCGCCGTACCCGGCACCGCCGGCGTCGACGTCATGCCGGCCACGCTCGGCAGCGCCCTCGAACGCGTCGACGGGCTGGCCGGAGCCGTGCTCGACAGCAGCCCGGCCCGCGACGGCGACGTCCTCGTGATCATCTCGCTCTCCGGCCGCAACGCGCTGCCCGTGGAGATGGCGATGAACGCCCGCGCCCTCGGCCTCAAGGTCGTCGGCGTCACCTCCGTCGCCTACGCCACCGGCACCAAGTCCCGGCACGCCTCCGGCACCTTCCTCAAGGACCACTGCGACGTCGTCCTCGACAGCAAGATCGCCGTCGGGGACGCGGAGCTGAGCCTCGACGGGATCGACGCGCCGTTCGCCCCCGCCTCCACCGTCGTGACCAGCGCGATCATGCAGGCGGTGATGGCCGCCGCCGCCGAGCAGCTCGTCGCCCTCGGTGTCGAGCCGCCGCTGCTGCGCTCGGGCAACGTCGACGGCGGCCACGAATGGAACGGCCGCGTCATGGCGGAGTACGGCGACCGCATCTTCTTCCGCCACTGAGGCCGCCCCCGGGCCCGCCCGCGCTCACGCGCCCAGGGCCCGGGACAGGTCCACGTCCGCGGCCACCCGCGCCGCGACCTCCTCCGCGTACACCGCGTCCGGCCGCTCGAAGGCCGGGCGCGCCGCGGACCGCAGGAACGTCAGCACGCCCAGGCTGCGGCCACGGCTGCGCAGCACCGTGCACAGCCCGTGGACCACCCCCTCCGGCCAGTCCTCCGGGAGCCGCGCCGGGCTGCTGATCCGCACCGAACCGAGCCGGTGCAGCGCCTGGACCGCCGGATGCCACGGCTCGTACCGGACCGGCAGCGCCCCGGGCGCGGCCTCCTGCGGCGGCGAGACCGACGCACGCACCATCCGGTCCTGCGCCTCTCCCTCGCCGTCCCCCTCCGGCACGACCAGGTCGACCAGCGCGTAGTCGGCGAAGCCCGCCAGCGCGAAGTCCAGCCGCACCCCCGCCGCCTCGGCCGGCGTCTCGCACTCGGCCGCCGCCCGCGCCGCCCGGTGCATCTGGTTCGTACGGAACCTCAGCTGCGCGGTGTCCAGCTCCGCCTGCCGGGCCTCGGTGACGTCCTGGAACAGCCACCCCACCCCCAGCGGGACCGGCTCCTCCGCCAGCGGCGACGCCAGCCGCAGGAACCCGCACCGCCAGCAGCGCCGCCGCAGCCCCTCGCCCGTCCGCACCGACACCCACAGCTCCACGGGAGCCGGCGGAGCACCCTCCGCCAGCACGTGCTGCAGCGCCCCCTCCAGCTCCTCCACGCCCTGCACCAGCAGATCGCCCAGCGGACGCCCCAGCAGCGCCGCGCGCCCCGCCCCGAAGGCCCGCGCCGCATGGGCGTTCACCACCGCGGGCCGCAGGTCCACGTCGACGAGCACCACGCCCCAGGAGGCGTCGTCGAGCAGCGCCTCGCTGAGTGCGATCGACCGCTCCAGGTCGATCTGCGTATGGACCTCGCTGAACGCGCAGTACACCCCCGCCGGCTTGCCGCCCGCCCCCGGGACCCGCGCCGACTGGGTCCGCACCAGCACCCGCCCGCCGTCCTTGGTGAGCAGCGCGAACTCGTGCACCTGCCGCCCCGGCACGTCCTGCGCCGCCATCAGCCGCCGCGCCACGTCCTCGGCGTCCGCGGGTCTGGCCGCCCACCCGGCGAACCCCCGCCGCCCGACGGCCTCGGCCGCCGACCACCCGAGGATCCGCTCGGCCTCGCGGTTCCAGTGGGTGACCACCCCGTCGGCATCGAACGCGCACAGCGCGGCGTCCATGCCGTCCAGCAGCGCGGCCAGCAGATCGTCGGTGGTCTCACTACGCCCGGAAGCACTCACCTGGCACCCCCCGCAGGTGTTCGCGTGTGCGGCACGTCAGATCATTCAACTCCAACGTGACGCAGCCCACACCGCGTTCCCGGAAAACGCCCGGTCCTATTACTCGGTTGCCCGGCCGAAGCATTCGTTCGAGTGATATCGAAAGCGGTCGCCCCCCGGCGTCACGCCGTTCCCGCAGCCGCGGCGACGGGAACGGCAGAGACCGGGAGCGGTGACGCTTCCACCGCGTGGGCGGGGACACGGGTGGGGCGGATCTCCGTGCGAGCGAGCGGACAGCACCGGCTCACGACGGCAGCCAACCGCCTCGACGTCTCGTACAAGCACCTTGAGCTGCTGCAACGCGGCGATGGGCATGCGTACGAGATCGTCCCGGAAAAAACCGGTTGAGGACGCCCGGAGCGGCTCCTAGAGTGGCGGCACGCTCAGAAAGGAGGTGGTCTGAAGTGTTCTCCACTCGGACTAGCGAGGTGACTGCGGGCTGACGCCCGTCGTCAACGCACCCAGTGCTGTGCCGGCGGGATAGTCGGCCAAACCCAAGCAGTCACCCGACCCGCGGGCTCGCCGGTACGTCCGGCCGGCTCCTCTCACTGCAGGAGAGGACCCGAGCCCGCGGGTCGTCTGCGTGTGCGCGGTCCTACGGGCCGCTACGGGCAGAGGCGCTCCACGCGCCACGCCCCGGCCGCCCCCGCCGCTGCGGTGTCGCGGACGAAGCGCAGGCGGTCGTGGAGGCGGTTCGCGTGGCCCTGCCAGAACTCCACCGTCTCGGGGACGACCCGGTAGCCGCCCCATTCCGTCGGGACCGGGACCTGCTCGCCCTCCGGGTAGCGGGCGGCCAGCTCCGCGTAGCGCCGGTCGAGGTCCGCGCGGGAGGCGATCACCGAGGACTGGTCGCTGGCCCAGGCGCCCAGCTGGGAGCCGTGGGGGCGGGAGCGGAAGTAGGCGGCGGTCTCGTCGCGGCCGGTGCGGACGGCGGCGCCGGTGACCACGACCTGGCGGGCGATGGGGTGCCAGGGGAAGAGCAGGGAGACGTACGGGTTCTGCGCGATCTCGCGGCCCTTGCGGGAGCCGTAGTTCGTGAAGAAGACGAAGCCGCGCGCGTCGAACTGCTTGAGCAGCACCGTGCGGGAGCTGGGGCGGCCGTCGGGGGTGGCCGTGGAGACGATCATCGCGTTGGGTTCGAAGACGTTCGCGTCCGCGGCCTGCTGGAACCACCGGGCGAACTGGTCCATGGGATCGGCGGCGAGGCTGTCCTCGGCCACGATCTCGGAACGGTACTGCTTGCGCATGACAGCGGGGTCAAGATCCTGGTTCGGCACAGCGCCATCCTGCCGCAGCGGTCGTGTCCTACCCCGCGCAGGGGCGGCTCAAGCGTCCCGGGCCCGGGGGGCGGGTGTGCCGGACGTCACGCTTCCCCGGGTCGGCCTGAACCGACAAAATCTTGAGGCTGGGCCGCGGTGGCCATCGTATTTCGCGTCCGCACGGGGCATGACCGGAGTGACCCCGCCCGGCCAGGCCGAACAGCCACGCGCGTGGCAGCGTACAAAGATGTACGTACCCGCCCATCCTGACGCATGGTCATAGCCCTACCTCACACGAGATTGAGGAGCCGCCTCATGTCCGACTTCGTACCCGGGCTCGAAGGAGTCGTCGCGTTCGAGACGGAGATCGCCGAGCCGGACAAGGAAGGCGGCTCGCTGCGCTACCGCGGCGTCGACATCGAAGACCTGGTCGGTCACGTGTCCTTCGGGAACGTGTGGGGCCTGCTGGTCGACGGTGCGTTCAACCCCGGCCTGCCGCCCGCCGAGCCGTTCCCCATCCCCGTGCACTCCGGGGACATCCGCGTCGACGTGCAGTCCGCACTGGCGATGCTCGCCCCGGTGTGGGGCCTGAAACCGCTGCTCGACATCGACGAGCAGACCGCCCGCGACGACCTGGCGCGCGCCGCGGTCATGGCGCTGTCGTACGTCGCGCAGTCCGCGCGCGGGCAGGGCCTGCCCATGGTGCCGCAGAAGGAGATCGACAAGGCCGAGTCGGTCGTCGAGCGGTTCATGATCCGCTGGCGGGGCGAGCCCGACCCCCGGCACGTCAAGGCCGTCGACGCGTACTGGACCTCGGCCGCCGAGCACGGCATGAACGCCTCCACCTTCACCGCCCGGGTGATCGCCTCCACCGGCGCGGACGTGGCCGCGGCCCTCTCGGGCGCGGTCGGCGCGATGTCGGGCCCGCTGCACGGCGGTGCGCCGTCGCGCGTCCTCGGCATGATCGAGGAGATCGAGCGCACCGGCGACGCGGTGGCGTACGTGAAGAAGGCCCTCGACAAGGGCGAGCGGCTGATGGGCTTCGGGCACCGCGTGTACCGCGCCGAGGACCCGCGCGCCCGCGTGCTGCGCCGTACGGCGAAGGAGCTCGCCGCGCCCCGCTTCGAGGTCGCGGAGGCGCTGGAGAAGGCCGCGCTGGAGGAGCTGCACGCCCGCCGCCCCGACCGGGTGCTGGCCACGAACGTCGAGTTCTGGGCGGCGATCATGCTGGACTTCGCGGAGGTCCCGGCGCACATGTTCACCTCGATGTTCACCTGTGCCCGTACGGCCGGCTGGTCGGCGCACATCCTCGAGCAGAAGCGCACCGGGCGCCTGGTCCGGCCCTCGGCCCGCTACGTGGGTCCGGCCGCCCGCAGCCCGCGCGAGATCGAGGGCTACGACGACCACCACATGACCAGGAACTGACGAAGCACCGACGGCACCGCCGACGGGGCGCGCCCCGGGCGGTGAGTGGTCCCGCGAGCGCGCCGTACCCCGGGGGGTGCGGCGCGCTCTGCCGTTCGCGGCTCCTGCCGTCAGCGGGCTTCCTGCGGGCCGTCGAGTGCCGCGCCGAGCAGGTGCGACCACTGGGCGACGACGCGGGCGCGGCGTGCGGTGTCGTCGGTGAGGACGTTCGCCAGGCCCAGGCCGCGGGCCATGTCCAGGAGGCCCTGGACGGTCTCGCGGACGCCGGGTACGGACTCGTCGGCGCCCAGGAGCTCGACGGCCATGCGGTGGGTTTCGCGGCCGACCCGGGCCTCCAGCTCGGTGACGCGGGGGCGCAGCTGTTCCTCGTTGGACGCGGCGACCCACAGCTGGAGCGCGGCCCGGAAGAGGGTGCCGGTGTAGAGGTCGACGAGGGCCTCGACGGCGGCCGCGCGGGCGGCCGGGCCTTCGGGGAACAGCCCGCGCAGCGCGGCGGAGCGTTCCTCGGCGACGTACTCGACGGCGGCGGTGAAGAGGTCCTCGCGGGTGGGGAAGTGGTGCTGGGCGGCGCCGCGGGAGACGCCGGCGCGTTCGGCGACGACGGAGACGGTGGAGCCGGCCCAGCCGTGCTCGGCGAGGCAGGACACGGCGGCCTCCAGCAGCCGCTGCCGGGTGGCGCGGCTGCGGTCCTGCTTCGGTTCCTTCGGGACGGTCACGACACCCACGACGGATCCCGGCGCTCGAAGCGGGCCGTGATGCCCTCGCGGGCCTCGGCGGAGGCGAAGAGGGCGGCGGAGAGGGCGGTCAGGCGCTCGCCGTCCCGGTCGAGGGCGGCGCGTATCCCGGCGGTGACCAGGCGCTTGGATTCCGCGAGGCCCTGCGGGGAGGCTGCGCGCAGGCCGTCGAGTACGGGGGCCAGGGCTTCGTCGACGTCCGGGGCGTCGAGGGTGAGCAGGCCGATGCGGGTGGCTTCGGCGGCGTCGAAGCGCTCGGCGGTGAGGAAGTAGCGGGCGGCGGCCCGCGGGTCGAGGCGCGGCAGGAGCGGCATCGAGATGACGGCCGGTGCCAGCCCCAGGTGGGATTCGGTGAAGGCGTACGAGGACCGGGGCCCGGCGGCGGCGATGTCGCAGGCTCCGAGCAGGCCGAGGCCGCCGGCCCGGACGTGGCCGGTGACGCGGGCGACGACGGGCTTGGAGAGTTCGGCGATCTCCCGCAGCAGGGCGAGGAAGTCCGCGGGGTCGCAGGGGGACTTCAGGTCGGCGCCTGCGCAGAAGGTGCCGCCGGTGTGGGTCAGGACGAGTGCGCGGACCGCCGGGTCCGCGCCCGCCGCGGCGAGGGCCGCGCGCAGCTCGCCGACGAGGTCCGCGGAGAGTGCGTTGCGGTTCGCGGGCGAGTCGAGCGTGAGGGTGGTGATGCCGTGCGCGTGCGCGGCTTTCACGGCGTGGGTGGCGGGGTCCACGGCGGCTCCTTCGATGGTGGTCCGGCGCGGCCGGGCGGCGTCCCGGGTACGGGCGGTTGCCGCCCGGCCGGCGGCTGTCGGGCGCGGGCTAGTACGACTTGGGGAGGCCCAGGGTCTGGTGCGAGACGAAGTTGAGGATCATCTCGCGGCTGACCGGGGCGATCCTGGCCACCCTGGAGGCCGTGATCAGGGACGCCAGCCCGTACTCGCGGGTGAGGCCGTTGCCGCCGAGCGTGTGGACCGACTGGTCCACCGCCTTGACGCAGGCCTCGGCGGCAGCGTACTTGGCCATGTTGGCGGCCTCGCCCGCGCCCATGTCGTCGCCGCTGTCGTAGAGGTGGGCGGCCTTCTGCATCATCAGACGGGCGAGTTCGAGGTCGATGTGGGCCTGCGCCAGGGGGTGGGCGACGGCCTGGTGGGCGCCGATGGGTTCCTTCCACACCTGGCGGGTCCTGGCGTAGTCGACGGCGCGGGCGAGCGCGTGGCGGCCCATGCCGATGGCGAAGGCGGCGGTCATGATGCGTTCGGGGTTGAGCCCGGCGAAGAGCTGGAGCAGACCGGCGTCTTCGTGACCGACGAGGGCGTCGGCGGGGAGGCGTACGTCGTCGAGTACGAGCTCGAACTGCTTCTCCGCGGCCTGGAGCTCCATGTCGATCACGGAGCGGGAGAAGCCGGGGGTGTCCCGGGGGACGATGAACAGGCAGGGCTTGAGGCTGCCGGTGCGGGCGTCTTCGGTGCGGCCGACGATGAGGGTGGCGTCGGCGATGTCGACTCCGGAGATGAAGACCTTGCGGCCGCTGAGGACCCAGCCGTCGCCGTCCCTGCGGGCGGTGGTGGTGATGCGGTGGGAGTTCGAGCCGGCGTCGGGTTCGGTGATGCCGAAGGCCATGGTCTTGCTGCCGTCGGCGAGGCCGGGCAGCCATGCCTGCTTCTGGCCGTCGGTGCCGAAGCGGGCGATCACCGTGCCGCAGATGGCGGGTGAGACGACCATCATGAGGAGGGGACAGCCGGCCGCGCCCAGTTCTTCGAGGACGAGGGAGAGTTCGGCGATGCCGCCGCCTCCGCCGCCGTACTCCTCGGGGAGGTTGACGCCGAGGTAGCCGAGTTTGGCGGCTTCGGCCCACAGCTCCTCGGGGTGGCGGCCTTCGCGGGCGACCCGGGCGAGGTAGTCGCGTCCGTAGCGCTGCCCGAGGGCGGCGACGGCGGCGCGCAGTGCCCTGTGCTCTTCGGTTTCGATGACGGCGGTGGTGCCGGTGGCGGGTCGCGGGGCGGAGCTCATGGTTGCGGTTCCTCCTGGACGACGGCGAGCAGGGCACCGACCTCGACCTGGCGGCCGGGGGCGGCGTGGAGCGCGGTGAGCGTGCCGGAGGCGGGCGAGAGGATGCGGTGTTCCATCTTCATCGCCTCCAGCCAGAGCAGGGGCTGGCCGGCGGTGACGGCCGTGCCGGGGGCGAGGCCCTCGGCGACGCGGACGACGGTGCCGGGCATGGGGGCGAGCAGGGAGCCGGGTTCGGTACGGGCCTGGGGGTCGGTGAACCGGGGCAGGAGGGTCAGGGTGTGGGATCCGAGCGCCGAATCGACGTACACCTCAGGGCTGTTCGAATTTTGTTTCACGTGGAACACCCGCTGTACGCCGTCGTTTTCGAGGACGACGCGGTCCGGGGCGGCGCTGACCACCCGTACCCCGGGGTACTCGTCGGCGGCTGCGATCTCCGGGCCGCGCGGGGTGGCCCGGTAGCGGACTTCGCAGGTGTGTCCGTCGGCGTCGTAGCGGCGGGTCTGCGGCTGGGAGGGTACGTTGCGCCAGCCGCCGAGCCGGGCGGCGAGCGGGCCGCCGGGGGCCGGAACGGCCTGGGCGAGGGCCGCGGCCAGCGCGGCGTGCGAGACGTGGGCGGCCGGCGAGGCGTCCGCGGGCGGCCCGGTGAGCGTGTCCAGGTGGCGGTCGTAGAAACCGGTGTCGAGCCGGGTGGCGGCGAACTCCGGGTGGCGCAGGGAGCGTACGAGCAGCTCGCGGTTGGTGGTGAGGCCGTGGATCCGGGCCCGTGAGAGGGCGTGGGCAAGGGCGCGGACGGCTTCGGCGCGGGTCGGGGCGTGGGCGATGACCTTGGCGAGCATCGGGTCGTAGTGCACGCCGATGCGGTCGCCTTCGGTGAAGCCGGTGTCCACCCGCACCCCGTTCGGGACGGCGAAGGTGTGCAGGGTGCCGGTCTGCGGACGCCAGTCCTGGGCGGGGTCCTCCGCGTACAGGCGGGCCTCGACGGCGTGCCCGGCGGGCTGCGGCGGCTCCACGGGCAGCGCCGCGCCCTCCGCGATGCGCAGCTGGTGGGCGACGAGGTCGATGCCGAACACGGCTTCGGTGACGGGGTGTTCCACCTGGAGGCGGGTGTTCATCTCCAGGAAGTACGGGCGGCCGGCGGCGGTGACGAGGAACTCGACGGTGCCCGCGCCCTGGTAGGACACGGCCCGCGCGGCCGCGACGGCGGCGTCGTGCAGCGCCGTGCGCAGGGCGGTGGGCAGGCCGGGGGCGGGGGCTTCCTCGATGACCTTCTGGTGGCGGCGCTGGAGTGAGCAGTCGCGGGTGCCGAGCGCCCAGACGGTGCCGTGGGCGTCCGCGAGGACCTGGACTTCCACGTGCCGGCCGCGTTCGACGTACGGCTCGGCGAACACTTCGCCGTCGCCGAAGGCGGACCGGGCTTCGGCGGCCGCGGCGTCGAGTTCGGTCTTGAGCTGGTCGAGCGCGCGGACCACGCGCATCCCGCGGCCGCCGCCGCCCGCGGCGGCCTTCAGCAGCAGCGGGAGGTCGGCGGCGGTGGCCGCGGCGGTGTCGACCGGTTCGAGCAGCGGCACCCCGGCGGACCGCATGAGTTCCTTGGCCCGGGTCTTGGAGGCCATTGCCTCGATGGCCTCGGGGGGCGGGCCGATCCAGCGCAGCCCGGCGTCGAGGACGGCGCGGGCGAACGCGGCGTTCTCGGAGAGGAAGCCGTAGCCGGGGTGCACGGCGTCGGCGCCGGCCGCGAGGGCGGCCTTCACGACGAGGTCGGCGCGCAGGTACGTGTCGGCGGGGGCCGCGCCGGGGAGCCGTACGGCGGCGTCCGCCTCGCGGACGTGGAGGGCGTCGGCGTCCGGGTCGGCGTACACGGCGACGGTGTCGATGCCGAGGGCGCGGGCGGTGCGGAAGATCCGCACGGCGATCTCGCCGCGGTTGGCGACGAGCAGCGAGGTGATCGAGGTGGGGGTCATGTGGGGGCTCACATCCGGAAGACGCCGAAGCCGCCGCGGGCGCCCTCGACGGGGGCGTTGTGGACGGCCGACAGGCACAGGCCGAGGACCGTACGGGTGTCGCGGGGGTCGATGACCCCGTCGTCGTACAACCGCCCGGACAGGAACATGGGCAGGGATTCGGCCTCGATCTGCGCTTCCACGAAGGCGCGCATGCCGGCGTCGGCCTCGTCGTCGTACGGGCGGCCCTTGGCCTCCGCGGAGGCGCGGGCGACGATCGACAGGACCCCGGCGAGCTGCTGGGGGCCCATGACGGCCGACTTGGCGCTGGGCCACGCGAACAGGAACCGCGGGTCGTAGGCCCGGCCGCACATGCCGTAGTGCCCGGCGCCGTAGGACGCGCCGATCAGGACGGACAGGTGCGGGACCTTCGAGTTCGACACGGCGTTGATCATCATCGAGCCGTGCTTGATGATGCCGCCCTGCTCGTACTCCTTGCCGACCATGTAGCCGGTGGTGTTGTGGAGGAAGAGCAGCGGGATGTCGCGCTGGTTGGCGAGCTGGATGAACTGGGCGGCCTTCTGCGACTCGGCGCTGAACAGCACGCCCTGCGCGTTGGCGAGGATGCCGACGGGGTAGCCGTGCAGGGTCGCCCATCCGGTGGCCAGGCTCGGCCCGTAGAGCGGCTTGAACTCGTCGAAGTCCGAGCCGTCGACGATGCGGGCGATGACCTCGCGCGGGTCGAACGGCGTCTTCAGGTCGCCGGGCACGATGCCGAGGAGCTCCTCGGGGTCGTGGACGGGCTCCTGTGCGGGCCGCGGTTCGGGGTGCGCCGGGCGGTGGTTGAGGCGGGCCACGACCCGCCGGGCCTGCCGAATCGCGTCCTCCTCGTCGACGGCGAGGTAGTCGGCCAGCCCTGAGGTACGGGCGTGCATGTCGGCGCCGCCGAGCGACTCGTCGTCGCTCTCTTCGCCGGTGGCCATCTTGACCAGGGGCGGGCCGCCGAGGAAGACCTTGGAACGCTCCTTGACCATGATCGTGTGGTCGGACATGCCGGGGATGTACGCGCCGCCGGCCGTGGAGTTGCCGAACACGACGGCGATGGTGGGGATCCCGGCCGCGGACAGCCGGGTGAGGTCCCGGAAGATCGCCCCGCCGGGTATGAAGATCTCCTTCTGGGACGGCAGGTCGGCGCCGCCGGACTCGACGAGGCTGATGCAGGGCAGCCGGTTCGCGAAGGCGATCTCGTTGGCCCGCAGGGCCTTCTTGAGCGTCCACGGGTTGGAGGCCCCGCCGCGGACCGTGGGGTCGTTGGCGGTGATCAGGCAGGTGGTGCCTTCGACGACGCCGATCCCGGTGACCGTGGACGCCCCGACGGGGTAGTCGCTCCCCCAGGCGGCGAGCGGCGACAGCTCCAGGAACGGCGTGTCCGGGTCGAGGAGCAGCTCGATGCGCTCCCGGGCCAGCAGCTTGCCGCGCTGCCGGTGCCGCTCGGTGTACTTCGCGCCGCCGCCCTCGAGGGCCTTGGCGTGTTCGGAGTCGAGGGCGGCGAGGCGCTCCAGGGCAGTGGCCCGGTGGGCGCCGTACTCGGGATCGTGGACGTCGATACGGGTGCCGAGCCGGGTCACCGGCTCACCTCCGGGGGCAGTAGGTGGACGGGAACGTCGACGTGGCGGGCGCGGAGCCACTCGCCGAGGGCCTTGGCCTGGGGGTCGAAGCGGTGCTGGGCGGCGACGCCCGCCCCGAGCAGGCCGCGGATCTCGAAGTTCAGGGCGCGGAGGTTGGGCAGCCGGTGGCGTACGACGTCCAGGGGGCCGGTCTCGGGCAGCAGGGCCTTCAGCGCATCGACCGTGAGGGTCTCGTCCAGCCAGGCCCAGACGGCTTCGCTCTCCGCCCAGACCCCGAGATTGGCGTCGCCGCCCTTGTCCCCGCTGCGGGCGCCGACGATCCGGCCGAGGGGAATGCGGCGGGTGCCGGCGGGGCGGGGAGCGGGGGGCGCGGTGGCGGCTTCGGCAACGGGGAGGGGGGCGGGGACCGCGGTGACGGCTGCCGCTGGGGTGAAGGGGGCGGCTGGGGTGACGGCGGCTGGGGTGACGGCGGCGGTGACGGCTGCGGGCGGGATCGGGATGCGCTCGCCCGACGCGAGGACCGCCGTGTGCGGCACGGTCGCCGCCGGGACGTACTCCGCCGTGAAGACCCCGTACGGCTGGGCCGGTCCCGGTGCGGCCGTGACGTGAAAGCCCGGGTAGCTGCCCAGCGCCAGTTCGATGCCCGCCGACGAGAACGCCCGGCCCACCGCGTCCGCCGACGGGTCCCTGACCACGAGCCGCAGCAGCGCGCTCGCCGTCTCCTCCGTCTCCGCATCCTCGTGGTCCGTACGGGCCAGCGTCCACACCGCGTCGGAGACCCCGGCCAGGGTCTCGCATAGCTGGGCGCGCACCAGCGCCGCCTTCTCCTCCACGTCCAGACCCGTCAGCACGAACACCGTCTCGTTGCGCCAGCCGCCGATCCGGGTGACGCCCACCTTCAGCGTGTCCGGCGGTGCTTCCCCGCGGACCCCGGAGATCCGTACCCGGTCCGGGCCCTCCTGCGCCAGGTGCACGGTGTCCAGCCGGGCCGTGACGTCCGGACCCGCGTACCGCGCGCCCTGCGTCTCGTACAGGAGCTGCGCCGTGACCGTACCGGCCGTGACGGCGCCGCCCGTGCCCTCGTGCTTGGTGATGACGGCGGAACCGTCGGCCGCGATCTCCGCCAGCGGGAAGCCGGGGCGGCGGACGTCGTGGCGGCCGAAGAAGGCGTAGTTGCCGCCGGTGGCCTGCGTCCCGCACTCCAGGACATGACCCGCCACCACCGCCCCCGCGAGGGCATCGCGGTACTTGTGGGATTCGGGGGACTCGAGGGACCCAGGGGGTTCGGGCGCCCAGTCGAACCACCAGGCCGCCGCCCCGCTGACCAGGGCCGCGTCCGTGACCCGGCCGGTGACGACCACGTCCGCACCGGCCCGCAGGCACGCGGTGATCCCGCCGCCGCCGAGGTAGGCATTGGCGGTCAGGGCGCCGTCCCGCGGCAGCAGGTCGTCGCCCTCGACGTGGGCGACCGACACCGGTACGCCGGTCTTCGCGGCCAGCGCGCGGACGGCCTCCGCGAGCCCGGCGGGGTTCAGCCCGCCGGCGTTCGCGACGATCCGTACGCCCCGCTCGTGCGCGAGCCCGAGGCCCTCCTCCAGCTGGCGCAGGAACGTCTTGGCGTACCCGAGGTCCGGGTTCTTCAGCCGGTCGCGGCCGAGGATCAGCATGGTCAGCTCGGCGAGGTAGTCGCCGGTCAGCACGTCGAGCGGGCCGCCCGTCAGCATCTCCCGCACCGCCGCGAACCGGTCGCCGTAGAAGCCGGAGGCGTTGCCGATCCGCAGGGGCCTGCGGCCCGGCCCGGCGGGGGATTCCACGCGGGTCACCCCCGGCCCCCGGACGTGCCGGGCTCCGCAGGGGTCCCGGGCTCGCGGCCGGGGCCGGGCGGGCCGGCGAAGGCCTGCGCGATGTCCAGCCAGCGGTCGGCGTCCGGCCCCTCCGCCCGCACCGCGAGGTCCGCCCGGTGGGCCCGCTGGGTGACCAGGAGACAGAAGTCGAGCGCGGGCCCGGTGACCCGCTGCGCGGCGTCCGGCGGCCCGAACGTCCACACCTCCGGCGCACCGGCCACCGCCGCTGCTGCTCCCGTTGCGGCCGAGGGACCGTCCGCCGAGGGACCGTCCGCCGAGGAACCGTCCGGGGCGGGAACGTCCGGGGCGGGAACGTCCGGGGCGGTCAGTTCGACCCGGAACTCCCCCTCCGGCACGGGCAGCCCCCTGACCGCGTACGCGTAGTCGCGGGCCCGTACGCCGATGCGCGCGACGTGCCGCAGCCGCGCGGTCGGGACCCGCTTCACCCCGAGTGCGTCGGCGATGTCCTGCCCGTGCGCCCAGGTCTCCATCAGGCGGGCGCTGGCCATCGAAGCGGCCTTCATCGGCGGCCCGTACCAGGGGAAACGCGCGTCCTTGGGGGCGGCGGCGAGGGCCTCGTCGAGGGCTGCCCGGCCGGCCCGCCAGCGGGCGAGGAGTTCGGCGGGCGGCAGGACGGCCCCGTCGTCGGCGCCCTCGTCGACGAAGCGGTCGGGGGCCGCCAAGGCCTCCCGGGCCAGTGCGGCGAAACGCTCCGGCGCGGTGAGCGAGAGCAGCGCCGCCTGGTCGGTCCAGGCCAGATGGGCGATCTGGTGGGCGACGGTCCAGCCGGGCGCGGGCGTCTCTCGCCGCCACCCTTCCCCCGTCAACTCACCGACCATCAGGTCGACTTCGCGCCCCTCGTCGCGCAGGTCCGCGTACACGGGCAACAGCGGTTGGAGAGAACCCTCGACGGACGACGACGGATCGGACACGCGCACTCCCCTCGACAGGATGTGAGGGGAAGAGTGGCAGCGCACGAAAAAACAATCAAGCATGCTTGCATGATTTTTGCGACGGGTCCGAATCCCACCGCCACCCGTCCGGAAGTCGTTCCGGAGCCAACGGAGTTGGATGCGAGGCCCTGCCCCTTCCGGCCGACCGATGTGATTCGGCCAGCACCCCCACTTTTGCCGGTGCACCCGCGAATCCGAATGGCCCATTCCGCCATGGCATATGCCACTGCATCATCGATTCACCAGAAGGGGCAATTCCGGTCAGATACCTGAAACTTGCGAAAGGTCACCCGATGTCTGCGCCCATACTGAAACCCGCTCCGGGCCCTGAGCGCACGTTCATGCAACTCGACGAAGAGGGATGAACTGACGTGACCGAAGCCGCAATTCCTCCGCGTTCCCCGCTGCCTCCGGTGACTCTCTACCCCGAACTGGACGAGGCGGCCCTCGCCGCCTTCGTCACCGCACTCGAGACCGGCGACACCACCGGCCTCGCCCCCGCACGAGCCGCAGAAGTCACCACGGCCCTGTCGTTCGTGCTGTTCAGCCGGGTCAAGATCCCCGGTGCCAACGGCGACCGCCTCGACGGCGCCCTGTGGCGCCACACCGGCACCGAGCCGCGCCCGGTCATCGTCATGCCCTCGCCCTGGGCGAACCCCGGCTGGCTCGTGTACGCGGTACAGGCCTCCCTCTTCGCCGCCCAGGGATACCACGTACTCGCCTACAGCGCCCGCGGCTTCGGCGCTTCCGAGGGAGAGGTGACCGTCGCCGGCCCGCTGGACGTCGAAGACGGCACCCGCGCGCTCGACTTCGTCACCGAGCGCGCGCAGGGGCCGATCACCAAGGTCGGCTTCCTCGGGGACTCGTACGGATCCGGCATCAGCCAGCTGGTCGCCGCCCACGACCCCCGCGTCGACGCCGTGGCCGCGCTCAGCAGCTGGGGCGACCTGGGCGAGGCGTTCTACGAGAACCGCACCCGGCACGTCGCCGCGGTCGAGGTCCTGCTCAAGGCCGCCGAGAAGGCGCGGCTCAGCGAGGAAACCCAGAGGATGTTCGACAACGTCCTCACCAACCGGAACATCACGGAAACGCTGATCTGGGCACAGCCCCGCTCCCCGTACACGTACCGCGAGGAGCTCATCCGGCGCGAGGTGCCGGTCTTCTACGCGCACGCCTGGCACGAGACGCTGTTCCCCTCCAACCAGACCCTGAAGATGTTCAACGAGCTGACCGGCCCCAAGCGGCTCGACTTCTCGATCGGCGACCACTCCGGCCCCGAGATGACCGGCATGTTCGGCCTGCCGAACCGGATCTGGACCGACGCCCACCGCTGGTTCAACCACCACCTCAAGGGCGCGGAGAACGGCATCGGCGACGAGGGCCGGCTGCTGAGCGAGATCATGTGGGGCAAGGCGCTGGAGCGCTGCTCGGACTGGGACAGCTTCACCGCGGAGCGGCAGCGGCTGCACCTCGTCGGCGGCCCCGAGGGCGGCGACGGCACGCTCGCCGAGAAGCCCGAGCACGGCTGGACCACCCGGGTCCTGACCGACGTCGACACCCCGGCCACCGTCGCGGACGCCGTGGTCACCGCCGGGTACGAGGAGATCGCCGGCCGGCCGAAGGTCTACCCGACGCCCGACATCGACCGTTCGGTCGCCGGAGTCTGGACCACCGCCCCGCTGGACGACACCCTGCGGCTGCGCGGCATCCCGCGCCTGCGCGTCACGTACACCGCCGGGACGGAAGGCTCCACCTTCGTCGCCTACCTGCTCGACGTGGACGGGGACGGCTCCGCCCACATCATCACGCACGCCCCGTACACCGACCTGGAGACGCCGTCCGGGACGCCGATCAGGGCCGACATCGAGCTCCAGGCCACCGGCTACGACGTACCGCCGGGGCACCGCGTGATGCTGGTGGTCGACACCCGGGACCCGTTCTACGGGGACGCCAACCTCCCCCGGGGCACGCTGGCCTTCACCTCGCCGGAGGGGGACCCGTCGTACCTGGACCTGCCGGTGGGGTGATGTGCGGGTGGTGAGCCGACCTGCGGGTGGTGAGCCGACCTGCGGGTGAGGAAGCTGACCTGCGGGTGAGAAACCTCGGTACGGCTGACGCCCCCGCCCCGGGGGGGGGGCGGGGGGGGGGGGGGGGGGGGGGGGGGGGGGGGGGGGGGGAAAAAGGGGGGGGGGGGGGGGGTGTCTCCCTTTTTTTCCCCCGTTCTTCCCCTT
>NZ_JBVJWO010000041.1:57298-70022 GCF_055602345.1 Streptomyces sp. NPDC037401
GGGGAGGCTCCCCCCCGCCCCCCCCCCCCCCCCCCCCCCCCGCCCCCCCCCGCCCCCCCCCCTCCCCCCCCCCCCACCCCCCCCTCCCCCCCCCCCCCCCCCCCCCCCCCCCCCCCCTTCTCCCCCCCCCCCCCTCCCCGGGGCGGGGGAGCGGAAGCCCTAGGACCGGGTGAAGTCCATGATCCAGTTGGTCAGCCAGGTCCGGCCGTCGTCCACGGAGAAGGCCTGCTCCCAGCGGGCGGAGTCCGCGGTGATCTCCGACCACACGAAACGCACCCGGACCGCCTTCCCGTCGTGGGTGTCTTCACCGTGGAACTCCCCGCGGAAGTCGCCCTGTTCCCCGGTGAACCGGCCGACCACGGGCGGGAAGAGCGTCCCGGTCCGCCGACTGGCCCAGTACACCGACCAGTTCCCGCTCGCGGGTTCGTACAGCCCCAGGGTCAACCCGGCGAACCCCTTGGTCGGGAAGTCGATCTCGTCGAAGCTCGCGGCTCCGCCCAGATGTCCGGAGACCCGCGAGACCGCCGGGAACTCCTCCCAGCCGCTCGTCTCGTCCAGGAAGTCGGTCCGCCAGCGGTTGGCGACCTCCCAGTCCCCGATCAGGAAGTCGAAGTCGTTCATGCCTACCGCCCCAGTCGTCTCGGTCGTCGCCATATCAGTCGTGCTGTTCGTGTTGTTCGTGGCGTACGTGGCGTACGTGGTGTCCGTGGTGTTCGTGCTGTACGTGGTGTTCGTGCTGTACGTGGTGTTCGTGCTGTACGTGGTGTTCGTTGCAGCGGTCCGGCCGCCGTCGCCCCGCTCAGCGGCTGCCCGTCGTGCCGTCGGGCAGCGAATCCGCGAGATAGGCGTCGAGCGCAGGACGCCCGAGCGCACGAGGGTCCTCCGGCGCGAGGATGTGGCGGATCCACGCCTCGCGCTCGTGCCGGATCGGCGGCAGCTCCCACACGCACCCGATCAGCGACCGGTCCAGCCGGACGAAGTGCCTGGGGTCACGGTCCGGGCATCCCAGCACCGGCTGGCCGGCCGCCGCGCCCACGAAGTGCAGGGCGTTGTCCCACACCCAGCTGTAGACGTTGAGGTACGCACCGTCGTCCCCTCCCCTGTGGAGGACGACGAAGCTCGCCGGCGGCGTGCCGTCGGGCTCCGGAACCGTCTCCAGCAGTGCCGGCAGGACGGCGTACGCGGCCTCCTCGACCGCCGCCTCGATCCCGTCCGGGTCGGCGGTCACGTGGTACCGCTTGATGCTGCGCCCGCCGACCTCGATCACCGGCAGGGCCCGAAGAAACTTCTCGCGGAACGCCATGCCGGGACCCTAGGAGCGCTCCACTGACACCATGTGTCAGTGAAGCCGGACCAATCGAAGAACCAACGGGAGCCGGAGGAATTGCCATCGCCATGAAGTCCAGCCGCCTTCTCTCCATCCTTCTGCTGCTCCAGACCCGGGGGCGGATGACCGCCGCGGATCTGGCACGCGAGCTTGAGGTCTCGGTACGGACGATCTACCGCGACGCCGAGGCGCTGGCCGCCTCCGGGATCCCGCTGTACGGGGACTCCGGCCACAGCGGCGGCTACCAGCTGATGGACGGGTACCGGACCCGGCTGACGGGCCTGACCTCCGGCGAGGCCGAGGCGCTCTTCCTCACGGGCATGCCCGGCCCGGCGTCCGAACTGGGGTTGGGACAGGCGCTGTCGGCCGCGCAGCTCAAGCTCCGGGCGGCCCTGCCGCCGGCGCTCCGCGCACAGGCGGACCGGATGCGGCTGCGCTTCCACCTGGACGCGCCGGGCTGGTACGCGGAACACGACGAGGTGCCGTTCCTGCCGCAGGTCGCGGATGCGGTCTGGCGCGGGCGGGTGCTCGAGGTCCGGTACCGGCGCTGGCAGGAACCGAGGGAGGTGGACCGGCGGCTGGAACCGTACGGCCTCGTGCTGAAGGCGGGCCGCTGGTACCTGGTGGCGGGGCCCGGGCCGCGTACGTACCGGGTCGATCAGATCCTGTCGTTGACGGAGACGTGCGAGGAAACGTCCCTGCCTGAGGACTTCGACCTGGCCGCGCACTGGCAGCAGACGCAGGCGGAGTTCCATGCCGGCCTGCACCGCGAGGAGGCGCTCGTACGCCTCTCCCCGCGCGGCGCCGCCCGCCTCACCGGCGCCCAGGCCCGGGCGGTCACCACGTCGGGCACCCCGGACGACGGCGACTGGATCAAGGCCGTCCTGCCGGTCGAGTCCATCGACCACGCGGAACGCGACTTCCTGGCCCTCGGCACCGACATCGAGGTCCTGGCCCCCGCCGAACTCCGCTCCCGCCTAGCAGCCACGACAGCGGCCCTGGCGGAGAGGTACTCGGTGTGACGGCAGCCGAACTTGTCGTGGGTCGGGGTGGCGGGGTTCTCCGTGGTCTGCCCGCATGTCTGAGTGTCCGTCCGTGCCGCCGCCCGGCGTCAAGGGCGCTCCCTTCGGTCGCGTCGCTGCGCGATGGCCCTTCGGGCCACCCTTGACTCCAGGCGTCGTCCCGGAAGTCCACAGACTTGCGAGCATCCCCCGGAGGGGGAGGGATGGCAGGGGGGGACGGGACCCGGTGCCGGTCCCCCTGGGCGACCGGTCGGGTCGGGGGCGCGGGCCCGCCCTCCGGGCGGAAGGCACGCGGCAGATCGCTACACAGCCGAGGCCGACCGGCGGCCTCCGGACCGGCCGTGGTTGGGCATAGGCCGCCCACGATCGCTACACAGCCGAGGCCGATTGGCGGCGGCCGGGCTGTCTGTGGCCGGGCAGCCGTGGCCGGCCGGCGGCGGACGCTTGTCGGCAGCAGAGCTCGGTGGGGTGGCCGTCAGGCCGCATGAAAGAGAGCTGGACGGCGGGAAAGCCGCCGACGGTGGGTGGCCGACCACTGGAAGGCCTCAGCCGTGCCCTCTCGGCCGCACGGGTGGTGCGGGTGGGTGTCCCCAGCCCGCGCGGAGCGCGGGCGCAGCCCCCGCCGGCCCCGGCCGGGTCGGCCCCGCACCCCACCCTCCAAGCCAAGCGCAGCGGACAGGCGGCAGCCGGTTGTCGTCGGCAGAACTCGACCAGGAAGCCGCCGACGGCAAGCAACGGCCCGCACCGGCAGTCGGCGGGCCGGCGGGGCTGGGGATCCGGCTAGGCGACCCGGTCCGGGACATGCCTCCGTTCGTGCGCCGCGATTTCCACGTTGCAGTCGGACACCTTCGACCCGTCCCCCCGCTGCCAGGCCTCGGCTCGTTCCAGTGCCAGCGCACTGCATTGGTCGCAATTGGGTGCAGGAGCAGGCGGTTTGGACGGCAGCGACAGGTCGATGGGATCGTTCGCTGCGTTGTGGGCCATCGGGCTCCTCCGGCTGGTCCGCGGATCGATGGGAGGACCGTAGGGAAGGCTGCGACGGCCGAGCCATGTTGTTGCACGCGGTTGCACGGATTCACCCGGTGGCGGCGATTGCCTCGATGATCAGGGCTCGGGCGGCGGATCCCCGTACGGCGATCCTGGACAGCTCGGCGAACGCGCGGAGGTACACGGCGATCTCCCCCGGCGCGGTCACGTTGATCTCCGCGGTCAGGGTCTCCACCGCCAGCTGCACGCTGTCGAAGACGTAGAAGGCCTCCAGCGGCCACACGCTCCGGCGGGCCGAACGGGGGATGATCCCCAGGGAGACGTTCGGCTGTCCCATGACCGTCAGGAGATGGGCCAGTTGGTCGGCCATGGCCAGCTCGTCGCAGACGCGGTAGTACAGCACCGCCTCCTCCAGGAGGAGCGCGAAGCGGTGGTCGCCCTCGCGGATTACGCGGGAACGGTCCAGGCGGGCCCGTACGGCATCGGTCACGTCGTCGGGAGTGCCCTGGAAGTCGGTGATGGAGCGCAGCAGGCCGGTGGCGTAGTCGGCGGTCTGGAGCATGCCCGGTACGACGTTGGAGGCGTACACCCGGAACTGCCTCGTGCGCTGGTAGAGCGGCTTCGTCTGTTCGTGGACGCGGCGCATGCCGTCGCGGTGGATCTGGCGCCACTCGACGTACATGGACTCGGCGTTGCGGGAGGCCGCGATCAGGTCGGGGATCTGGTCCTCAGCCCCGCAGGCCGTGCACCAGGCCCGGATGTCCGCGTCCGACGGCGGCGTCTTGCCGCGGGCGATGCGGGAGGACTTCGACTTGTGCCAGCCACAGCGGTCTGCGAGTTCGTGACCGGTGAGTCCGGCGTCCTTCATGAGGCCCTGGAGGCGGATGGCCACGGCGGCGCGGGCCGCCTGCGCGCTGGAGAGTGGGGAGGGGGACATGAAGCCGCGCAGCTCAGACCGCGTAGGTCTCGTGCGGGACGGCGCGCTGCCACACGGCTTCGAACGCGGCCGCGCAGAGTGCGGCGACCGCCTGGTCGTCCGTCTGGTCCGTGTGCACCCATCGGCCTTCCCCGTCGAAGATGTTGAACTGGACCAGACGGCCGTCGAACAGCCAGAAGTCGTTTCCCGGGAGGGCGAGGCCGGACGCGAGGCGGCGGGGCAGCCAGCGGACCTGCTCGCCGGCGAGGAGGTTGGTGAACGTGCCGGAGTGCTCGAAGCGGATGTAGTCGCTGACCGGCTCGGACACTATGCGCGCCCGGCGGATCACCACCCCTCTGGCGGTGACGTCCCGTACGAGGTCCAGCCAGGGGCGCCACCAGGAACCGGGGTCGCCCGGGTCGAGCCGGTGCCCCTGTTTCCACGCAGCGAACCCCGGCACTTCGCTCTCCACTCCGTAGCTGTCGCGCATCTCCAGATGTACGGCTGACTTCCGTGCCGACCTGATGAGTTCGGAGAAGTCAGTCAAACTCTGCGACACGGAGCGCCTCCCTGAGCAACGGGATCATCCGCTTCGGGACCCGCACCACGGTCTCGTGGCTGGGGATCGAAACGTCCCTCGTGCTTTCGGCTTTGGTCTGCTCGTCTGCCGTCCACCCCTGGACGAGGAGGTCCTTCGACTCTTCGTCGACCCATACGGCAGGGGATCCGTGATCTCCGGACTCAGGGTCCTTCCCGACGAACCGTAGTGCCATGACTACCTCCGCTGCCGAGCCGCTGCGCCTCGGCTCACGACCTTTGCGGCGGGGCGGAGGGCGCGTCAAGGTGACGTGCGGGGCGTGCGGGGGCGTGTCCCCCGCGCCCGTCCGCTGCGCTTGGCCTGGAGGGTGGGGTGCGGGGCCGACCCGGCCGGGGCCGGCGGGGGCTGCGCCCGCGCTCCGCGCGGGCTGGGGACACCCACCCGCACCACCCGTGCGGCCGAGAGGGCACGGCTGAGGCCTTCCAGTGGTCGGCCACCCACCGTCGGCGGCTTTCCCGCCGTCCAGCTCTCTTTCATGCGGCCTGACGGCCACCCCACCGAGCTCTGCTGCCGACAAGCGTCCGCCGCCGGCCGGCCACGGCTGCCCGGCCACAGACAGCCCGGCCGCCGCCAATCGGCCTCGGCTGTGTAGCGATCGTGAGCGGCTTATGTCCGGCCACGGCCGGTCCGGAGGCCGCCAATCGACCGGGGCTGTGTAGCGATCTGCCGCGTGCCCTTTCCGCCCGGAGGGCGGCACCCCGCGCCCCTGACCCGACCGGTCGGCCAGGGGGACCGGCACTGGGTCCCGTCCCCCCTGCCATCCCTCCCCCTCCGGGGGATGCTCGCAAGTCTGTGGACTTCCGGGACGACGCCTGGAGTCAAGGGTGGCCCGAAGGGCCATCGCGAAGCGACGCGACCGAAGGGAGCGCCCTTGACGCCAGGCGGCGGCACGGACGGACACTCAGACATGCGGGCAGACCACGGAGAACCCCGCCACCCCGACCCACGACAAGTTCGGCTGCCGTCACCGACCAGCCGTCACGCCGCCCGCAGCACACCTCGGCTCCGCCGAGGGGGCGGGTGGGCAAACGCCGGACGAGAAAGGTCCGTTTGGGGGTGGGGCGCGGAGCCGGCGCACCGACCCCCACCCGCCATGACCCCGCCCCCTCCAGCGGCTAGCCCTCCAGCGGCGGGGACAGTTTTCGGGTCTGGGAGCGGACCGCGCCCATGCTCGCCGCGATGACCAGGGCGATCGCGGCCGCGTCCGTCCAGGACAGTGCCTGCTGGAGGACCATGAAGCCCGCCATCGCCGCGATGGCCGGCTCCAGGCTCATCAGGACCGCGAAGGTCGGTGCCGGGAGGCGGCGCAGGGCGAGGAGTTCCAGGGTGTACGGGAGTACGGACGACAGGACGGCCACGCCGAGGCCCAGTGCGAGCGTGCTCGGGACCAGGAGTGCGGAGCCCGCTTCGGCGATGCCCAGCGGGAGGCTCAGTACCGCGGCCACCGCCATCGCCAGGGCGAGGCCGTCGGCCTGCGGGAAGCGCCGCCCCGTCCGCGCGCTGAAGACGATGTACGCCGCCCACATCGCGCCCGCGCCGAGCGCGAAGGCCGCGCCCACCGGGTCCAGCGCCCCGAAGCCGAATCCGCCGTCCCCGCCGCCGTGGCTGCTCAGCAGCACCACCCCGCAAAGCGCCAGCCCCGCCCACAGCAGACTGGAGAGCCGGCGCGAGACGAAGACGGACAGGGCCAGCGGGCCCAGGACCTCCAGGGTGACGGCCGGGCCGAGCGGGATCCGTTCGACGGCCTGGTAGAACATGCCGTTCATACCGGCCATCGCTGTACCGAAGGCCAGCACCGTGCCCCAGTCGGAGCGCGAGTACCCCTTGACGCGTGGCCGGCAGATCAGCAGCAGCACCACGGCCGCCGCGACCAGGCGCAGCGCCACGACGCCGGCCGCGCCCGCGCGCGGCATCAGCATGACCGCCACAGCGGCTCCGAACTGCACGGAAACCCCCGCCGCGATCACCAACGCCACCGGCCCGAGGCGCGACGGCCCGCGGCCTCGGGCGGACGTCTCCAGGGCAGGCCCGGCGGCGGCAGCGGAGGAAGCGGAGGGCACGGCGTTGCCCGGGGAGGCGGAGGCGGAACGGGTCATTCCCCAAGACTACGACCCACGTAAGGGGCATGCAGCCGTGTTTTGCCTTACAACAGACCAGCCGCAAGCCCCTCCCCCTCCCCTGCCCTCCTCCTGCCCCCCCTCACAGCCCCTCCGCCAGCAGCTCCGCCAGATGCCGGGCCCTGCGGTCCGACAGCTGGGCGACCTGCGTCCGGCAGGAGAAGCCGTCCGCCAGGACCTCCACGCCGTCCCCCGCCCCCCGCACCGCCGGCAGCAGCCGCTCCTCAGCGCACGCCACCGAGACCTCGTACCGCCCCGCCCCCCGCTCGAAGCCGAAGTTCCCCGCCAGCCCGCAGCAGCCGCCGGCCAGCTCCCCCGCGAGCCCGGCCCGCTCGCGGATCCGCCGTTCCGCCGCGTCTCCCAGTACCGCGTGCTGGTGGCAGTGCGTCTGGCCGACGACCTCTCGGTCCAGCCGGGGCGGCTGCCACTGCGGCGCCTGCTCCTCCAGCACCTGCGCGAAGGTCCGCACCGCGCCCGCCAGCCGCCGCGCCCGCGGGTCCTGCGGCAGCAGCTGCGGCAGGTCGCCCTTCAGCGCCGCCGCGCAGCTCGGTTCCAGGACCACCACCGGCCCGTCGGTCTCCCCCACCACGTCCAGCGTGCGCCGGAGCACCGCCCGCGCCCGGTCCAGCCGCCCGGTCGACACGTACGTCAGTCCGCAGCACACCCGGCCGGCGGGGAGCGCGACCCGTACCCCGGCGGCGTCGAGGACCCGTACCGCGGCCCGCCCCACCTCGGGCGCCAGGTGCTCGGTGAACGTGTCCGGCCACAACAAGGCCCCCTCGCGAAGCCCCCCGCCCCCGCCCCCGCGCCCTTCCCTCGCCCACCACCGCGTGAACGTCTCCCCCGCCACCCTCGGCAGCTCCCGCTCCCCCGTCACCCCCGTGATCCGCTTCGCCCCCGGCAGCCGCCCCAGCGCGTTCGCGACCCCGGCCCCCCGCACCGCCGCCACCAGCCGCAGCCAGTCCGGCAGCCCGCCCATCGAGTAGTGCGCGGCGGGCCGGATGCGGCCCGCCCAGTGGCGGTGCAGGAACTCCGCCTTGTACGTGGCCATGTCCACGCCCACCGGGCAGTCGCTCAGGCAGCCCTTGCAGCCCAGGCACAGGTCCAGCGCCTCCCGGACCTCCGGCGAGCGCCATCCGCCGGTCAGCACCTCGCCGGTGAGCATCTCGTGCAGCAGCCGGGCCCGCCCCCGGGTGGAGTGCCGCTCCTCCCCGGTGACCCGGTACGACGGGCACATCACATCCGATCCGGACGCCCCCGACGCCCCCGACGCCCCCGACACCGCCGTCGTACGGCACTTCGCCACGCCCACGCAGCGCGCCACCTCCCGGGCCAGCGGCAGTCCCTCCCGCCCCACCGCCAGTCCCGCGAACCGCAGCCCCTCGTCCAGCCGCGCCGGCCGCACCAGCATCCCCGGGTTCATCCCGCCCGCCGGGTCCCACACGTCCTTGTAAGCGCCGAAGAGCCGGACCACCTCCTCCCCGTACATCCGCGGGAGCAGCTCGGCCCGCGCCTGCCCGTCGCCGTGCTCTCCCGACAGCGAGCCCCCGTGGGCGACGACCAGGTCCGCCAGCTCCTCCGAGAAGGCCCGGAAGCGGGCGATGCCCGGCGCGCTCACGAGGTCGAAGTCGATGCGCACGTGGATGCAGCCCTCGCCGAAGTGCCCGTACGGCGTCCCGCGCAGTCCGTGCGACGCCAGCAGCGCCCGGAACTCCCGCAGGTACGCCCCCAGCCGTGCGGGCGGCACCGCGCAGTCCTCCCACCCCGGCCAGGCCTCCGTCCCGTCCGGCATCCGGGTCGCGGTCCCCGCCGCGTCCTCGCGGATCCGCCACAGGGCGCGCTGCCGGGCCGGGTCCGCGACCACCACCGAGTCCACCGCGTCCGCGGCCCGTACGACCGCCGCGGCCGCCCCCTCGTCCGGCATCTCCACGAACAGCCAGGCACCCCCGCGCGGCAAAAGGCTCGCCGCCGGCCCCCGCACCAGGTCGGCCGCCATCCCCTCCACGGTCAGCGGTCCCCACGCCAGCAGCCCGGCCGCCGCTTCCGCCGCCGCGCTCTCGTCGGCGTACCCGAGGACCGCCAGGGCGCGGGCGGGCGGTACCTCCACCAGGGAGACCACCGCCTCGGTGACCACGCCGAGCGTGCCCTCGCTCCCGCAGAAGGCCCGCGCGAGCCCGACGCCCCGCTCCGGCAGCAGTGCGTCCAGCGCGTACCCGGAGATGCGCCGGGTCAGCCCGGGGTCGGCGGCCGTCCCGGCCCGCATCCCGGTCCGGAGCAGGGCCAGGTTCCCGTCGACCAGCTCGCGCAGCCCGTCGGGGGCCCCTGCCCAGCCGCGTCCCAGCCGGTGCGGGCCGCCGCCGCCGTACCGCAGCACCTCCAGCTCGCGCACGTTGTCGGCCGTCGTGCCCCAGGCCACCGAGTGCGCGCCGCACGCGTTGTTGCCGATCATTCCGCCGAGCGTGCAGCGGCTGCGCGTCGAGGGGTCGGGCCCGAAGGTCAGCCCGTACGGCGCCGCCCGCTCCCGCAGGGTGTCGAGCACCGCCCCGGGCTGGACGACCGCCGTGCGCGCCTGCGGGTCGACTTCCCGTACGGCCGCCATGTGCCGGGTGAAGTCGAGCACCACGCCCACCCCCGTGGCCTGGCCCGCAATGGAGGTGCCGCCGCCCCGCGGCACGACCGGCACCCCGGCTTCCGCACACACGCGGAGCACTTCGGCGACGTCCTGCGCGTCCCGCGGGGCCACCACCCCGAGCGGGACGCGCCGGTAGTTCGACGCGTCCATGGTCATCAGGGCCCGCGCACCGGCGGAGAAGTCGACCCCGCCCCGCACCACCTGCCGCAACGCCTGTTCCAGCTGCCGTTCCAGCTGGGGTTCCGGCTGTAGTTCCACCTGCTGTTCCGGATGCTCCCGATCGGTCACCTTCACACCCTCCCACCTCCCTCTTTCGTCTCACCGGGTGGACGCGCACCAACGGCCGCGCCGCCGACCGGATACGCTCCGCTCGTGGCTGAGATCCAGATTCCCGCTGACATCAAGCCCGCCGACGGCCGTTTCGGCGCGGGCCCCTCCAAGGTGCGGACGGAGGCCCTCGAAGCCCTGGCCGCCACCGGCACCTCTCTTCTCGGAACCTCCCACCGTCAGGCCCCGGTCAAGAACCTGGTCGGCTCGGTGCGGCAGAACCTCCGCGACCTCTTCTCGCTCCCCGAGGGCTACGAGGTGATCCTGGGCAACGGCGGCTCCACCGCCTTCTGGGACATCGCGACCCACGGGCTGATCGAGCAGAAGTCCCAGCACCTCAACTTCGGCGAGTTCTCGTCCAAGTTCGCCAAGGCCGCGAAGCTCGCGCCGTGGCTGGCCGACCCGTCCGTCATCTCCTCGGACCCGGGTACGCACCCGGAGCCGGCCGCCGAGGCGGGCGTGGACGTGTACGCGTTCACGCACAACGAGACCTCCACCGGTGTCGCCGCCCCGATCAAGCGGGTCGCCGGAGCCGACGAGGGCGCGCTGGTCCTGGTGGACGCGACCTCGGGTGCGGGCGGCCTGCCCGTGGACATCACCGAGACCGACGTCTACTACTTCGCCCCGCAGAAGTGCTTCGCGGCGGACGGCGGCCTGTGGCTCGCCGCCTTCTCCCCGGCAGCGCTGGAGCGCGCGCAGCGCATCCACGCGTCGGGCCGCCACATCCCCGAGTTCTTCTCGCTGCCGACGGCGATCGACAACTCGCTGAAGAACCAGACGTACAACACCCCTGCGCTCGCGACCCTCTTCCTGCTCGACGAGCAGCTGAAGTGGATCAACGGCCAGGGCGGTCTGGAGTGGGCGACGGCCCGTACGGCGGCTTCCGCGAGCGCCCTGTACGGCTGGGCCGAGGAGTCGAAGTACGCGACGCCATTCGTCGCCGACCCGGCCCAGCGCTCTTCGGTGATCGGCACGATCGACTTCGCCGAGGAGATCGACGCGGCGGCGGTCGCGAAGGCGCTGCGCGCGAACGGCATCGTGGACACCGAGCCGTACCGCAAGCTCGGCCGCAACCAGCTCCGCGTCGCGATGTTCCCGGCGATCGACCCGGCGGACGTCCAGGCGCTGACGGCCAGCATCGACTACGTCATCGAGAAGCTGTGACGGTATGACGGCCGGCTCGGCGGCGGTGTAGTGCCACTCGCCGAGCACTGAACGTACGGGCCCCCGGTGACGACCTGTCACCGGGGGCCCGCGTCTTGCCCGATGGACCGCCACCCACCGGGGACCGGGTCTCGGGCCGGGACCTTGGTCCCAAAAATCGCGGCAAAGGCACCGCAAACACCCCTTCTCGACCCTGCGCCCCACCTGCGGATTCCTCCCGGAGGACCTTCGGCGGGACCGCCCGGGGGCCGCGTCGGCCACTGCAACCAAGCGCCCAGGATGTCGCTCATGTCTGGTGTGCCGGGAACGACCCCCGGCCCTGTCAGGAGGAACCATCATGCGCAAGGCACTCACCGTTTCGGCGATCGCACTCGCCTCGTCGATCGCGCTGGCCGCCCCTGCGACTGCTTTCGCCGCTGACGCAACGACCCCCACGCCCACCGCCATCCCCACGCCCACCGCCACCGCCACCGCCACGAGCTCGTTGAAGCTCTCCACCGACTTCGGCAGGCCCGGCACCCGCGTCCGGGTCACCATCACGACCACCGAGAAGAGCGCGTACGCCGACTCCCTCGCCTTCGGCGGCAAGGTCGCGCTGAAGAAGACCGGCACGAACACCTGGACCGGCATCGCCACCGTCGCGAAGGACGTCAAGACGGGCTACTACGGCGTCGACGCCTACGCGGGCGGCAAGAAGTTCGACACCGTCAAGTTCGGCACCGAGGCCACCGGCGGCGGCACCGGCCACACGGGCGGCGACACGGGCGGCCACACCGGCCACCACACCGAGCTCGTGCCGCTGAAGCCGAGCGAGCACAGGAAGCCCAAGGGCAGCGTGAACACCGGCATGGCCCCGATCGGCGTCGTGACCAGCAATGACTGAGCTCGGTACGGCCCGCCGGGGCGGGCGGCGCGTACAGCGCGCGGCCGCCCTGGCGGGGGCCGCCGCCCTCGGCACCGCGTTGGTCTCGGGCTGCGGTTCGGCCAAGGACGGGGGCGCTGCGACGGGCTCTGCGACGGGCTCTGCGACGGCCCGCGTGAAGCAGGCTGCGGCCTCCTCCCTCACCGCCTCGGTCCCGGACCGGATCGACGTCCCGTCCATCAACGTGGACGCGAAGCTCGACACGGTCGGACTGGGCGCCCGAGGTGTGATGCAGGAACCGTCCTTCGACGAGCCGATGGAGGCGGCCTGGTACGAGCAGGGCCCCACCCCCGGCGAGAAGGGCGCGGCGGCGATCGTCGGCCACATGGACACGCCGACAACCAAGGAGGCGGTGTTCTACAACCTCAAGCAGCTCAAGGAGGACGCGCAGATCGAGGTGCACCGGGCCGACGGCACCACGGCCGTCTTCGCCGTCGACGAGGTCGACACCTTCAAGAAGGACGCGTTCCCGACGGAGAAGGTCTACGGGGACACGCACGGCAAGGCCGAGCTCCGGCTGATCACCTGCGGCGGCAGCCTCACGAAGGACCGCCACTGGGACTCGAACGTCGTGGTCTTCGCCCACCTGACGGGCACGGCGGAGCGGCCGGACGGCAGGTGGGGGGGGGGGGGGGGGGGGGGGGGGGGGGGGGGGGGGGGGGGGGGGGGGGGGGGGGGGGGGGGGGGGGGGGGGGGGGGGGGGGGGGGGGGG
>NZ_JBVJWO010000042.1:0-32331 GCF_055602345.1 Streptomyces sp. NPDC037401
TCGCGCTGCGCGCGAGGGAGCGTAGCGGCCTCGCTTCGCTCGGCCGTCCCTGCCTCCGGCAGGGTGGCGCCTCCGCTTCGCTCCAGCGCCCAGGGGATTCCTCCTCGCTTCGCTCGGAGGGGTCTTGGCTTCGCTCGGAGGGGTTTTGTCCCTCGCTCCGCTCGAGTGGGAGGGGTTTTGTCCCTCGCTCCGCTCGAGTGGGAGGGGTTTTGTCCCTCGCTCCGCTCGGGACAAAACAAGCCCTCGCTCCGCTCGAGACAAAACAAGCCCTCGCTCCGCTCGAGACAACAAACCTCCTCGCTCCGCTCGGAGGAACAGAGCTCCGTGCTCCGCTCGGAGGAAGGAAGCTCCGCGCTCCGCTCAGAGCAACACAAAGGGCGCTCCGCTCGGAGCAACACAAAGGCTCCTCGCTCCGCTCAGAGCAAGCGAAACTCCGAGCTCTGCACAGAGAAAGCTCCCGGCTCCACTGAGAGAAACAAAGCACTGCGACCGAAGAGAAGGCCCCTCGCTCCGCTCGGAGCATCCGACCGAAGAGAAAGCCCCTCGCTCCGCTCGAGGAAACAATCCGCACTCCGCCCGAAGAAACCACACTCTTCCCAGAGAAACCACGATCCGTTTGGAGAAACCACGCTCCGTTTGGACTAAGCCCCTCCACTCAGCTGGGCAAGACAAAACTCCTCGCTCCCCTCCAAGAAACAAAGCTCCGAGCTCCGCCCAGCTCAGGACCTCCTCGCTTCGCCCCGACCTAAGCCGCAACGAAGCAAAGACCTAAATCCGAGCCCAGGCCTTCCGTTCCGCTACAAACCTCAACCCTCTCCGCTCCAACCCTGCACTTCACTCAAAGAGACCCAGTGAAGAGAGAAATCAGCATGACTCGGCCCAAGCCCCACGCCTCCGCTCCGCCCCAAACAAAAAAACAAGGTCCTCGCCTCACTCAGACCCAAACGACAAACCCAGCTCCACCCAGCAAGCCGAGCCCTTCCGCTTCGCTCCAGACCCCAAAACACAAGCACCCATTCCGCTCCAGCCCACTGACCTCCATGTTCAGACCCAACACTCGAAAACTTCACTGGACTCAAACCAAGAGGTTCCTGGCTCAACCCAGAGACAGAACCGAGCCGGACAAAAAACCACCAAAGGACAGAGCCCTCGTTCCACTCAACACCAGAACGACCAAAACCCTCAACCAAACCCCAGATGAGACCCCAAGTTCACCCAAGACGCCAGACCAGCTACTGCAGAGCCAACAACCACAGCCCTTCAGCAGAAGAGTCCAACAGGCCTCAACCAAGCAAGCGAGACAATCCGTTCCCAAGCCCGGGCCGGCGACACTGAGCGCCCACCACCGCAAGGCAAGCCCTTGTTGCCATCCAGCTTGTCTGCTCTGAACCCGCTGTCGAGGTGAGCCCTGCCCTGCAGGGCAAACCAACAGGCGAAAAAGGTACAAATGAGGATGAATGCAATCCCGCGGTAACGCGAGGACAGGGGCGAGACAAGTGGTCCGAGGCAAGGCCTGGAGCAAGCCGAGGTGTTAACGCCGTTAATTTCGGACCTTGAAGCGCATTTGAAGCGCACTTGAAGGTTTTGCCTGCTTCAAAATACCGATCGGATAGAAACAGGATCAAGTCAACCTAGTGCCCTAACTGGACAGGCTGTCCGGATGAGTGGGGTGCCGGTTGGGTGCTGGTGGTGTGTCAGGAAAGAGACGTTGGGGCGCGGTTGAGTACGGGCTTTCGTGCGCGCAGCGTCCCACCCACCGGCGTATAGAAGGTACGGAGATGCGTTTGCGCAGGTGGGAGGGGGTGCGGTGCAGAAGTTATGTCCCCTCAGGAGGGACATAACCGGGGGGATGTGTCGCTGGTGGGGGGACATAGCGAAGGCAAAATGTCAGCGAGGCTGACGGTTTTTGGGGTAAAAGGTCGGGGAGGCTGACGTTTTAGGGGTGATGTGTCGGCGAACTGCGGGTGGAGGCGGAGGGGTTGGCGGGGGGCGCCGGGAGGTGGGTGCGAGGGGGTCATGGCCGAGATGTGTCCCTCCTGAGGGGACACAAGACACGCTGAACGTCAACGAGGGTGACATGTATGTCACCCTCGTTGACATACTGCTCTCTGCAGATCAACGAAGTGGAGAGCAGCCTCGTGTCATCCGAGCCACAGCACCGCCGGCCGAGCCCGGCGCGCGTGCCGCGCCCTGATCTTCCCGTTGATGACGCGATCTCTGCGTGGAGCCAGCCGCTGGCACCGGTGCGGGATCTGGACAGCCTGGCCCGGAGGTATCCGAGCCGGAAGCTGACCTTGGACGGCGAGCGCAAGCCGCTGGAGTTCTACGGGACGCAGAGCCAGCCGAACGCGTTCTCGATGGACAGCCTGGAGTTCTTCCTGGTCATCGCGCAGTACTTCCGGGAGGCGCTGCCCCTGCGGCTGATTCTTCTGCTCATCGCCTGCCAGCGGGCGGGGGGGCGGATTCCGCTTACCCAGGAGGAGATGGCTACGATCCTCGACGTAAGTCGGACGAAGACGTCCGAGGCGCTGCACACCATCATGTCTCACGGGATCGTCTTTAAGGTGCGGCGGGGTGTGTACCAGTTCAACCCGCCCTACAGTTACCGGGTAGCAGAGTTCATCCCGGGTACGGAGACTACGGGTGAGTTCGTGAAGGTGGAGCAGCACAGCACCATCTCGCAGATCCGTAGCGATACGAGCCTGCCGGACCTGGTGCGGTTCCCGTCGTTGGACCATATGCGACAGGCCATCGCAGAACTCCGGGCCGAACGCGCTAAAGAGCGCGCTGCGCGGCGGCTGAGCCGGGCGCAGCGCAAGGAAGAAGGGACAGCTCAGTGAGCTCCTTGCGATTCGCTGCGGTCAACGCCGACGGGCTTCTCTCTGACCTGGACCTCCCGCCGGCCTCGTACCGCGTGCTGCTGAAGCTGCGTTCGCTGAGTGAGCCCGGCGGCAGGATCCTGATCGACCAGGCCACGATCGGTGGGCTGCTGGAGCTGAGCCGCCCGAGCGTGAACGCTGCGCTGCGGAGCCTGGAGCTCGCGAAGCTGGTCCGGAAGGTCCGTAACGGGGTCTACCAGATCAATCCGATGCTGGCGGGGTACAACTCCTTCGAGGACGCCGTGGCGGCCGTGAACGAGATGCCGGCGGACGAGCGGCTGGATGCGCGGGGGTACGTCGACAGCTACCACCGGGCGGTGGCGGCGTATCAGGACCAGCTGGCGGAGCAGCGGAAGAAGCGGGCTGCGCAGGCCGCTTCTAAGAAGGCTGCGGAGTCGAAGCGGCGGAGGACGTTGCACGCAGTGGGGTAGGGCGGGGCGTAGGGGCCCTGTGGGGCTTCTGGGCTTGCCTGTGGTCCCCTTTTGGCCTGGGTGGGCTGGTGGGGGCTCAGGGGGCCTTCAGGGGGCCGGGGTCGGGCCTTGGGGGTGTTTTCCCGCCCCGCCCCTTCCCGAGACCGCGTGGCGGCGCGGACCCGCCCGGGCTGCGCCCCGGACCCGCCGGGTGCACGGGCTGCGCCCGGCACCCGTTTGGGGGCTCTGCCCCCGGACCCCCTTTCTGGGGCTCCGCCCCGGACCCCGCGCCTCAAACGCCGGCGGGGCTGATGTGTTCCCGGGGCACGGGTTTTGGCAGGCTGACGGGTGCCGACCAGGGGCACGGGTCCTGGTGCGGCTGTTGGTGACGCCCGGGGGAGGAGTCCTGGTCCGGCTGATGTTGTTCCCATGGCGCGGGCCTCGGCGCGGCTGAAGGCACCCCGGGCCTTGAGAGTCGGCAGGCTGGCGGTGGCCCCGGGCCATGGGCCTTGGTGGGGCTGAGGTGTCCCCGGGGGCGAGAGTCGGTGGGGGTCGTCGGGCTAGAAGTCGAATTCCACGTAGTCGATGTCGGTGAACTCGACCAGGAGGCCCGAGGCGCGGGTGCCCTGGTCTCTGAAGTAGATCTCCTGGAGGCCTTCGGCTGCGATGTGGCGGAGTTGGGCTTCCGTGGCGCCGGCTTCCTGGGCCTGGAAGAGGCGGGCGGCGTACTCCGGGGGGAGGTGCTGGGTGATGCGGCGCATGCGGCCGTCGTCGGTGGTGCCGGGGGCTGCGGTGAAGCCGAAGCGGGCGCGGGTCTCGATGACCAGGCCGGTGGTCCGGGCCGCGCGGTCGCGGACGCGCTTGCGGACCAGGGGCTGCCAGCTCTTGCGGACTTCGGCTTCGAGGCGGGCGGCCAGGTCGGGGCGGGGGTTCTTGATCTGGCCTTTGACGTAGCGCTCGACCGTGCGCTGGGAGATGCCGAGGCGTTCGGCGACCGCTTTGGTCGAGTTCTTTTCGCTTTTGACGAGGAACTTCATCCGGGCCTGGGGTGACTTGGGGATGGGGCGGGTGAAGTTCGCTTCGGTCGCTTTGTCGAGGCTGTCGCCGATGTCGGGCATCTAGGTCTTACTCTCCGTCGGCCGCTGCGTCGTGGCCTTTGATGTGGCGGGCGGGGTTGTGGCGTTCGTCGAGCAGCTGGACCGCCCACAGCAGGGGCTGGGTGCCTTCGTGCTTGACCATGCCCGGGCTGACACCGAGACGGAAGCCGCCGGGCAGGGGCTTTCCGTCCGGGGTGCGGGGGAGGAAGTCGAGCGGGCTCGGCCCGTCGGACAGGTACACCGCGCAGTCGGAGAGGACGGCGATGGGGTACAGGCCGGCGGTGTCGGCGAGCTTGCGCATCTTACGGTGCATGTTGACGCGGGCCGTGGCGATGACGGCGGCGCGGATGTCGGGGCGCCAGGTGGGTCGTTCGAGGGCGGGCCAGGGCTCGCCGGGGCGGTAGCCGGCTCCCTGGGGGCGCTCGCGGAGCTTGCCGATGCCGCCCTTGACGGTGGCCTTGATGGCGGAGAGCACGGCTGCCTGCGCGGGGTTGTGCTGTTTGTGGACCGCCATGGCGGCGAGGAACTCGGGCTCGGTGAGGGAGGGGACGACGCCGAGGTCGGCCATGGTGGCGATGTACGCGTCGCGGAGGCGGGTGTACCAGGCGTCGAGGTACGGGCCGTTGTCCGGGCGGACCCAGGCTTCGGAGGGCCGGACGTCGTGGCCGAGCTCCTGGGCGTAGGCGAGCGTGGGCGTCGTGTACCAGGCGGGGCCGGTGGGGGCCTGGCCGTGGGGGGTGAAGGGGCTGGGGAGCCGGGGGTCGAGCCGGACGGGGGAGAGGTCGGCCAGCCAGCTGCCGGGGAGCTTGGGGTCGAAGGCGGGGGAGGCGACGTGGGTGGCGGGGCCGATGCCGACGGTGAGGCGGTTGGCGGCGGCGGCGAAGGCCATGTTCACGTCGATGCCGACGGCGTGGGTACGGGCGCACTCGGCGTCGGTGAGGAGTTCGGGGTCGCGGATCCAGTCGTAGGCCTCTTCGTCGAGGACCTGGTCGGGGGTGCGCTGGTGGGCTCGGGGGTAGAGGGCCGCGACCACGGGGTGCTCGTCGGGGGCCTCGGGCGGCGCGGGGTCGACGGGCCGGGTGAGGGAACCGGCGACGGGGGACGACACCCAGGCGCCGGTCGACTCGTCCTTGACGGGGCGGGTCGGCGGCCGGAGGGCGGTCATGAGCTCGAGGCCGGAGACGGCGGTGGAGCCGCGGGGGGTGAGGACGCGGGCGGCGTACGAGGTGAGCAGCTCGGCGAGTTCGGGGGCGGGGAGGGCGTCGGTGTCCTCGCCCCAGGCGCGGGGGTCGAGGGCGCCCCAGGGGAGTACGGCGAGCTGGACGCACTGGCGGCCGTGGGCTGCGGTGGCGGGGCGGTAGATACGGGCCCACGGGCCGAAGCCGCGTCGGGTGAGCTGCCACTTGGCGCGGGTCAGCGTTTTGACGGCGGGGTGGTTGTCGGGCAGGCGCAGGCCGCGGCGGTCTTCGAGGACGAGGGGGAGGCCGAGGGCTTCGGTGGCTTCGGGGGTGAGGACGAGGAGGGGGTCGGCGTCCTTGCCGAAGCGGTGGAGTCGGGGGGAGCCGAGGGCTGCCTCGGGGGAGAGGGCCCAGGTGACGAGGGAGGGCAGGTCCCGGGCGGGGCAGTCGAGGATGAGGCCGTGGGCTGCGTGGGCGGTGAGGGCGGTCGTCGGCTTTTTGGTGCCGGTCTTCGGCTCGGCGGTCTCCGTGGCGATGACCGCCAGGGGGCCGTGGGCGTGGCGGGGGGAGGGGAGGGAGGGGGGAGAGGGGGTGGTGCGGGCCGGTGCGCGGGGCGCGGGCGGTTGCGGGGCCGGGGGGTCAACGGCGTTAACGCCGTTAACGGTGGGCTCCGGGGAGGCCGGCTCCGGGGAGGCGGCATCTACGGCGTTAACGCCGTTAATGATCGACTCCGGGGCTGCGGCGGGGGACGCCGGGGCGTTAACGGCGTTAACGGTCGGCTCGGGGGAGAAGGGCTCCGGGGTGGCGGCGTTAACGGCGTTAACGGGGTGGAGGGAGGCGAGCCCGTCCAGGAGGCGGACGTATGCCGCGCGCTTGGGCGGGCGGGGGTCGGTGCGGCCGGTCTCCCAGGCGGTCACCGTTTCGCGGCGTACGGACAGGGCCTTGGCGATCTGGTCCTGGCTCAGGCCGGCGGTCTCGCGGAGGCGCTTGCGCTCGTCCGGGTGCGGCAGGGCGTCTTGGGCGGCCGCCTCTTCGAGCAGGGCGTCGACGGCTGCGAAGAGCGAGGCCTGCTCATCGGGCTGCGGGTGGGACTTCTTGCGGGACATGGCACCTCCAGGGGAAGCCTAACCTGGATCGAACGTTCGATCGCACGTGAAACGCACGTGGGGCGTTAACGGCGTTAACGCCGTTAACGCCCCACGGTGCTCAGGAAGAGCGTGAGATCAGGATTTCCGTGAGGGCGGCGAGGTCCGCCGCCGGGAGCTGGGACGCGAGCTGGTCGGCGATCTCGGGTGCGGTGGCTCCCGTGAGGACGATGTGCCGGGGGGCTGCGCCCTTGGCCGGAGCGTTAACGGCGTTAACGCCGTTAACGCTCCGGCCGCCGTCGCGGGGCGGGCTGGTGCGCTGGCGCGGGGGATTAACGGCGTTAACGCTCTCCTCGGCCGCAGCCGCCTGTTCCTCCTGGGGGAGCCGGCCGATCCGGCGGGCCGGCTCGACCTTCAGGTCGCCCGTTTCCACCTGCTCCTGGAGTTCCGGAGTCAGGTTGAGGAGGGTGAGGCGCTGGGAGACCCAGGCCGGTGTCTTGCCCAGGCGCTTGGCCACGGCGGCCTGGGAGCCGTGGACGTCGACGAGTTCCTGGAGGGCGCGGGCCTGGTCCATGGGGGCCACGTCGACCCGGTGGATGTTGGCGATGAGGGCCGACTCCAGGATGTCCGCCGCGCTCGTGGAGAGGGCGTCGTTGACGTGGATGTGCATGGTCTTCAGGCCCGCGAGGCGTGCGGCTGCCAGGCGCCGGTTGCCGTCGATGACGACGTACGGGGCGCGGCCCAGGCCTTCGATCTGTCCCGGGTGGGCTTCCATGAAGGCCATCCGGGTGGCGACGGCGAGCGGCTGGAGCTGGCCCCGGGTCTTGAGGGACTCTGCCATCTCCTCGATCTCCGTGAGTTCCTCGCGGAGGTTGAAGGGGTTGTGGGTGAGTGCCTCGATGGGGACCTCGGACGGCGGGACCACCCCGGAGGTGGGGGCGCCGGTGGCTTCCGCGATCGCGGCGCGGCGGGAGCTGACGCTCACCGGCTGGGCGCGGGCGAAGGAGGCCGAGACGCCGAGCCTGTCTGCCTTGCTCATGAGATCTCCCGTGCGAGGGCGCGCAGTACGACGGCCTGGTCGCCCTTGGGTGCGTAGACGAACAGAGGCTGCTTGAGGCGTACGGCCTCGCGCTGTTCCTTGAGGTCGGGGACGACGGCCACGACCCGCGGATCCTTTATGTCCATCCAGGCCTGGAGGGAGGAGGTTGCGATGTAGCCGCGCCGGCCGTCGTAGAGGTTGACCACCAGGCCGAGGTAGTCGATGTCCAGGCTCAGGTCGTCGCGCAGGTCGTTGATCTGGGAGGTGAGGAGGTCGTACGCGTCGGCGGAGGAGTCCTCGGCCTGTACGACGATCAGCGCGCCGGAGGCGCCGGGCTCTTCGGCGGGACGGCGGCGGCCGTAGTAGATGGCGGCGTCCATGGACAGGCCGAGGCTCGGCGGGCAGTCCACGAGGATGACGTCGTAGTCGGACTCGACCGGGGCGAGGGCGCGCTCGAGGGCGGCTTCGCGGGCGCGGACCGTGGAGAGGCGGACGTCGAGGAGGAAGGCGTCCGTGCACGACGGCAGCAGGTGGAGGCGGTCGCCGAAGCGCTCGTCGGGGATCGGGACGATCAGGTCCTGGAGCGGTCCCTGGGCTTCGCCGGCCATGTGGCGGGTCAGGCTGTCGCCGCCGATGGGGGCGGGCTGCTGGCCGAGCTGCTTGGTGAGGTGGCCCTGCGGGTCGAAGTCGACGAGCAGGACGCGCATGCCGAGGCCGGGGAGGTCCTCGCGGTCCAGGGCCGGGTCGTCCTCGGTGAGGAGGGCCAGCTGGCGGGCGATGCGTACGGGGTGCAGGCTCGCGGGGTCCTCGGCGAGGGCCTCGGCGGTACCGGCGGTGATGGCGGTCTTGCCGACGCCGCCCTTCTGGTTGCAGACCACGATGCGCCGGACGACGGAGGGCCGCTGGACGGTGGGGGCCGGGTTCTTCTCCAGCCACAACTGGATGGACTGGGCGAGGCCCTGAATGAGGGACACGCCGCGGTCGCGGGCGTTGGTGCGGAACTCTTCCCACTGGCCGGCGGGCAGCCAGGTGGAGAAGGACTCGGCCCCCGAGGTGGGAACGGGGGAGGGGGTCGAGGCCAGGGCGTTCCAGTCGGTGATGCCTTGGTGGACGGCATCCTGGATGTCGACGCGCAGCTGCGCGGTGCGGATCTTGAGCTCCTGGCGCAGCCACGGGGGCAGCTTGGAGACGACCTTCTCTCGGTCGCCCTGAGACGAGGACGAAGTCATGCAGGGGACTTTACTAACGTCTGACGCGGAAGATTGCATCAACACGGAAAATTGCTAACGCTGCTGCCTGAGGGATGGCGTTAACGGCGTTAATGCCGGGGTCGCCGAGCTGCTGAAGCGTTAACGGCGTTAACGCCGTTAACGGTCAGGGAGGGTCGTGGGGCGTCCGGGGGCGGGCGCGGGGGAGCGTTAACGCCGTTAACGCCCGGCGGTCCGGGGCCGGTGCCGGTGCCGGTGCCCGCCGGGATCCCGTCGCGTCGGTGTGCGCTTCCGGTCAAGTACTGACTCCTGGGCAACCCGTGGTGCCCGTGCTGGCTAGGGTCCGTACACAGACGAATGCATCGCGGACGACGGCGGGGCGGCGGGCGGGTGACCGAGGAAACGACGCGCGTACGACGGCATTCGGCGGCAGCGACGGCGCGGCCCGGCGTCCGCGGCCACAGCGGTAGCGACAGCGGCGGGGGCGGGCTTGCGCTCGTAGGCGTGTGCCTGGGCTGGTTCCTCGTCATGGTGGACACCACCGTGGTCACGGTCGCCCTCCCCGCGATCGAGGCCGGACTCGGCGGCGGCACCGGGCTGTTGCAGTGGGTCGTCGATGCGTACGCGCTCGTTTTCGCGGCCCTGCTCCTCAGCGGCGGCTGGCTGGCGGACCGGTTAGGAGCGCGCAGGGTCTACCTGTACGGGACGGCGGTGTTCGCCGTCGGATCCGTGCTGTGCGCGGTCGCGGCGAGCGGCTGGATGCTCGTCGGGGCGCGTGCCGTGCAGGGGATCGGGGCCGCCGCGCTGATGCCCAGCTCCCTCTCGCTGATCAGGTCGGCCTATCCGGACGGGCGGCGGCAGACCCGGGCCGTCGGCGTCTGGGGCGGGCTGGGCGGGATCGCCGCGGCGCTGGGACCACTGCTCGGCGGCGCGCTGCTCACCGCGGTCGGCTGGCAGATGCTCTTCTGGCTGAACCTGCCGGTCGCGGTGCTGACGGTGCTGCTGGCGCGGCGGGCGCGGGACGAGAGCCCGCGGGGCGGGCGCGGCGGGTTCGATCTCGCCGGGCAGACGACCGCGTTCGGGGCGCTGGTCCTTCTGGTGGCGGGCACGATCCAGCTGGGGCACGCGGGCTCCGGGGGGCAGCTGTGGCCCGGGGCGCTGCTCGCGGGTGCCGGCGTACTGCTTGCGGTCGCGTTTCCGTACGTCGAGCGCAGGCAGGCCGCGCCCGTCGTGCCGCCGGGGCTGTTCCGGCGCCGTTGCCTGAAGGTCGCGGTGACGACCGGGTTCGCGGTGAACTTCGGCTTCTACGGACAGTTCTTCCTGGTGACCCTCCATCTGCAACAGGTACGGGGGGTGTCCCCGCTGCTGACGGGGGTGATCCTGGCCGTGCAGGCGGGCGGGGCGATCACCGGGGCGCCGTTCGGGGGCTGGGCGACGCACCGGTTCGGGCCGCGGACGACCACGCTCGTGGGGCTGGTGCTGGGCGCGTCGGGGTTCGGGCTGCTGGCCGGGGCGCCGGCGGACGCGGCGCTGTGGATCCTGGTGGTGGCGCTGTTCGCAGTGGGGTTCGGCATCGATACGGCGATGACGGCGGTCACCGCTCTGACGCTGCGGCTGGCGCCGCCGAGTCAGGCCGGGGTGGCGACGGGACTGCTGACCACGACCCGGCAGGTGGGCAGTGCGCTCGGGATCGCCGGGCTGGGGGCCCTCGCGGTGGCCGTCGAGCACTCCGGTTCCGGTTCCGGTTTCCGCGTGGCGATGGCCGTTGCGGCGCTGATCTACGGGACGGCGGCGGTGGCGGTACGGATCTCCGCCCCGGCCGGGCGGTGACGGCGGTGGCCTTCGACGCCCGCGGGAACGCCGTGCAGGGCCGGATCCTTCGCGGGGGGCGGTCCGGCAGCCCCCGAGCGGCTTCCAAATTGGTCGTAGCGAATACCGCAATGGATGTACAGGTCATAGGCGTCGCGGCGCCCCGGCTCTGGTGCCGGGCGGCCGGTGCGGGTAGACGAAGTGTCGTAGACCCGGTGAACGGGTGGGGTGTTCGGGGCCTTTGCCGCTGGGGAGGAGGCACGGGGAACTGGGGTGTATGGGGCTGTTGGGGCTGGAGTTGCCGGGAGTGGGGTGCAGGCGGTCAGGGCGGCGGGCAGACGGCGGTGAGTGCCGCAGCGGCTGTCCGTGGGTTCCCCTCTCTGACCGGCGCACCGGCAGGCTGGTTCCCTCCGCCCCCGCGGCCGCGTGCCTCCCCGGCCCGGGGAGGTGCCGGGATGCGTCGTCAAAGGGGGGTCGGCCGCTCCAAGGGCGGGCAGGCGGGGTCTGGTGCGTGCGCGCGGGGCGGAGGCGGGAGTCCGTGCCGGGCATCGGCGACCGGCGACAGCCCGGCCTCCAGGTCCTGCGCGGCCGGGCCGTGCCGTCGAAGTAGCGCCGGCACGGGCCGGGCGGGACTTCGACGGCACTCCCTAAGGGCTGTTCCGTAATCCCCGGCGGGCGCAGGACGCCGGCTACGGCATCTCGCTGCGTTGTCGGAACATCCCGAATACGCCCAGTATCCGGACGCTCCTCCGCCTTGCGATCCACCGCATCCGACGCCGTGCGCCGATCCACCAGGGGTTACGGGACAGCCCTTAGCGCACCGCCAGGGCCCAGGCGAGCAGGGCCAGCGAGGCCGTGCACAGCAGCGTACGCAGGACGTTCGCCCGGACCCACGGGTCCTCGAAGGCGGTCCGTACGCTGCCCGGATCGCCGAGTTCACCGGGCGGGCCGGCCGCCTGCAGCGCATTGTTGAGCGGGATGTTCACCCGGGCGGTCAGCACGACGGCCGCCAGGTACGCGACGAAGGCGCCGCCCGTCGGCAGCAGCAGGTGCCGCCCGCCGTCGGCGAAGGACAGCCCGACGGCGGCCGCGGTGAGGAGCAGTGCGCCCACGTATCCGATGAGGAACCATCCGTTGAGAATGGCGATGTTGATGCGCTGCATCACATCGACGAGGGTGCGGTCGTCCGCGCCGCGCAAGGCGGGCATCACCGAGATCGAGAATCCGTAGAACAGCCCGCTCACGAGGCCCACCGTGACGGTCGCCCCCAGCAGCACCAGCAGCCGCGCAGTCTCCATGGGCCGAGCGTAAGCGCCTCAGGGCAGGCGGTGGGCGAGCGAGACGACCGCGGTGAAGGACGGCGGGGTGTCTTCGTCCCCCTGGCGGCCCGTCACCCGGACCCTGTCGCCGAGCCCCTGGGCCTGCCGGTGCGTGGGCTCCGCGGTGACCCAGCAGGGGCTGTCGAACTCGACATAGCGGTGGAAGGACACGTCCATCGACACGGGCCAGCAGGGTTCCTGGGCCGGGGTGTCGGCGGACCGGCCGGCTGGAGCGGACAGCGCGGACGGGTGTGCTCCGGCGTAGGCCGCCTGCCGGGCCGCTTCGAGCAGCAGCATCCCGGGCACGTGGTCGACCGGGTGGTCGAAGAGCACGGGGTGGGAGGTGTCGACGCGCAGCTGCCAGCGCCGGTCCTCGCCGGCCGGGGACAGCACCACGTCCTGCAGCCGCTCGCGTCTGCAGATCTCCTTCGGTAACGGAGGCGAGGGCTCGGGCACGTTCCAGAACATCCGGGCCACGCTGCCGCGGCCGGCGCGCAGTCGCTGGTAGACGACGGGGGTGTGGCAGTGGAACACCGTGGATGCCACGGCGAGCAGCAGGCTGCCCCGCATCACCTCGTAGTGCATGGTCAGCGCTACCGGCAGGCTGCGCCGGTACTTGATGTCGGTGCAGGTCACGCGGATGCTGAGCTCCGCGGGGGTGCGCTCGACGCACATGGCGCGAGGATTGACGGCGTACTGGAACCTGGACCAGCTCAGCTGGTGGCCGAACGGCACTCCGTACGCGGTGTGCGTGAGCAGTGGCAGCGTCTGCCGGATGGTCTCGCACAGCAGGAGCGGGTCGTACAGTCCATGCTCTGAGGTGTAGAAGCCGTGGTAGCGGGGCCATTGCGCCTCGATGGTGAAGGCGTCGGGCCCGTCGGTGGACCAATTGGTCAGGAACACGTCCGCGATCGCGGCGCGGTGGACGTACTCCTTCGCGACGGTCGAGGTCAGTGCGGCTTTCGCTGGTGCGGGGCGTTCAGTCGATACGAGCATGCCATCCCCTTTGGCGTGCGTATGTAGGGCCCCGAATGACCTGTGCGGTCTTTGCCCCGGACGGTAAAATAAAGTGCGTTCGCTTTGTTTGTCGAGAGAGGGTCCTAACGTGGTTGAGGGGCGGTTGAAGCAGGAACGGGCGGTGAAGACACGGCAGGCGATCATTACCGCGGCTGCGGAGGTGTTCGACGAGAGCGGGTACCACGGCGCCAGCATGCGCGCGATCATGAACAGGGCGGGGGTCACGCTCGGGGCGGTGTACTTCCACTTCCCGAACAAGGAAGCCCTCGCGATCGCCGTGATGAATTCCCAGCCCGAGACGATCGTGCCGAGGCTGACCTCCGAGGGGCTGCAGCGCCTCGTGGACATCACGCTGGTGTGGTCCCACCAGCTTCAGGTCGACAAGATCCTGCGGGCCGCGGTGCGGCTGGCGGTCGAACAGTCCGGCTTCGGGCTGCACGACCCCGAGTCGTACGACGAATGGCGCCAGATCATGGAGGAGTGCCTGCAGGACGCCCGGGACCGCGGTGAGCTCAAGGACTTCGTCGACGGGCGGAAGGTCGCGGAATTCGTCGTGGGTGCGTGCACGGGGATGCAGCTGTACTCGGACCTGGCGGCGCGACGGCGGGATCTGCCGCGGCGCACGGTGAACATGTGGGAGCTGCTCGTTCCCTCGATCGCCAGCGAGCACGGCCGCAAGACGGTCAAGGTGAGCCTTCGGCGGGCGGCTGCGCTGACCAAATGACGGGCGCGTGTAACGCGTGAGGTACGTGTGGCGGGCGGTGTGTCGGCAGGGACTCCCTGTGCGCACGTTGAGCAAAGGTTTCCCTCAAGCTTTGGTTGGGCCATACTCGACGACGCAGTGCCCCACGGCAACCTCCGTTTTCCTACGCCCAGTTGAAGGATCGAATGCGCTCATTAGGACTGCTGGAGCACAAGGTCGTCATGGTGACGGGGGCATCCAGCGGCATCGGCGCAGCCGCCGCCCGCCTCTTCGCGGCCGAGGGTGCTGCAGTGGTGGTGACAGCGCGGCGGGAGGACCGGCTCGACGCCCTCGCCAAGGAGATAGCCGACGCCGGCGGGCGTGCGACGGCGGTGCCCGGTGACGTGACCCGGGCCGCGGACGTCGCCCGGGTGGTGAAGGCGGCGGTGGACACGTACGGCAGGCTCGACGGGGCCTTCAACAACGCCGGATGGGCCACGGCGGGCACGCCGATCCACGAGACGGACGACGAGGTCTTCGACCGGGTGGTCGACGTCAACCTGCGGGGCGTGTGGAACTGCCTCAAGCAGCAGATCCCCGTGATGCTGGCCTCGGGGTCCGGCGGGGCCATCGTGAACACGGCGAGCGTCGCCGGTGTGGTCGCGACGGGGGCCACGGCGCCGTACGTCGCCGCCAAGCACGCGGTGATCGGCCTGACCAAAGCGGCCGCGCAGGAGTACGGGCAGCGCGGGATCCGGGTCAACTCGCTGGTGGTGGGCAGCACGCTGACCGAGCTGATGGCGCAGGTGCTGACCGGTTCGCCGGAGCTGGAGGAAGCTTTCACCGCGCGGTCGGCGCAGAAGCGGATGGCGGGACCGACGGAGGTGGCGCAGGCGGCCGCGTGGCTGCTGAGCGACCGGTCGTCGTTCGTCACGGGCGCGCCGGTCCCGGTCGACGGGGGCTGGACGGCCGCCTAGGTCGGTCGTCGGCGCCGCCCCGCCGCCCTCAGGCCGACTCGTAGGCCTCGGGTACCCGTACGGGCTCGGGGCCCGGAGCGCGGACGTGGTCCGGAGTGTGCAGTGCTCCGGCGACCGGTTCCGGGGCCAGGCCCTCGCCGTCCTCCTGCCCCGGGGAGTCGAGCGACGGCAGGGCCTCCGCCGCATCCTCGCCGGGGGCCAGGATTCCCGTCAGTACGAGCCTCCAGATGCGTTCCAGCAGGGCTCCGGTGTCCTCGGCCGGCTGCGCGGATCCGGCGTCGGCCCGCCGGCGGCGGGTGAGGATCTCCGCCCCCGTGACCAGGTGCACGGCCAGCGCCGCCACCGAGTCGGGCCGTGCCGTCGTGCGCAACTGCCCCTTCTCCTGCGCCTGTTGGACCAGCTCCTGGGCGTACGGGAACCAGAACTGCGACCACGGGGGTGCGCCGGGGCGCTCCCGCTCCAGGCGCAGCAGTGCCCGTACGACCATCTCGTCCTCGATCTGACGGCTCAGTTCCAGCGTCAGCGCGACCAGCCTGCGCAGCGGGGGAGCCGAGCGGCCGTAGACGCGTTCCACCGTGTCGCGGACCGCCGAGCGGCCTGCCGCCTCCACCGCGCGCGCCAGGTCTTCCTTGGACGCGAAGTGGAAGGTCAGCCCGCCCATGGAAATGCCGGCCGCCTTGCAGATCCGGGACAGGGACGCTCCGGCGTAGCCGTCGGCGTCGAACTGTGCGGCGGCTGCCTGTACGAGGGAATTGCGGCTCCTCGCTGCCCTTTCCTGCTTCACCATGATCTCTCCGGGTGCGATTCGCCCCAGAGTGCGCGAACTGTCGGCCGGATGGCAACGCAGAGTTGCCGAAGTGCCCTCGACTTGCCGAAGTCGCGCCGTGCTGTGCGCCCCTCGGAACCCACTTTGGGGTTCCACTGGAAAAAAAGAGAACGATCGCTATTCTAAATCTGTGTTCGCCTGGACGACCGATTTAGAAGGGGAACGTGCCATGGCAGCCAACGACCTGACCCGAGCTCGGGTGCCGGTCTCCGTGATCACCGAACAGATCTTCGGGCACCTGTCGAGGGCCGATCAGCGGCACTGGGCCCAGGCGTACCTGCAAGGTCTGCTGACCACCGAGGGCAAGAAATCGGTGCGGCGGCTCGCGGCGACGGTTTCGGATTCACCGACGGCCTCGCAGTCCATCCACCAGTTCGTCAACGCGAGCCCCTGGGAATGGGCGCCGGCGCGTACGGAGCTGATGCGCTGGGCGGAGCGGAGGCTGGCCCCCCGGGCCTGGGTGCTCGAGGTGGCTGTGCTGCGCAAGCGCGGCGACCACTCCTGCGGAGTGCACAGGCGGTTCGTACCGGAGACGGGCCGTTCGGTGAACTGCCAGGTGGGAGTGGGTGCGTTCCTCACCAACGGCACGGACTCGATCCCGACGGACTGGGGCCTGCTGCTCCCGGGCAGCTGGGCCACCGACGAGGAGCGGCGCAACCGGGCACGGGTACCGGACGGGGTGGCGCACCGCGCGATCGAGCAGCACGCGCTGGACCTCGTCGACAGCCTGGGAGCGGGCACCAACTTAAGCGCCCCGCCCGTGGTGGCGGATCTGAGCTGCTACGCCGGTGCGGCTTCGCTGGTACGGGGGCTGAGCGCGCGGGGCCGGGACTTCGTGGTCGCGGTACCGAGCCGGACACCGGTGGTGCCGGGCAGTCACCTGGTGGCGCATCAGCAGTACGCGGGCGAGATGCCGGCGGCGGTCGAGGCGCAGCGCTTCTTCGAACTCAAGACGGGCAGCCACCTGCGGATGGACTCGCTGGGCGGCGGCATGGGCCGGGACGGCCGCGGGGGCCGGGCCTCGGTGATGACGGGTCTGGTACGGCTGCCGGAAGCGCGGCTCGGGCGGCAGGCCCCGCAGCACACGTACAGGCTGTTCGCCGTCCGCCAGTACGCGGGGCGGCGGACGAGCCGGATGTGGCTGACGAACATGGTGCACCGGCGTACGGAGGAACTGGTCGCGCTGGCGCAGCTGCAGCGGCGCGCGGGAGCGACGGTCCAGAACCTGGAGCAGGACTTCGGCCTCCTGGACTTCGAAGGCCGCTCGTACCCGGGCTGGCACCACCACATGACGCTGGTGTCCGTGGCCTACGCGTACAGCCGCCTGGAGTTGTCGGGCGAGGCGGCGCTGGCGGGGGTCCGCAGCGCCTGACCGGCTGTTCCCGCCCTCCCCGATCGCATGGCTGCCCCGCCTCTCCGTGTTCGTCCCCCGTGACGGAGAGGCGGGGCCTTTCCGTCACTCCCGGCCGGACTCCGGGTGCGGCTATGCCGTGCGTGCTCGCGTGCGCGGCGGCATCAGGTGGGTGCGGGCCAGATAGGCCAGGAGGGCGTAGGCCACGAGGAGCAGGGCGATCGTGAAGATCCATTCGTGGGAGCCCCCAGGGCGGTAGACCCGCCCCGGGTTTCCGACGTCCACCGCCGGCGTGGTCCGGCCGACGGCCAGGGACTCGCGTTCGCTGCCGTAGAGGGTGATGGCCTCGCGGCTGACCCGGCCGTCGGTGGAGCGGAAGGTGCCGGACCATTCGCAGGTCTCGTGGCCCGGGTGGGCCACGCAGCTGAGCCTGCTGGCGGTGAAGGCGCCCGCGACCCCGTCGGCCGTGGCCGCGCGGGCCACGTTGCCGAGGTTCGGCAGCGCCACGTACAGCAGCAGGGCCGCGAGGGCCAGCAGCAGTGAGCCGGCGAAACCGGAGGGGCGGCGGGCGGCGGTCATGCGGTCAGGGCGCAGTCGCAGCGGGCCGATTCGTTGTCCGCACGGGAGCGGGTGTGCAGCACCATCGCGATGATCATCGGGATGGTGACCAGCGCGTTGTAGAAGAGGTGGAGCTCCACGCGCGGGTAGACGAGCTGCAGGATGCTGGTCGGGACGGCCTTGCCCGCGATGTACGCGCCGGCCAGCGCCTGGATGAGGAGCAGCAGGTGCTCGAAGTGGTGCCAGACCTGAACGCCCAGGGTGACGTTCCACCAGGTGCGCGAGCGGCCCTGGAAGCCGCGGCGGAACATGATGAACCCGGCGAGCATCAGCAGGGCGTAGCTGTAGTGCATCCACTCGGACTTGACGAGCCACGGGAACGGCACGCCGAGCACGCCGCGGGCCTCGGGCACGGGCCAGCCCATGATGTAGATCTGCACGGCCTGGGTCAGGTGCTCGGCCCAGTGTGCGAGCACGAGAACGAGGAAGACCCTCAGACCTATCTTGTGGAACTTCCCGTTGAGGGAGTCCATCAGCCCGCCCGATGCGGGTGCTACCTGCGTTCCGGCTGCCATTCGGGGCACCTCCATGCTCCAGATCCGGAGCATCATCTCAGCAGCGCGCGGCGAACAAGGTCTTCTTCAGAAATGCTGAGCTGCGGTCAAACGGGAACTGAGCAGGTCCTTTCACGCAACTCAGCAGCTACGGTGACTGGCATGCTGAAGAGAACCTACGAAGGCCAGGATTGCAATCTCGCCCGCTCCCTCGAGGTGATCGGCGAGCGCTGGAGCCTGCTGATCGTTCGTTCGGCGCTGCTGGGCGTCAAGCGGTTCGACGGCTTCATGGGCCACCTCCAGATCGCGCGCAACGTCCTCACCAGCAGGCTCGCGCGTCTCGTCGAGCTCGGGATCATGGAGAAGGTCCCCTACCAGGACAAGCCGGTGCGCTACGAGTACCCCCTCACCCCCATGGGGCGGGATCTGGCCACGGCCGTGATCGCTTTGATGCAGTGGGGCGATCGAAACCTGCCGACCGAACTCGGTCCGCCGCGCCGCGCCGAGCACGTCGGGTGCGACGGCCATGTGCACGTCCGCCTGGACTGCGAGCGGTGCGACCGTGACGTGCACGGAGGGGAGGTCGCGGTCCGCCGGATCCGCTGAACGATCTCCGTGACCACTGCCCTCGTCGGCACCTCCGCCGCTACCGCTGAACGCTCCGCACCCTCCTGAACACCCGCTCGAACGTCCACCCGCGGACTTCCCCAACACGCATGCAAGATGGGGGTGTTGCGCACTACTGAAGATGCTCCGTGCTATAGCGGCCCTTGACCATGAGGCCTCCTGCCACCACCCCGGTGGCCGCGTCGAGGAGGCACAGCGTGGGAACGGCAACGGGCGCTCTGCGCAAGCTGCTCATGGCACCGGCCCTGAGCGAGGTGAGCTTCGCCGGACGGGGGTTCCCCGTCGTCCCGACGGCTGCCACCGCCCAGCTGGAGAGCATTCCCCAGGCGGTCGTCACCGGTTTCGAGTGGGGCATCGAGGCGCGTGACCTGTGGGAGACCGAGCGCCGTCTGGCACTGGTCGACCCCGAACTGCAGGGCTTCGCGTACGAGGGTGCCACCATGGCCTCCGTCATCCGGGACACGATGGGCCCGGGCCGCGGACCTCGCACCCAGGAGCTCATGGAAGGCGCCAACGGGCGCCGCCACATCTTCCTGAACTACATCGGCATCGGCTTCGCCATGGCCAAGCTTCCGCGCCCGCTGTGGAAGAAGGTCATGCCCGAGCTGGTGGGCGAGGAGTTCTACCCGCCGATGCTCTGGCTCGCCGTCGACGGCTACGGCTTCGACCGGGCCTACTTCGACACCCGCCGCTGGATCGACGAACAGCGGCTGGACAGTCCGTACCCGTGGGACGGGCACCCCGACTACTTCCAGCGCGCGTTCGACCAGGGGGTCGGGCGCGCGTTGTGGTTCATCCACGGTGCGCACGTCGACAACGTCACCGCAGCGCTGCGCAGGTTCGCCTCCGAGCGCCACGCCGACCTGTGGGCCGGCGTCGGGCTGGCCGCCACCTTCGCCGGCTGCTCCACCCCCGAGGACCTGGCCGCGCTGTACTCCGCCTCCGGCGAGCACCGCGCGCACCTGGGGCAGGGCTCGGTGTTCGCGGCCAAGGCCCGCCACTTCTCGCGGACGATCCCCGAGCACACGCGTACGGCGGTGCACGCCCTGGCCGGGCTGACCGTCGAGCAGGCCGCTCTGCTCGCCGACGACAGCACTCCCGACCTCGCCGGCGGGCAGGGCCCGGTGCCCACGTACGAGCTGTGGCGAAAGGCGGTGCGGGACCGGCTGCTCGTCAACGCCGTTTGAGCAAGAACGGAGTAGACGCCCGGTCGGGGTCCATCGCTAGATTCGAATTTGAGTCAATTCGGCAAGGAAAATTCAGGAAGAATACGAGGGGCGGTTTGCTACGTGTCCATGTTGCGTGCGCTGAGGCGCCGAGTTCTCACACCCAATGTCCGGGAAACGCATCTGGAACGACGCGGATTCCACGTGAAGAACCCGGAAGCGAAGCATCAGCTGGAAACTGTCGGGTGCACCTTCCTCCAGGGGTACGCCTATGCGGTCGAGGCCCGTTCGGCGGCCGAGGCCGAGGAATGGCTCGAGACCGTCCCCCGTTCCTACCGCGGGTTCGCGTACGAGGGTGCCGGCATGGGTGCCGTCATGCTCGACGCGCTCAGCGGCAGCGACAAGCGGCTGACCGGCCTCCTCGAAGGGGAGGGCGCGAAGCACGACTACATGATCTGGGTCGGGGTCGGCTGGGCGATGGCCCGGCTGCCGAAGTTCCTGTGGCCGGACGTCACCAAGGTCGACCCGGTGCTGCGCTGGCTGATCCTCGACGGGTACGGCTTCCACCAGGCGTACTTCAAGACCGACGACTACGTCCGCAATCCGCACAAGGAGCACCCCTTCAGCTGGGCCGGCGGTCCGGACGCGTACAGCCAGCGCGCTCTCGACCAGGGCATCGGCCGTGCCCTGTGGTTCGTCGGAGGCACCGACCCCGATGTGGTGGCCGGGCTGATCTCCTCGTACCCCGAGCACCGGCACCCCGACCTGTACGCCGGCTCCGGTCTGGCCTGCACGTACGCGGGCAGCGCCGACGAGCAGGAGCTGAAACGATTCGCCGAGCATGCGGGACCGAACCTGCCCAACCTGGCGCAGGGTTCCGCCTTCGCCTCCGAGGCCCGCGTCAAGGCCGACACCACGATCGACCACACCCGGATGGCGGCCCGCGTGCTGTGCTCCGGCCGTACGCCCGAAGAGGCCGCGCAGGTGTGCCTGGACACGCGGCCGGAAAGCTGCCCCGGCGGTGACATTCCCGCCTTCGAAACCTGGCGGCAGGAAATCGCCCGACGAGTCATTGTTCCCGCATACTCCCAGAAAGGCGCCAGCGCATGACGCAGCACCCAGTGGGCTGGCTGCGTAGGCAGGCAGCCGGAATTGTGGCCCTTGTGGTCATGGTGAGCGCCTTCTACGCGGTGAAGCCGGACGAATCCTCTGCGGCGGAGAAGAGGGAACTCGCAAAGTCCTTCCAATTCGAGCCCATGTCCATCGCCATGCCGGCCGGTTACAAGCAGCAGACCGTGCGCAAGGTGAACAAGGCGTACAAGCACATCGAGGCGTGGATCTCCTCCGTGGGCGCCGGTGTCGCCATGAACGACATCGACAACGACGGCCTGCCCAACGACCTCTGCATCACGGACCCGCGGATCGACCAGGCGGTCGTCACCCCGGCGCCGGTGCCCGGCCGCAAGAGCGCCTCGTACGAGCCCTTCGCGCTCGACCCGGCGCCGCTGCCCAAGAGCAAGTACAGCGCCCCCATCGGCTGTGTCCCCGGCGACTTCAACGAGGACGGCGCCACCGACCTGCTCGTCTACTACTGGGGCCGCACCCCGGTGATCTTCCAGCAGAAGAAGATGGCCTGGGACAAGAAGATGCCGCCCAAGGCCGAGTGCTTCGAGCCGGTCGAGCTGGTCCCGGGCGCCGGCGGCGACATCTACACCGGACCGCTGTGGAACTCCAACGCGGCCGCGGTCGCCGACTTCGACGGCGATGGCCGCAAGGACATCTACATCGGCAACTACTTCCCCGAGAGCCCCGTCCTCGACTGGACGAAGGACGGCGGGGTCACGATGAACGACTCCATGTCGCACGCCCAGAACGGCGGCGGCGGGCACTTCTTCCTGCGGACCGCCGCCGGCGGCTACAAGCAGATCCCGGGCACCGACGTCGTCCCCAAGGGCCGAGCCAAGGGCTGGACGCTGGCCGCCTCCGCCACCGACGTGGACGGCGACCTGCTGCCCGAGCTGTACCTCGGCCTCGACTTCGGTTCCACCACCCTGCTGCACAACCGGTCCACGCCCGGCAACCTCAAGTTCAAGGAGGTCAAGGCCAGCCACAACGGCCTGATGCCGAAGTCGAAGGAGATCGGCCGCAGCTCGTTCAAGGGCATGGGCATCGACTGGGCCGACCTGAACGGCGACGGCATCCTCGACGCCTTCCTGTCGAACATCACGACCTCCTTCGGCATCCAGGAGTCGAACTACACCTTCATCAGCAAGGCGAAGAGCATCGACGACCTGCACGACAAGATGAGCGACGGCAAGGCGCCCTGGAAGGACGACAGCGCCTCGCTCAACACCGCCTGGTCCGGCTGGGGCTGGGACGCCAAGATGGCCGACTTCGACAACGACGGACGCCCCGAGATCACCCAGGCCACCGGCTTCGTGAAGGGCAAGCGCAGCCGCTGGGCGCAGCTCCAGGAGCTCGCCACCGCCAATGACCAGCTGCTCCGGCACCCGCGCTGGTGGCCGAAGCTGGAGGCGGGCGACGACCTCGCCGGCGACCAGTTCCTGCGCTTCTGGACCCGCAACGGGGACAAGTACGACAGCGTCTCCAAGGAGCTCGGACTCGACGTCCCCGTCCCCACCCGCGGCATCGCGACCGGTGACGCCGACGGCGACGGGCGCCTGGACTTCGTGGTGGCCCGCCAGTGGGACGCCCCGGTCTTCTACTGCAACCTGAGCCCCGCGAACAACGACTTCCTCGGTCTGAAGCTGGTCGACGACAAGGGGGCCGCCGTGGTCGGCGCCCAGGTGACGGTCACCTTCCCCGACGGGAAGAAGCTGCTCGGCCGCGTCGACGGCGGCAGCGGCCACTCCGGCAAGCGCAGCACCGACGTCCACATCGGCCTCGGCAAGGTCAGCGGACCCGTCCAGGCCAACATCGCCTGGCGGGACTCGACCGGCCAGGTCCGCAAGCAGGCTCTTTCGCTGAGCCCCGGCTGGCACTCGGTCCAGCTCGGTACCGAGGCCAAGGAGAAGTGACAGTGTCGACCCCCACCGCCGCTGCTGCTGCCGCCGGCAGCCCAGCCAAGCCCGCCGCGGCCCCGCGGCACGACCCCAAGGTCATCAAGGCCCTCCAGCGGTTCGCCGTCTCGATCACCGTGCTGAACATCCTCGGCTACACCGTGCTCGGTTTCGAGCAGGGCTGGCTGTGGCCGTTCATCGCGGTGGCCACCGGCTACACCACCGAGATCGCCCTCGAATGGGTCAGCGCCAAGGGAGAGGGCCGGACCCCGCGCTACGCCGGGGCCGGGTTCAAGGGACTCAGGGAGTTCCTGCTTCCCGCGCACATCACCAGCCTCGCGGTCAACATGCTCACCTACACCAACGACCGCTGGTGGGTCATGATGTTCGGCGTCGTCGTCGCCGTCGGCACCAAGCACGTGCTCCGCGCCCCGGTCAAGGGCCGCATGCGGCACTACATGAACCCGTCGAACTTCGGCATCATGATCATCCTGGTGCTGTTCCCCTGGGCCAGCATCGCCCCGCCGTACCACTTCACCGAGTACCTGACGGGCACCACCGCCCCCGGTGACTGGATCCTCCCGGCGGTCATCGTCACCCTCGGCACGATGCTCAACGCCAAGCTCACCAACCGCATGCCGCTGATCATGGGCTGGCTCGTGGGCTTCGCCGTCCAGGCGATCGTCCGCGGCTGGATGTTCGACACCTCCATCCCCGCGGCCCTGGGCATGATGACGGGCACGGCCTTCGTGCTCTTCACCAACTACATGGTCACCGACCCGGGCACCTCGCCCTCGAAGAAGTCCTCGCAGATCGCCTTCGGCGCCGGTGTCGCCGCCGTCTACGGCCTGCTGATGGCCGTCAACATCACGTACGGCATCTTCTTCGCCACCGCGATCGTCTGCCTGATCCGCGGCCTGTACCTGTGGGGCCTGCACTACCAGACCAAGCAGCGCGAGGCGGCCGCCAAGCCGGTTTCCCTGCGCCCCGTGGAGCCCCTGGCCGCCGTCCCGGCACCGGTGGCGGCCGCCGCCCCGGCGCCCGCCGAGGCCCCGGTCAAGCTGCCCGTCTCCGCCGCGGCCGACACCATTCCCATGACCACCGTTGGTGCACCCGCCGCCGCCGGCACCGACCCGTGCACTGCGGGCAGCTGCCAGCACGGCAAGTGCGCGGCCATGCGGGCCGCCGCGGCGCAGGACCAGAAGGTGACGGTGACCCTGTGAGCAGAATCGCCATCGTCGGGATAGCGGGCCGCTATCCCGACGCCAGCACCCACCGGGAGCTGTGGGAGAACGCGGTCGCGGGCCGCCGCGCCTTCCGCCGCCTGCCCGACGTGCGCATGCGCCTCTCGGACTACTGGGACGCCGACCCGGCCACCCCCGACCGCTTCTACGCCCGCAACGCGGCCGTCCTGGAGGGCTACTCCTTCGACCGGATCGCACACCGCATCGCGGGCAGCACCTACCGCTCCACCGACCTGACCCACTGGCTCGCCCTCGACACCGCCGGACAGGCCCTGGCCGACGCCGGGTTCGCGGGCGGCGAGGGACTGCCGAAGGAGCGCACCGGCGTCATCGTCGGCAACACCCTCACCGGCGAGTTCTCCCGCGCCAACGTCATGCGGCTGCGCTGGCCGTACGTACGCAGGGTCCTCGCCGCCGCGCTCAAGGCCGAGGAATGGGAGGACGAGAAGACCGCCGACTTCCTCGCCGGCGTGGAGGAGGCGTACAAGGAGCCCTTCCCCGCCATCGACGAGGACACCCTGGCCGGCGGCCTGTCCAACACGATCGCCGGGCGGATCTGCAACTACTTCGACTTCAACGGCGGCGGCTACACCGTCGACGGGGCCTGCTCCTCCTCCCTGCTGTCCGTCACCACCGCGGCCACCGGTCTGGTCAACGGAGACCTGGACGTGGCGGTCGCCGGCGGTGTGGACCTGTCCATCGACCCCTTCGAGATCATCGGCTTCGCCAAGACCGGTGCCCTGGCCAAGCGGGAGATGCGGCTCTACGACCGCGGCTCCAACGGCTTCTGGCCGGGCGAGGGCTGCGGCATGGTCGTCCTGATGCGCGAGGAGGACGCACTCGCCGGCGGGCACCGCATCTACGCCTCCGTCGCCGGCTGGGGCATCGCCTCCGACGGCCAGGGCGGGATCACCCGCCCCGAGGTCAGCGGCTACCAGCTGGCCATGCGGCGGGCGTACGAGCGGGCCGGATTCGGCGCCGACACCGTACCCCTCTTCGAGGGCCACGGCACCGGCACCGAGGTCGGCGACGCCACCGAGCTCCGGGCCATCATGGGCGCCCGCTCCGAGGCGAACGCCAAGGCGCCGACCGCCGCCATCTCCTCCATCAAGGGGATGATCGGCCACACCAAGGCCGCCGCCGGCATCGCCGGACTCATCAAGGCCACCCTGGCCGTCGACGCGGCCATGCTGCCGCCCGCCATCGGCTGCGTGGAACCGCACGACCTGCTCACCGAAGACGGCGCCAACCTGCGCGTGCTCCGCCGGGCCGAGGCCTGGCCGAAGGACGCACCGCTGCGCGCCGCCGTCACCGCCATGGGCTTCGGCGGCATCAACACCCATGTGGTCGTGGACAAGGCCGTGCCCAAGCGGCGCCCGGCCCCGAGCCGCCGCGCCACCACCCTCGCCAACTCCCTGCAGGACTCCGAGCTGCTGCTGCTCGACGCCGAGTCCCCGCAGGCCCTGGGCGAGCGCCTCACCGAGGTGGCCGGCTTCGCGGCGCAGCTGTCGTACGCACAGCTCGCCGACCTCGCCGCCACCCTCCAGCGGGAGCTGCGGGAGCTGCCCTACCGGGCCGCCGCCGTGGTCACCTCGCCGGAGGACGCCGAGCTGCGGCTGAGGTCGCTGGCGGCGGCCGCGGCCGAGGGCACCACCCGCCTCTTCGCCACGGACGGCCGTACCTTCCTCGGCAAGGCCGTGGACGGCGACGCCCGGATCGGCTTCCTCTTCCCGGGCCAGGGCTCCGGGAAGGGCACCGGCGGGGGCGCGTTGCGCCGCCGCTTCACGGAGGCCGCCGAGGTCTACGCCAAGGCGGGCCTGCCCACCACCGGGGACATGGTCGCCACCGACGTGGCGCAGCCGCGGATCGTCACCGGCTCCACCGCCGGCCTGCGGGTCCTGGACTCCCTGGGCATCGAGGCCGAGGTGGCCGTGGGCCACAGCCTCGGCGAACTGTCCGCCCTGCACTGGGCGGGCGCCCTGGACGGCACGGACCTGCTGGAGGCGGCCCGGGTGCGCGGCGCGGCGATGGCCGAGCACAGCGCCTCCGGCACGATGGCCTCCCTGGCCGCCGCCCCCGAGGAGATCACCCCGCTCACCGACGGTCTGCCCGTGGTGGTCGCCGGCTACAACGGGCCGAAGCAGACCGTGGTCGCAGGTCCCGTGGACGCCGTCGAGGAGGTGGCCGCCCGGGCCGCGAAGGCCAAGGTCACCTGCACCCGCCTGGCCGTCTCGCACGCCTTCCACTCCCCGCTCGTGGCCCCCGCCGCCGAGTCCTTCGGCGAGTGGCTGGCCGCGGCCGACTTCGGGACCGTGGACCGGCGGATCGTCTCCACCGTCACCGGTGGGGACCTGGAGCAGGACAGCGACCTCGCGAAGCTGCTGCGCCAGCAGATCACCGACCCGGTGCTCTTCACGCAGGCCGTGGAGGCGGCCGCCGCGGACGTGGACCTCTTCATCGAGGTCGGCCCGGGACGGGTGCTCAGCTCCCTGGCCGCGGCCACCGTGGACGTACCCGCCCTCGCGCTCAACACCGACGACGAGACGCTGCGGCCCCTGCTGGCCGTGGCCGGCGCGGCCTACGTGAGCGGCGCGCCGCTGATCCACGAGCGGCTCTTCCGCGACCGGCTGACCCGGCCGCTGGAGATCGGGGCCGAGTTCAGCTTCCTCACCAGCCCCTGCGAGCAGGCCCCGGAGATCACCCTGCCCGCCGGACGCGTCGCCCGGCCGGAGACGGACGGCGACGCGGCCGACGGCCGGCGGGGCGAGGACGCGGCGTCCGGTACGGCCGCCGAGGGCGCATCGGCCCTGGAGGTGCTGAGGGCGCTCGTCGCCGAGCGCGCCGAACTGCCCCCGGAGCTGGTCGCCGACGACAGCAGCCTGCTGGACGACCTGCACATGAGCTCCATCACGGTCGGCCAGATCGTCAACCAGGCCGCCACCAGCCTCGGTATCGGCGCGGCCCACGTGCCGACCAACTTCGCCACCGCCACGCTGGCGCAGCTGGCCGAGGCCCTGGAGGAACTGGCCGGCTCCGGCGGCGGTGCGGCGGGCAGCGGCCCGCTCGTCACCGGATCCGCGGTCTGGGCCCGCCCGTTCGCGGTGGACCACGACGAGGTGCCGCTCGCCCCGGCCGGACCTGCCGGGCAGAACGGCCCCTGGGAGCTGTACACCGCCGGTCGGGACCCCTTCGGGCAGCAGCTCAAGGAGGCCCTGGAGCACGCCGGTGTCGGCTCCGGCGTGGTGGTCTGGCTGCCGCCGGCCTGCCCCGCCGCGCACATCGAGCAGGCACTCGACGGCGCCAAGGCCGCTCTTGCCGCCGGGGACCGCGAGCGCCGGTTCGTCCTGGTGCAGCACGGCCGCGGCGCGGCCGGACTCGCCAAGACCCTGCACCAGGAAGGGCACCTGCGCACCACCATCGTGCACACCCCGGCCCCCGGGGCCGACACCGTACGGACGGTCGTCGCGGAGGTTGCGGCCACCGGGCGGTTCACCGAGGTGCACTACGACGCCGAGGGGGTGCGCCGGGTCCCGACCCTGCGGGCCCTGCCCGCGGCCCCCGCCCGTACCGAGCACGTCATCGGCTCCGAGGACGTCCTGCTCGTCACCGGCGGCGGCAAGGGCATCACCGCCGAATGCGCCCTGGCCGTGGCCAAGGAGACCGGTGCGAAGCTGGCCGTCCTCGGCCGCTCCGACCCGGCCGCCGACAAGGACCTCGCCGACAACCTGGCGCGGATGGCCGAGAGCGGGGTCGAGGTCGCCTACGCCCGCGCCGACGTCACCGACCCGGTCCGGGTCGCCGCCGCGGTCGCCGAACTCTCCGGGCGGCTCGGCCCGGTGACGGCCCTGCTGCACGGCGCCGGACGCAACGAGCCCGGCGCCCTGACCTCCCTCGGCATCGAGGACTTCGAGCGGACCTTCGCCCCGAAGGTCGACGGCCTGCGGGCCGTGCTCGAAGCGGTCGGCGAGAGCAGCCTCAAGCTGCTCGTCACCTTCGGCAGCATCATCGGCCGCGCGGGTCTGCGCGGCGAGGCGCACTACGCCACCGCCAACGAGTGGCTGGCCGACATCACCGAGGAAGTCGCCCGCAACCACCCCGGCTGCCGCGCCCTGTGCATGGAGTGGTCGGTCTGGTCCGGGGTCGGCATGGGCGAGAAGCTGTCCGTGGTCGAGACGCTGTCCCGCGAGGGCATCGTCCCGGTCTCCCCGGACGCCGGAGTCGAGATCATGCTGCGGCTGATCGGGGACCCGGACGCCCCGGTGGTGACGGTCATCAGCGGCCGTACCGAGGGCATCGGCACGGTCCGCAAGGACCTTCCGCAGCTGCCGCTGCTGCGCTTCACCGGCACCCCGCTGGTGCGCTACCACGGGGTGGAGCTGGTCACCGAGGTCGAGCTCAACGCGGGCACCGACGCCTACCTCGCCGACCACCTCCTCGACGGGAACCTGCTCCTGCCGGCCGTCCTCGGCATGGAGGCCATGGTCCAGGTCGCGCACGCGGCCACCGGCTGGGACAAGGTCCCCGTCATCGACGGGGCCCAGTTCCTGCGGCCCATCGTGGTACCGCCCAACGGGTCCACCCGGATCCGCATCGCGGCCACCGTGACCGCCGAGGACACCGTGGACGTGGCGATCCACGCGGAGGAGACCGGCTTCGTCGCCGAGCACTTCCGCGCCAAGCTGCTCTACGGGGACATGCCGATCCCCGAGGGACAGCCCGAGCAGGTGCCCGCGGGCGTTCCCGCGGCCCCGCTGGAGCCCGTCGCGGACCTGTACCGCAGCGGAGTCCTCTTCCAGGGCGACCGCTTCCAGCGGCTGCGCCACTTCCACCGGGCGGCCGCCCGCCACGTCGACGCGGACGTGGCGCTGGGGGCGCAGGCCGGCTGGTTCGCCCCGTACCTGCCCGCCACGCTGCTGCTGGCGGACCCGGGCATGCGGGACGCGCTCATGCACGGCAACCAGGTGTGCGTCCCCGACGCCACCCTGCTGCCCTCCGGCATCGAGCGGCTGTACCCGCTCGCGCAGGGGGCCGACGTTCCCGAGCAGGTGCGCTACTGCGCCACCGAGCGGTACCGCGAGGGCGACAAGTACGTCTACGACGTCGCGGTGCGCGACGCCGACGGCCGGATCGTCGAGCGCTGGGACGGTCTGACCCTGCACGCCGTCCGGAAGAACGACGGCGCCGGGCCCTGGGTGGAGCCGCTGCTCGGCTCGTACCTGGAACGCACCCTGGAGGAGGTGCTCGGCACGCACATCGCGGTCGCGGTGGAACCGGACGCGCCGGACGCCGACGGCTCCACGGACTCCCGCAGGGCCGGCACCGCGGCCGCGGTGCAGCGGGCACTCGGCGACACCGCCGAGATCCGCTACCGGCCCGACGGGCGCCCCGAGACCGACGGCGGCCGGTACATCTCGGCCGCCCACGGCCTCGGTGTCACCGTCGGCGTGGTCGCGGACCGGACCGTCGCCACCGACGTGGAGGCCGTCAACGTCCGCTCCCAGGAGGAGTGGTCGGGTCTGCTGGGCGAGTACGCGGGGCTGGCGGCCCTGGTGGCCACCGAGACGGGCGAAGCCCCGGACACGGCGGCGACCCGGGTGTGGAGCGCCGTCGAATGCCTGAAGAAGGCCGGGATCCTGGCGGGGGCACCGCTCACGCTGGCTCCCTCCACCCGGGCGAACTGGGTGGTGTTCACGGCCGGTGACCTGCGCATCGCGACCTTCGTGACCGCGCTGCGCGGGGCTCTGGATCCGGGAGTCTTCGCCTTCCTGACCGACGGCACGGACGCGTCATGACGGGGCGGGCGGACCACTTCGCGTACCGGCACACCGTCTCCACCGTGGAGACGGGGCCGGGCGGCGCCGCGGACTACGTGCACTACCTGCACTGGCAGGGACGCTGCTGGCAGCTGTTCCTGCGGCAGGCGGCGCTGGACGAGCTCGACGGGGTCAACGGACCCGTCGGGCCCGACGGGAACGGTGGTTCGCCCGCCGACCTGCGGCTGTTCACCCTGCAGGTCGACTGTGAGCTCTTCGAGGCGGTCTGTGCGGAGGACCGCCTGTCCGTACGGATGCGCGTGGCCGAACTCGGCCACACGCAGATCGACCTGACGTTCGAATATGTCAGGGAAGGCGGGGACAGTGAGGTGCCCGTGGCCCGTGGCAGCCAGCGCGTGGTGTGTCTGCGCGGGCCCGACACCGGCCCGGTCCCCGCTCTGATCCCCGAGGCGCTGGCACAAGCGCTGGCGCCCTACGCGGCCGGGATTCGGCCGCCGGCAGGGAGGCAGACATGACTCTGATGGCCGCTCCGACTCTGGAGCTCGTCGACATGGGCGACCGGACCCAGCTGCGCAGGACCTTCGGGACCTTCCCCACCGGCGTCACCATCGTGACCGTCGGCGGGAACGCCCCCCGGGGCATGACAGCGAACTCCTTCACCTCGGTGTCCCTGGAGCCACCGCTCATTCTGATCAGCGTGAACAAGGACGCCATCATGCACGGCAGCCTGCAGTGCTCCGACACCTTCTCGGTGTCGGTGCTCGCATCCGGCCACGAGTCCGTGGCCCGCCACTTCGCCAACAGCAGGCGCCCGGCGGGCGCGGACCAGTTCGACTCCGTCGAATGGGTGCCCGGCCGGGTCACCGACGCCCCGCTCATCTCCGGGGCCGTCGCCCACTTCGAATGCGAGAAGTGGGCCGGGTACGACGGCGGCGACCACACCATCTTCCTCGGCAAGGTGCTCTGCGCGGCCCGGCAGCCCGAGGAGGAGGCCCTGCTCTTCGCGGGCGGCCGCTTCCGCGCCCTGCTCCCCGACCACGTGGAAGGCAGGGTGGCGTGAAGATCCACCCACCGGGCCCGCCGCTGCGGGCGATGCCCGGACTGCTGAAGAAACTGGCCCTGGACCGGCTGGCCCTGATGCAGGACTCGGCCGACCTGGGCGACGCCGTCCGGGTCAACATGGGCCCCAAGAAGCTGTACATCTTCAACCGGCCGGACTACGCCAAGCACGTCCTGGCCGACAACGCCGACAACTACCACAAGGGCATCGGCCTCGTGCAGGCCCGCCGTGTCCTGGGCGACGGGCTCCTCACCAGCGACGGCGAGGTGTGGCGCACCCAGCGCCGGGCCGTACAGCCCGCCTTCAAGCCGGGACGGATCAACCGGCAGGCGGACGCCGTCGCCGAGGAGGCGGCGAAACTCGTCGCCCTGCTGCGCCGCCACGAGGGCGGCGGACCGGTCGACGTGCTCCACGAGGTCACCGGACTCACCCTCGGGGTGCTCGGCCGGACCCTGCTCGACTCCGACCTCACGAAGCACGACTCGATCGCCCACGCCTTCGAGGAGGTCCAGGACCAGGCCATGCTGGAGATGGTCACCCAGGGAGCCACCCCCGGCTGGCTGCCCTTCCCGGCCCAGGCCCGGTTCCGCCGGGCCCGCCGGGAACTGAACCGGGTCGCCGACGCCCTCGTCGACGACCGGATCGCCCGGATGTCCGACGGGGAGCAGGTCGACGACGCCCTGTCCCGGATCATCGTGGCCGCCCGGGCGCAGGAACGCGACGTGGAGCGGGTACGGCAGAGGCTGCGCGAGGAACTGGTCACCCTGCTGCTCGCCGGCCACGAGACCACGGCCAGCACCCTGGGCTGGACCCTGTACCTCCTGGAACAGAACCCGGAGGCCCGTGAAGGGGTACGCGCGGAGGCCCGCGAGGTCCTCGGCGACCGCATCCCCGAGGCCGCCGACCTGCACAAGCTGACCTACACCACCAAGGTGATCCAGGAGGCCATGAGGCTGTACCCGCCCGTGTGGGTGCTGCCCCGGGTCGCCCAGCAGGACGACACGGTCGGCGGCTACCACGTGTCCGCGAAGGCGGACGTCCTGGTCTGCCCGTACGTCATGCACCGCAACCCGCGGCTGTGGGAGGACCCGCTGCGGTTCGACCCGGAGCGCTTCGACCCCAAGCGGGTGGCCGGCCGGGACCGGTACGCCTACATCCCGTTCGGCGCCGGCCCGCGGTTCTGCATCGGCAGCAACCTCGGGATGATGGAGGCGGTGTTCGTCGCGGCCCTGGTCACCCGTGACCTGGACCTGCGGATGCACCCCTGCCACCCCGCGGTGCCCGAGGCGATGCTCAGCCTGCGGATGCAGGGCGGCATGCCGATGACGGTGCACCCCGTGAACTAACCCGCAACGCAGAAGGGGGGGGGGGGGGGGGGCGCCCCGTCCCGCCCCCCCCTCCCGCTCCGGGGGGCTCCCAGGAAAGGGGCAGCAGCACCCAGGGGGTTAGGC
>NZ_JBVJWO010000042.1:32340-69349 GCF_055602345.1 Streptomyces sp. NPDC037401
GAAGGGGCCGGACGCGGTGCACGCCGCGTCCGGCCCCTTCTGCATGCCCGGGGCGCCTACGGGAAGCGGGCCAGCAGCACCGGCGGGTCGAGCACGTCCAGCGGCCGCAGCGCGATCTCCGCGGGCCGGAGCAGCGCACCCGGCCGTACGGTGACCGGCCCGTGCTGCCCGACCGACAGGACCCCGGCGCCCTCCTCGGCCCCGTACGGGGTCGTGTGGACCAGGATGTGCCAGGTGCCCGAGGGCACGTCCCGCAGCTCGAAGGGGCCCGGCTCGTCCAGCACCGCCCAGCGCACCGGGCGGCCCTGGCGGACCCGGGTGGGGAACAGCCCCACGAAGACCGTGCCGGGCTCCTCGCCGGCCGGCAGGAACACCTTGCCGCGCAGGGACAGGCTGTGCGCGACCGCGCCGGCGGCCACGGGGCGCCCGGCGCCGCCGTGCTGGGGCATCTTGGGCAGGACCCCGCCGAATTCCCGGTAGGCGCTGGGCGAGACGCCCACACAGGCCTTGAAGCGGGAACTGAAGGTGCCGACGCTGCTGTATCCGACCTGGCTGCTGACATCGGCCACACTGAAATCGGTCAGAACCAGGAGCCGTTTCGCCTCCTGCATGCGTAATGCGGAGAGGAAGCGCCCGGGAGAAGTCCCGGTGACGTCGCGGAAGATCCTGGTGAAATGGAATTTGCTGAACATCGCCGTGCGCGCCATGTCGTCGATGGTCAGGTCCTGGCCGAGGTTGACGTGCATGTATCCGATGGCCCGGCGGACGGCGTGTTCGATGGTCGTCGTAGTCACCGTGTCTCCCTGTCGCTGCGGGGCGTCAACGCCGAGTTGGCTGAGTCGCGTGGAGTTCTGCGAGGTCCGGACCGGTGTGTCTGCGTACGGCCAGCTCCTCGGCAAAGCGCCGCCAGGCGTCCGAGCAGTGCCGGGCCAGGTCGGCGACGGCGTCGACGCTGTGCGGGGGGATCGCGTCCAGCCGCTTGCGCCACGCCTCGTCGACCATGAAGTGGGTGTGCAGCCAGCGGATGAACTCCCGCCCGGTGTCCGTGTGCCGCAGGGAGGGATCCCCGGCCAGCCGGCGCAGCGTGTCCATGGGCAGGCGGGAGCGCGGGGACAGCGGGGCCTGCGGGGCCCGCAGCGCGGGCTGGCCCGGCTGCGCCGGGCCCCGGTAGGCGGCCGGAGCCGCCCCGCCGCCGGAGGGCACCGGCGGACCCGCCGCCCGCTTCGCTGCCTGGCCGGCCGCATGTCTGCTCTGCGGCACCGGGTCCTCGCCGCGCAGCAGCCGCTGCCGTACGTCGTGCGCGGTGCCCAGCGACAGGCCGGTCTTCTCCACGACGGCGCGCAGCGGCAGCTCGGGGTCCTGGGCCAGCAGCTCGGCGGCGTGCATGCGTTCGGCGGTGCGGTCCAGCGGGTGGGCCCGGCCGTCCGCTCCCGTACGCATGTTCAGCGGCGGAGATCCCGCGGCTGAACACACCCGTACGCCGGCCACCGTCTTCGCGTCGAGCCCCACGAGGGCGGCCACGGCACGGTCCGAGAGGCTCGGGTGGGAGGCCAGGATGCGGGCCGCGGCCGTCTTGCGCTCGGCCACCGACAGCGGCAGCCCGTGCGCCAGGTTGGCCGCCACGGAACGCAGGAACAGCTGGTCCTCGGCCGCGTCCAGGTACTGGACCTCGATGGTGTCCAGCCCCTTGAGGGAGGCGGCGCGGATCCGGTGCATGCCGTCGACCACCCGCATCGTGGCCCGGTGGACCAGGACCGGCGGGAGGGTCGGGAAGACGGCGGCTAGACGGCGGACATGGGACTTGTCGATGTCTCCCAGCCGAGGGGAGTCGGCGGGGAGGAGGTCGGCGATCGGTACCCGGTGTGTGTCGTGCGCCGACGGGAGCGGGGCATCGTCAGCACTTTTCACGTTGCCCCCAAGCAAGAGACCCAAGGCGCACTTCCACAGGACGTCTGGGCCGTCGCGGAAGGAATGTCACGTGCAGGTGCGGAATGCATCCGGGACCCGAGCCTAGAGAGGGCTCCGACCAGGTCGGAAGTTCTGCCTCAAGGAAGCCCCGACTCTGGGGAGTCGTGTTCAGTCTCGCTGCGACTTTGGCTGGTTGCTTGAACTGCGGCCCCAGTTCTAGTTTTCTCTCACGCCGCAAGGCAACCACTCAGAACCGAAGAGAAAGGGGAATGAGATGCGAGTAGAAAACGCACGAGTGGCGCCTGACGGCGATGGCGGCCGGACGATGACGCTGGAGGCTTACGCCGACACGATCATCCCGGGGCAGAAGCGCTGGGCCGAAGACCGTGCGATCGCCGGTGTCTCCACCGGCGGGGGCGCGGTCGAGGCCGGGGCGCTGGAACTCCTGCGCTGGGACGCGACCGGTATCCACGACGGTCTGGACGACCTGGCCGACCTGGTCAACGAGCACACCCGCGGCTACGCCACGGAGCTGGGGCTCACCCTCGACGAGGAGGTACCGCCTTTCGTCGCTCTCGATTACCGGCACCGCGTCGCGCTGATCCAGCGACTGACGACTCCCGGCCACCCGGAGAAGGACTTCTGGGTGATGCTCTCCCTCTTCTGCAACATGGCCTTCGACTCTGCGGCTCACCTGCACACCGCAGAGGCACTCGCGGACGGTCACCCCGGACTCGCGGCCATGGGGATCTCCCAGCCCGACGCGGACGGACTGTGGCGCTTCAAGGAATTCGGCTACGGCAAGCAGTTCGCCCGTCTCCACCCGGACACCACGCCCCAGGGGAGCCCAGCATGAGCAACAGCATCGAGCGTACGGACGTCCTGGTCATCGGCAGTGGGTTCGGCGGCGCGATCGCCGCGTACCACCTGGCGGCCGGCGGGGCGAAGGTCACCGTGCTGGAGCGCGGCCCCTGGCTGGAGAGCAGCGAGTTCGAGCACGACTACAAGCTCGGCTCCTCCTACACGCGGGCCTTCGACTTCACCGTCGGCGACGGGATGAGCATCCTCGGCGGCAACTGCGTCGGCGGCGGCAGCGTGGTCTACTTCGCGGCCATGCCCCGGGCCCCGCGGTTCGTCTTCGACCGGCACGGTTCGATCGGCCGCAGGATGTGGCCGGAATCGGTCAGTCGTACCACCCTCGATCCCTGGTACGACCGGGTAGAGGAGTCACTGTCGGTCACCAAACAGGAGTGGAGTGACGTCAGCTACGCCGGCGGTCTGTGGGCCGCCGCCTGCAACCACGCCGGACGGACGGCGAACCCCCTCGCCGTCGCCATCGACAACTCCAAATGTGTCAACTGCAACTGGATGATGGCCGGCTGCCGGTTCGAGGCCAAGCAGTCCCTGCTGGTCAACTACCTGCCGGCCGCGCTCGCCCACGGCGCCGAGATACGCCCCCTGCACGAGGTGCAGTACATCGCCCGCACCTCGGACGGTGACTACCGGGTCCACTACGACCTGGTGCACGAGGAGGACTACCGGATCCACGTCGGCACCGGCGAGATCGAGGCGAAGATCATCGTCATCGCCGCCGGAGCGGGTGCGACCCCGGTCATCCTGCAGCGCAGCGAGGCGCACCTGGGCACCATGCCGCACGCCGTCGGCCGGTACTTCTCCGGGAACGGCGAGCGGCTCAACACCGCCATCATCAACGAGGACAAGGCTGCCGAACTGCTCGGTCTGGACCGCGGCGACGGACTTGCGTACGCCGCCAACCAGATCGGCAAGGGGCCTACGGTGGCCAGCTGGGACCGTCTGGACGGATCCCTTCCCGAGTACTCCCGCTACTCGCTGGAGCAGCTCTACTTCCCGCCGGGTCTGGGCACCATCCTCGCCCAGGTCCCCGACGCGACCGGGCCGACCTGGTTCGGAGCGGAGAAGAAGGAGATCCTCAAGCGCTGGACGTCCTGGCTGACCATCTTCACGATGATCGAGGACGACAACGAGGGGGTCTTCGGCCCCCCGCCCGCCACCGGCAACGCCCACCGGATATCCCAGCAGATGCTGGGCCGGGGAAACCTCAGGTACGACCCGACCAAGAACACCCTGGGCGCCTGGGCCCAATCCGACGCCGAAGTCAAGGAAATCCTGGAGAAGGACGGCCTCGCCAAGGTGATGCCGTGGACGAACGACCTGGTGGGTGCCTACACCGTGCACCCGCTCTCGTCCTGCCGAATGGGAGACGACCCGCAGACCTCCGCCCTCGACGACCGCAACGAACTGCGCGGACACCCCGGAATCTTCGTCACGGACGGCTCGGCCGTCCCCGGAGCACTGACCGTCAACCCCGCAAACACGATCGCCGCGCTCGCCGAGCGCGCCATCCCGGGCATCGTGCAAGCCGCCCAGAGCAAGGGGATCTCCGTCACCTACGGGGCACCGGCCCCGGACGGTTCGAGGAGCGGCCGCAAGAACGTGCTGCCGCTGCTGCCTACCCTGACCCGCTGATCTGCGGAAACGCCGCACTCGACCGTACGACCGCCGGATCCCGGCCCGAGGACACCGCGCCGTCCGACAGCGAGCAGGGCTCGCTTCGGGCGGACGTGTCCGCCGGGTGAGTTGTTTCAAGCAACTCGCCTGAACATCCCACCCAGAGACGATCCGAACCCCGACCGAAGGGCATCCACCATGACGCTGACCACCGCCACCGCCGCTGCCACCGCCGTCGACTACTTCGAGTACCGCCACACCGTCGGCTTCGAGGAGACCAACCTCGTCGGCAACGTCTACTACGTGAACTACCTCCGCTGGCAGGGCCGGTGCCGCGAGCTCTTCCTGAAGCAGAAGGCGCCGGCGGTGCTCGCCGACGTGCAGGACGACCTCAAGCTCTTCACGCTCAAGGTGGACTGCGAGTTCTTCGCCGAGATCACGGCCTTCGACGAGCTGTCGATCCGGATGCGGCTCAGCGAGCTGGGCCAGACCCAGCTGGAATTCACCTTCGACTACGTCAAGCTCTCCGAGGACGGCACCGAGACCCTGATCGCCCGCGGCAAGCAGCGGATCGCCTGCATGCGCGGCCCCAACACCGCGACCGTGCCCTCCCTGATCCCGGACGCGCTCGCCCAGGCCCTGGAGCCGTACTCCGCACAGGTGCGCTCCCTCGTCGGCCGCGCCGCGTGAGCTCCACCCCGTACGTCCTGCGCCGCCGCTTTTCCAAGGCCAGTGAGTTGCATCAAGCAACCCGGCCCGCCGGCCGGAGCCCACCAGGCGGCCGGATCCCGTGAGACAACCGAAGCCCCGCCGCACGACCCTTCCGCACGACCGCCGTACGACCAGTCAGTTTCATCAAACAACTCGCATCCGGCAGGAGCCGGGGCACAGCAGAAGGAGAACCGGAAAATGAGCCTCAACGACGTCCTCAAGGCCCTGTCCGCCGACATCGACGAGGTCGCCGCCCTGGTCGCAGACCTCGACGACGAAGCCTGGTACACGGAAACGCCGGCCACGGGCTGGAACATCGCCGACCAGATCGCCCACCTGACCTTCATCTTCACCCTGGCCAAGACGGCGGCCGCCGCCCCCGAGCAGTTCAAGGCCATCACGGCCTCCGCAGCCGACGACTTCGACGGCGCGGTCCACGCCGCCCTGAAGCAGTTCAACGGCTTCCCGCCCAAGGAGCTGCTGGCCCGGTTCCGTGCCGAGGGCGAGGCCTCGGTCGAGGCACTGGCCGCGGTGCCGGAAGGCTCGGTCGTGCCGTGGCTGGTCAATCCACTGCCGCCGGTGGTGCTGGCCTGCGCCGGGATCATGGAGCTCTTCGGCCACGGCCAGGACATCGCCGACGCCCTGAAGGTGCGCCGACAGCCCACCGACCGCCTGATCCACCTGGTCAACTTCGCCTTCCTGACCCAGTCCTTCGGCTACGAGTCGCACGGCATCACCCCGCCGGAGCAGCCCTTCCGCTTCGAGCTGACCGGCCCCAGCGGCGAGCGGTGGAACATCGGCGCGGAGGACGCCCGGCAGGTCATCACCGGCCCCGCCCACGACTTCTGCCTGCTGGTCACCCGCCGCCGGCACCGGTCCGACCTCGGCCTGAGCGCCACCGGAGAACTGGCCGACCAGTGGCTTGACATCGCCCAGGCCTACCGCGGACCGGCCGGCGAGGGCCGCCGTCCCGGCCAGTTCGAGGACACCCAGTGGTGAACACCCCCGCCGCCCGCCCGGGCAGCCGGAGCCCGGGCACCCGAGCCCCGGCGACCCGGGCCCACAGTCCCCGCACCCGAGCCAGAAGCCCACCAAGGAGCCCGCATTGACCGGCAACGACCCCCGCACCGCCGACGCGCTCGACGAGAGGACGGACCGCACCCGCGGCCTGAGCCACGTCACCGTCATCGGCTGCGGACTGATCGGCACCTCGATCGCACTCGCCCTCACCGGGGCAGGGGTCACCGTCACCCTGGAGGACCGCTCCCGTCAGGCGCTGGAGACGGCGCTGCGGATGGGAGCCGGCTGGGAACTGACCCCCGACATGCCGCCCGCCGACCTCGTGGTCGTCGCCACCCCGCCCTCGGTGGTGGTGGACACCCTGTACGAGGCACAGGCGCGCGGGCTGGGCCACGCCTACACGGACGTGGCCAGCGCGAAGGAACACATCTGGACGGAGGCCGAGCTGCGCGGCAGCGACCTGCTCGGCTACGTCCCCGGGCACCCGATGGCGGGCCGCGAGCTCACCGGCCCCGCCGCCGCCCAGGCGGGCCTCTTCGAAGGACGCCCCTGGATCCTGTGCCCGTACCCGACGGTGGAGCCGCGGGCCCTGGAGGCGGTGGACGCGCTGGTCGCCCTCTGCGGCGCAGTGCGCAGGGACATGACCCCCGCCGCCCACGACCGGGCGGTGGCCGCCCTCTCCCACGCCCCGCAGCTGGTGTCCTCGGCCCTGGCCGCGCAGCTGACCGGGCTGGACCGGGAGGTGCTGGAGCTGGCCGGGACCGGGGTACGGGACACCACCCGGATCGCCGGCAGCGACCCCCGGCTGTGGGGCGACATCCTCGGGCAGAACGCGGCCGCCGTCGCCGACGAGGTGGAGCGCATCGCGGACGAACTGGCCTCGACGGCCCGGGCCCTGCGCGAGCGGGGCACGGCGGGCTCGGAGACGGTGGACGACCTGCTGGGCCGCGGGAACGAGGGCCGCACCGCCCTGGTCGCGGCGGCCCCGGCGGCCCCGGCGAAGGCCGCGGCCCCGGCGAAGGCCGCGGAGGGCGTGGACGGCGGACCGGGCACGCAGGCGGGCCGGCCGGCGGCGGCGGGGGGGGGGGGGGGGGGGGGGGGGGGGGGGGGGGGGGGGGGGGGGGGGGGGGGGGGGGGCGGGGAGAGGGGGGGGGGGGGGGGGGGGGGGGGGTTGGGTTGCGGAGGGCGGCAGGTAACACAGCACGCGGGGGAGCTGATGTGGGGCGGGGCCCCCCCCCCCCCCGCCGCCCCCCCCCCCCCCCCCGCGACCGGCCCGGTGCTCCCCGCCCCGGACGGCGCCGGGAGCCCGGCGGGGGCCCTCTGCGCTCCCGCGGAGCCGGTACGGGCAGCGGTGCCCGGGGGCGGGCCCGCGGAACGGACAGGGGCGGCCGGGACGGCCCGGACCGTCCGGACCGGAGCGGCCGGGCCCGTCCGCCGCGGCGGCCCGGTCCGGCCCCGGGCGGCGCGGCGGGCCGCCGCCCCGCGGGCCGCGGCCCCAGCCCGGACCGCCCGCAGCTGTGCCGGCCGGGACCGCTGACCCCTTCTCAGCGGGTGGCGGGGGCGGCGGACAGCCGGGAGCCCACGCAGAGGGCGGCGGACAGGGCCGACCAGGAGGTCAGTTCGATGACGGCCCGGTCGGTGGGGAAGCGGGCGCGGAACGCCTCGAAGTCCTCGTCCGTGGCCTGGTACGGGGCGAAGGCGGTCAGGAGGGCCAGCCGGGCGGCGGGCAGGTCCCCGGCGGGCAGCCCGCCGAGGGCCTCGGCGAGCCAGGCGCGGCTGGGGCCCACCGGGCCGCCGTCCCACTCGGCGAGCTGCTCCCGCAGCCGTTCCCGTACCGGTGCGGGCACCCACCGGGCGGCGTTCTCCACCGCGGCCACCGCCCGGCCCAGCGCGTCGGCCACCACCGGGTTCGGGCGGGCCCAGGACAGTTCGGCGGGCAGCGGGGCCTCCGGCAACAGCTCCAGGGAGGTGCCCGCGGCCAGCGGCCTGCCGGAGACCGGGCGCATCGACTTCGCCACGGTCCGCATGATCGGGCCGCGCACGAACCCGGGCGCCTGATCCGGCACCGGTGACTCGTCCAGGTAGAGGCCGACCATCCGGTTGATGTAGTGGAAGGTCACCGCGACCCCGGCCAGCTCCGGCACCTGCCCGGCCGGGAACGGCGGTTCGGCCGGAGCCCCCCGGCCCGGCTGCCGTCCCGTGGAGCCCGCCCACACCGCGAGGGCACCGCCCGGGGACGCGGCCTGCCCGGCGGACAGGGAGTCCAGGGTGGCCTGGTGCACCAGGACGCAGTACGGGCAGGCGTTGGCCCGGGAGACCTCGGTGGCCACGATCTCCTTGGCGGCCCGGCCCACCGCCCCCTCCACGAGCAGGGTCTCCCGCAGCATCATCCAGCCCGCGGCGAGCACCGGCGGGGCGGGGGAGTGCAGGGCCAGCGGCGGGGCCAGCACCCCGAAGTCCCGCTGGGCCTGGTCGTACACCTCGGCCACCAGGCCCCGGGCCCGGCCCGGATCGGTGGCCCGCACATGGTGGATCTGCTTGAGCGAGCCCCTCAGGACCGCTCGGACGACGGGCCTCACGTCACGTACCTCCGGTCGGATCGGTCACACAGTCGGATCGTCGGGTGGGCGGGATCCCGTGCACTCAGCTCGCGTCCTGCAGGAGGGCGGGCTCCAGGGGCCGGGTCGCGCGGCGCATGATCTCGCCGACCAGGCGCAGGCTCGGCACGGCGGACAGCTCGGCCGTCGCGGCCGCGGGCAGCGGCTCCTGCGCCTCGCGCCGGGACTCGGCCAGCGCCACGGCCTTGCGCGCCCGGTCCCAGTCGCCGGCGAGGACGGCGGGCAGCGGCGCCGCCGGCTCGGGCTCCGGCTCCGGTCCCACCGGGAACGGTCCGAACACCCCCTGCTCCACGAACATGCGGATCAGAGCCGTCGCCGCGCCCTGTGCCGCGGAGGCGGTGTAGGCCGGGGCCGCCGAAGCGGCCGCCGCGAGTACTGCCGAAGCCGGGTCGTGCACGGCCTCCGGGGCCGCCGGGCGGGTGTCGCTCATGCTGTGCCTCCCTGGTGCTCCCTCAGATGCGGACCGTGCGGTCGTGCGGTCATGCCGTCGTGTGGCCGTGTGGCCGTGTGGTCGTATGGCTGGGTTCTGCGGGCCGCGGGCCGCGGGCCGGGCTCAGCGCAGGGCGGCTCCCCCGTACCGGCCCACCGCCCGGAGCAGTTCGCCCCGGGACAGCGCCGTGGTGATCAGCTCGATGTCCTCGGACATGGCCCGGTCCACGCCCAGCGCGGGCACCAGCGAGCGCACCGCGTCGTACGCGGCCTGCGAGGCCGGGCCCAGCGTGTCGAACCGCCGGGAGAGGTCCACGGCCTGCGCCGCCGCGAGCAGCACCACCGCGAGGATGCGGTTGTTGTTCTCCAGCACCCGCCGGGTGCCCCGGACCGCCAGCAGCCCGAGCCCCGACACGTCCTCCGCGTCCCCCGCGGCCGGGACGCTCTGCACGCTCGCGGAGCCGACCGTACGGTTCTCCGCGACCAGCGCGGCCACCGGATGACGGACCCCGGCGAACCCGTGGTTCAGCGCCGGATCGCCCGCCGCCAGGAACGGCGGCAGCCCGCCGTCCGGCCCCGGGTCCAGCAGCCGGTGCACCTGCCGCTCGGCCAGCACCCCCAGCTGCACCAGCGAGATGGTGGCGAAGTCCAGGGCGAACGCGACCGCCTGGCCCTGCCCGTTCGCCCCGTGGAACACCAGCTGCTCCTCGAAGTACAAAGGGTCGCCGCCGGCCGAGTTCAACTCCGTCTCCAGGGTCCCCACCGCCTGGTACAGGGAGTGCCGCACGGCCCCCAGCACCTGCGGCACGGCCCGCAGCGCGTACGTCCGCTGGGCCGCCGGAGCCGGGTCCGCCAGCGGATCGCGCACCGCCGTGCCCAGTACCGCCGCGGCCGCCGCACCGCCGCGCAGCAGCGAGCGCAGGTTGGCCGCCGTGTCGATCTGCCCCAGGTGCGGGCGGGCCAGGTCGTGGCCCGCGGCGAGGAAGGGCCCGGCGGTCCCGCCCAGCGCCTCGGTGGCCAGCGCCGCCGCGATCTCCGCGTGCCGTACCTGGTCCAGGGCCCGCGCGACCACCAGGCAGCCCAGGCCGGTGGCCCCGGCGGTCCCGCCGATCAGCGCCTGCCCCTCACGGATGCCCAGCCGCAGCGGCTCCATCCCGAGGTCCTGCAGCACCTTCGCGGCCGCCACCCGCTTTCCGTCCCGCAGCACCAGCCCCTCGCCGAGCAGCGTCGCCGCCAGGTGGGCCAGCGGGACGGTGTCCCCGCCGCCGCCCAGCGAGCCGATCTCCGGCAGGGCCGGGGTCACCCCGTGGTTCAGATAGCGGGCCAGCTGCGCCAGGATCTCCGGACGGACCCCCGAGTACCCCTTGGCCAGGGAGTTCAGCCGGGCCGTCATGATCGCGCGTGCCTCGTCCTCGCCGAACAGCGGGCCGAGGCCCGTGTTGTGGCTGCGTACCAGGTTCGTCTGCCGCTCGGCCTCCGCGGCCGACTCCTCGCCGGCCAGCCCCCGCAGGATCTGCCGGCTCTTGCGGGCCCGGGCGACCACGCTGTCGGTGAGGGTCACCCGTACACCCTCCTCGGCGACGGCCCGCACCGCCTCGAGGGTCAGGTTCTCCCCGTCCACGACGACGGAAGCGACTCCGGTCTCGAACACTGACACGTCCCACTCCCTGCCTCTTACCGCGGCTCCCGCCGTACGGCACGGGAGCGCCCGGCTCCGGGACCCCCGGAGCAGCATCATCCGAGCCCGGCCCGCCGTGGCGCGTCTCCTCACGTGCGCAGATCGGCCCCGGCGGGCCAGGCCGACCTGCCTGAGTGCGCGCGGCAGGGCAGGGACGCCGGAGACTTGGCCAAGTCCGGCTGCCGGTGCCCGCGGTTTCTCCCTTGGATGGGGAGCGGGAAGTCCGAACTCCGAGAGGATTCGCCGGACATGGCCGGGGAGCGTGTCGACAGCAGGGACCGGAAGCCGGCCGTGCCGGCGCCGACCGCCTCCCCGCGGGTGCCTGCCGTCGACGCCCTCCCCCCGCACCCGGACCCGCCCGGTGGCCAACGCCCCTGGCAGGGCCTGTGGCTGCTGCTCCTCGGCCCGTTCCTCTCCCTCTTCGACGCCTTCTGCGTGAACCTCGCCGCCGCGTCCATCGACCGCGACCTGGGCCTGTCGGCCTTCGAGTTCCAGGCGGTAGCGGGCGGCTACGGCCTGGTCTACGGCCTCGGACTGATCACCGGCGGCCGGATCGGCGACCTCGTCGGGCTGCGCCGCGCCTACCGGGCCGGGCTGCTGCTGTTCGGCCTCACCTCCCTCGCCTGCGGACTGGCCTGGTCCCCCGCCGCGCTGATCGCCGCCCGGCTCGCCCAGGGCGGGGCCGCCGCCCTGATGCTGCCGCAGGTACTCGCCCTGATCCGGGTCCGCTTCCCGGACCGCGCACGGCCCAAGGCCCTGGCCTTCTACGGGCTCGCGATGAGCCTCGGCATGGTCGCCGGGCAGCTGCTGGGCGGCGCCGTCCCCGCCTGGAACCCGTACGGGCTCGGCTGGCGGCCCGTGTTCCTCCTCGTGGTCCCGCTGTGCCTGGCCGCCTTCGTCCTCACCGGCCGGTCCCTGCCCGCCGACCGCCCCCGGGACGGCTCCCGGCACCTCGACGGCGCGGGTGTGGCCCTCAGCGCCCTCGGCTTCACGCTCCTGCTCCTGCCCCTGGCCGCCGTACGGGACCTGCCGGGGACGGCCGGCGCCGCCCTGTTCGCCGCCGGGGCCGTGGTCACCGCCGTATTCGCCCGCCGGCAGGTGCTGCGGGACCGGGCCGGGCGGACCGCGCTGCTGCCCGTCCGGCTGTTCCGGGTCCGTCCCTTCGTCCTCGGGGTCCTCCTCAACTTCGCCCTGTACGTCGCCACCGTCCCCTTCTTCGTCCTGCTGGGCCTCTACCTCCAGGAGGAGGCGGGGCTGGGACCGGCCGCCGCCGGGGCCGCCTTCACCCCGGTGGCCGTCGGCATCGCCGCGGGTGCCCGGCTCGGGTTCGGGCTGCGGGCCCGCTTCGGACCGGGCACGCTGGTGGCGGCCGGACTGGCCACGGTCGCGGGCCTGGCCGGCTCGCTGGCGACCGTGGCGGCGGCCGGCGACGGGGACCACGGCCAGCTGGAACTGACCCTGCTGCTCGTCTGCCTGGCGGTGTTCGGCTTCGGCAACGGCACCAGCGTCCCGCTGGTCGCGGGCATCGTCCTGGAACGCGTACCGGCCGAGGACGCCGGCGCCGGGTCCGGGGTGTTCACCGCGGCCCAGCAGCTGGGGGCGGCCGCCGGAGTGGCCGCCGGCGGCGTGTTCCTCTACCCGGCCGCCGACGGGGACCGGATGACGTACGTCCCCGCGCTGTGGGTGGCGGTCGCCGCCGCCCTTGTCACCCTCGGGTGCGCCGGACTGCTGGTGTCCGCCGGCTCCGGCCCCCGGTCCGCTGTGTGAGGAGTCACCACCATGCCCACCGTGCCCAACAGTTCAGCGTGGCAGCCACGCGTCCAGCCGCCCGGTGTCGTGCGCCTGGGCGCGGACCTGGAGGCGCTCGTACGGGACGCGGAACGCGGAGCCTGGAACGCGACCCCGCTGGAGCGGCGCATCGCCGAACTGCTCGCCGTGGCCGCGGTCGGCGGCGGACTCCCCACCGTGCAGCAGGTGCGCGCCGCCCTGTGGGAGGGCGCCATGACCCTCGTGCAGGAGAACGGAGGCCGGTTCGCGGCCCTGCTCGCGAGCCTGGTCACGGTCCTCGAGGAAATGGCGGTGGCCGCGGACGGCGACGAATACCTCGCCGGGTACCAGGCCGCCCGCGACGCGTGTGCCTTCGTCACGCGGACGTCCGACGGCACGACGGCCGAAGACCATGGCGCCCGCTGACCTGGCCCCGCCGGTCACGGCAGCCCCGCAGCTGCCCCGGGTCCCGCGCCCGCTGACGCTGCACCGGCCGCCGGGGCCCCAGCGGCTGACCGCGGACGCCGCGCAGGTGTGGCAGGCGGACGCGGTACGGGAGGCCGGGCCGGTGGAGGAACTCGCCCGCCGGATCCTGGACGAGCCCGAACGCGCCCGCGCGCGGCTGCTGCGCCGGGCCGCCGACCGCCGCTGCTACCTGACGGCCCACGTGGCCCTGCGGGTCCTTCTCGGCGCGTACACGGACACCCTGCCCGAGCGGGTCCGGTTCCGCCGCGAGACCTGCCCGGTCTGCGGGGAGCCGCACGGCCGCCCCGCCCCCGCGGATCCGGCGCAGCCGGTGCACTTCTCGCTCTCGCACAGCGGGAACCTCACGCTGCTGGCGTTCGCGTCCGCGCCGGTGGGCGTGGACGTGCAGAGCCTGGGCTCGGTGGAGGCGGCGGAGGAGATGCGGGGGGTCCTGCACCCGCTGGAGGAGGCCGAACTGGCCGCCTGCACCCCGCAGGCGCGGCCCGCGTCCTTCGCCCGTTCGTGGGTCCGCAAGGAGGCGTACCTCAAGGGGCTGGGCACGGGTCTGGCCCGGGATCCGTCCCTGGACTACCTGGGAACCACCGCCGGGCGGGTCACCAGCCCGCCCGGCTGGACCGTCGCGGACCTGGCCGTCAGCCCGGCGTACGCGGCGGCGGTGGCCTTGCGCACGCCGGCCTTGGCGGCCTGAATCCCGGGGGCCGGCGGGCCGACCGGCCTGTCGGCCCCGGCTGCTGTCGGCCCCGGCTGCTGTCGGCCCCGGCTGCTGTCGGGGCCGGTATGCGGAGGGCTCCGGCCGGTACGCGGAGGTCTCGGTCAGTACGCGGAGGCCGCGGCCGGGGTATGGCCGTTCGCGATGTCGGCCAGGGCGTTGAGGACCATCGGCGGGTGTTCCGTCAGGCGCTGGAGCAGGTGGAGCCACCAGTTGGTGCCGTACGTCGCGTAGATCCGGCACTGGTGACCCGTGTCCCGGTGGTGGCGCAGCAGCTCGGGCTGGACCCCGTACAGCATCTCGATCTCGCCGACGCGGGCGAGCAGGCCGGTCTCCTCGGCGGCGGCGAGAACGGCGGGGTCCTGGGTGGCCAGGCTGAGGCAGGCGCCGCGGTCCACGAGCATCCGGGCCAGGTGCAGGAAGCGGTCGTCGAGTGCGGGGCCGCGGCCGAGGGCGATGTGCGGGGCCTCCGGGAAGGCGCCCTTGACCAGGCGGACCCGCCGGCCGGGGCGGGCGACGGCGGCCACGTCGTCCTCGGTGCGGTGGAGCTGGGCCTGCAGGGTCACGCCGAGGTTGAGGTGGCGGCCGGCCAGCTCGTCGTGGACGGCGAGGACCGTGTCCACGGCGGGGGAGCGCTCCATGCTGAGCACCACCTCGGCGCCGCGTGCGGCCGCCGCGGCGGCGATGCGGCCGGTGTTCTCGACGGCGAGGCCGCGGGAGACGGCCAGCCCGACCTGGGACAGGTCGAACCCGAGCCGGTCCGGTGCGGACTCGTGGTCGAGCAGGGCGAGGTACTCGCCGACGGTCCGCTCGATGCGGGCGGTGTCGTCCACGTCCTGGTCGGCGGCGGTGAACTCGGCCGTCACCCGGTACCCCTTGGCCCTCAGGGAGTCGATCTCGGCGAGGAACCCGGCCCGGTCCGGGGCGAGGACGTAGCGGCGGGCGGCGGGGGCGAGGAGGTCCTGGAGCACGGAGCCGGGCGCTGCGAAAGCGGCCCGGCAGCGGACGTCCGTGGCGAGCTTGCGCAGGCCTTCGGCGGCCGCTTCGAGCAGGGCGCGCTGGGAGGTGTGCGTGCCGGCCGTGGCAGTCGGGATTCCGGTGGCGCGAGCCCTGTTGGCAACAATCTTTGGCCAAAGGTTGCCAACCGTATATTCCCTGTTCACGTCCGTACCTGTCATGCTCATCCACCCCCTGTGCGGAGACAGCTGCTGATCTGGATGCGCGGAGTTGCCAATTCTAGGCAACATATTGCCATATCGGCGAAGGCATGGCAATGCGTAAGGCCGCGGGGCGGCGCGGGGGAGGGGCCGGGCAGGGGCGGGCGCGGGGGAGGGGTCCCGGGGGCGGCGGGAGGCCGCTGCGGGCCGGATGCGAGCGAGGGCGGACCGTACCCGGTGGGGTGCGGCCCGCCCTCGCCGTCAGGCAGGTGTGGCAGGCGGTGCGCGGCGCGTGTGCCGGCGGGGCCGGTCAGGCGGGCGGGCCGCCGTGGCCGCCGTCGGAGGGGCCGGTGCCCGTACCGGCGCCCGCCTCCGCGGAGGCGCCGGCGGCCTCGCCCTGGGCCCGGGCACGGGCCTGCATCAGGCATTCCGCGGCCAGCCGCCAGATCTCCGCGGCCAGGTCGATGTTGGAGTTCTCCTGTGCCTTGACGGCGAGCCGCTGGAGCCCGGCCAGGCCCTCGTCCTCGTCACCGTCGAGGATGCGCAGCTGGTTCGCCAGCGCCTCCAGCCGGATCTGGTACTGGTACGGGAGCCGCAGCTCGGAGCGGCTGAGCCGGTCCAGCAGGGCGCGGGTGTCCGGGTAGCGGCCCTCGTGGAAGGCGATCCGGGCGCGCAGTACCGTCAGGGCCTGTTCCAGCGGGGGCGTACCGGCGAACGGCAGCCCCGCCTCCGCCGCCTCGATGCAGCGCTGGGCGGCGTCCGCGTCCGGCGGGAACTTCTGCAGCTGGAGCTCGGCCATGGCCACCCGCAGCCGCAGCCACAGGGAGAGGTTCTCCCGGCTGTCGAAGCGCTCCAGCGCCTGCTCGAACAGGACTTCCGCGGAGGCCACTTCGCCCTGGCGCACCCGCAGGGCGCCCGCGGTCCAGATGGCCTCCGCCCACATGGCGTCGCTGCGGCCCTCGACCAGCTCGGTCAGCTCGTCCGCGTGCCGGCGGGCGTCCGGCATCCGGCCGGCCTCGGCTTCCACGGAGACCAGGACGAGCAGGGAGCCCGCCAGGTCCTGGACGGAGAGCTGGTGGTCACGGCCGAGCTGGAGAGCGGTGAGGGCGGCGTCGACGGCAGGGAGGATCTCGCCGGAGTCGCGCAGGGAGCGGGCGTACTGGGTCAGCGCGCGCGCCCGCAGCTGGGCGAGCCCGATCTCCTCGCTGGCCTGGACCAGTTCCTCGAGGTACGCGTGCTCGGCGACGCGCTCGCCGTTCCTGCGCTTCCACTGGGCCAGCCGCCACAGGGCCTGCCAGCGCAGCATCGGGTCCTGGCCGTGCGCGGATTCCAGGGCCTCGGCGAGGAGCAGGTTGTTCTCGTCCGAGTCCATGGAGGTGGACAGGGAGAGGCTCTGCGCGAGCGAGGCGGCCTGGGACTCCTCGAAGTCGGCCGGGCTGATGCCGAGTTGCGTGGCCAGGTGGGCGACGGCGCGCTCGGTGGGCTGTCGTGCGCCCGATTCCAGGCGCGAAAGGTAGCCGGTCGACATTCCGTCGCCGGCGAGGGCGGCCTGCGATAGGCCCCGCTCGGTCCTCAGCTGCTTCAGCCGACGACCGAAAGATGGCTGCTCCAGCACGTGTATGCCCCAACGGTGGAAGGACTGCGAATGCTCCGGGCACCGTCTTGCCGCTGCCGTGTCACATGATGCGCTTCTCTTGTGCCAGAGCGTATCCCTCAACGATGCAGGTTAGCAAGGAAGTGGTGATCAACACCTGCAGTTCTCGACCAAATATGGAGGGCGTTTCAGGCAAAGGCGACTTCAAGGGCCCACTCCCAAGGTTGGCAAGTCGTTGCCAATAGTGGCCTGATTGTCGTACGCTTCTTGGCAACGCCGGGTGCGGGCGGGCTCCTTCGGGGCTGTCCGCGGCCGCGGACGATGCCGATGATGCCCATGGGAGTGGCGAATATGACCCGTGACCGCTCTGCCGTCATCGTCGTGACCGGTGCGTCGGCCGCGACGGCCGGACCGGCCGCGACAGCCGTGACCACCGACGAAGCCGACGAGGTGCGGGCGTTCATGTTCCGGGCCTGGGGCGAGCTCCTCGGCTGCGAGAACCTCACCGAGCACTCCGACTTCTTCGCCCGCGGCGGGGACTCGCTGCTCCTCACCAGGCTGGTCCGGCGGATCGCCCGGGAGTTCGGGGTCTCCGCGCAGCTCCACGACATGTCCTGCCGGAACCTGGGCGACCAGGTGCTCCTGGTCCACGGCCTGCGTGCCCGGGCGGGAGCCGGGGCCAAGGACGTGCACGCCTTCCTCGTCGGCGAGTGGGCCCGGCTGCTGGGCTGCAAGGACGCCGAGCTCGCGGACCGGTCCGACTTCTTCGCGCTGGGCGGTGACTCGCTGCTGATGACCCGTCTGGTGCGGCGGGTGGGGCAGGAGTACGGGCTGTCCGTACCGATCCACGACATGCTGGCGGCGCCGACCCTGCGGGAGCATGCGCTGCTGGTGAGCGGGCTTCTGACGGCTGCGCCGCGGCTGACGCTGACGCTGCCCGGGCGCTCGGCGGCCTGACGCCGGCCCCTGCGGGGGCATCTGGCTTTTGCGGGCGGCGCTGCGCGCGGCTTTCCCCCTCGCCGCCCCTTCCCGTCCTTTCCCGCCCCTTCCCGAAACCGGGCCTGCGGCCCTGGCACCCGCCCCCCGTGGGCCCCGCCCCGGGCCCCTGGCGCGCCGCCCTGCCCTGCCCCGCTCCGCTGCCGGGCTTCGCCTCTGGCACTCCGTCTGCGGTGCCCGGCCGAGACTTCGTCTCAGGCGCTCCGTGACGGGCGCTCACCCCTCGCCTCCCACCCGCGCGGGCTCTGCGTCCGGCAAGCCTGCACCGGGATGTGCGCACGGCACCCCGACCGGGGCACTGCCGCCGCCGGCATGCGCGCACGGGGCACCGTTCCCGGCAGCCTCCAGCCCGCCCGCCTCCTGAGCCGTGGACGCCTGGCGGTCCTTGAGGGGCCCCGCCGTGCCGTCCGCCTGCCCTCGAGTCCCCTGTCGGCGTCAGAGGCCGTGCGGCGGCCCCTGACGCTGCGGGCCGGGCCCGTGTCACCGCTGCGCGGGGGTTGCCATGCGGTGAGGATTTGGCACAGCTGGGGGAGGGGGGTTGCCAAACCCTTTCGGAGGGGTCCTAGGAGACGGTCTGACCTGCGGATTTGAGCATGTTGGGCTACGGCCTGCCCGGCCGTGACATGCAGGCAAGTTGCCAAAGTCTGGCAACTGTTTGCCAAGGGGTGCTGTCCTTCGCTAACGTCGCCCTCGTAAGGAAACGCCACCGCCACTAGGAGCAGTTGTGGAAACCGTTCTGCGAATCGCCCGCATCTCCGTCGTCGGGTTCGTCGGCGCCGTCGCCCTCTTCTCCGCCGCTCCTCTCGCGGCCGCGGAATCCGTGCCCCCCGGTACGATCGCCCCCGCCAACACCGACTCCGTCGGATGGCCGTAACCACCCGCCGGCGACCCGTTTCAATGACTCCATGGCTGCAGTGCACGACGGCACGGCCGGATGCCGCACAGCGACTCGTCTGTTTCCCGCACGCCGGTGGCGTAGCCGCCTTCTTCGCCCGGTGGGCCGACAGTCTGACCGGCACGGAAGTCCACGCCGTGCGCTACCCGGGCCGCGCCGAGCGCATCGGTGAGCCCTGCCCCACCGACCTGCACGACCTGGCCCGCGACATCGCCGAGGCCCTGCGCCTCATCGCGGACCGCCCGCTCGCACTGCTCGGCCACAGCATGGGGGCCTGGCTCGCCTTCGAGACGGCACGGCTGCTGGAAGCGGACGGCATCACCGTCAGCCACCTCTTCGCCTCCGCAGCGCCCGCGCCCCAGACCCGTACCACCCCCGATCCGGACGTGCAGCTCGACGACGACGAGCTCACCGCCGCCCTGATCGGACTCGGCGGGACCCCGGCGGAACTGCTCGCCGAGCCCGTCCTGCGCAAGCTGGTCTACCCGTACGTCAACGCGGACTTCCGGATGTCGGGACGCTACGTCTACCGACCCGGACTCCCGCTCGCCTGCCCGGTCACCACCCTGATCGGTGCCGACGACCCGGTCGCCGGACCGCACGCCACCGACGCGTGGTCCCGGGTGACCCGAGGCCCCTACCGCGGGCACACCGTCAAGGGCGACCACTTCTACCTCGCCGGACAGCCGCCGTTCGAGCTGATCCAGGATCTTCTCTCCGGTTGGCCGGAAGGCCGTCGCTGACGGCAGTGCAATGGCTAGAGTCGCAGCCGCCGTGATCGTTTCCGCCGACCCCGTGTCGCGGGCCGCCGAAGGGGAGCTGCACGCATGCCGCACATCCGGATCGACAACGACCTGCCCGGCATCAGCGGGCTGCTGGCCCAGCGCACGGACACCGCCCGGCCCCTCGGCCTGCTGGCGGACGCCTTGCTGCGTGCCCCCTCCTCGATGAGCCCCGGCGAGCGCGAGCTGATCGCCGCCTACGTCTCCGAGCTCAACACCACGCCGTTCTGCGCCGCCTCGCACAGCGCCTTCGCCGCGGCCCAGCTCGACGGAGGCGCGGAATTCGTCGCCGGTGTGCTCAAGAACCCGGACGCCGCCCCCCTCACCCCGAAGCTGCGCGCCCTGTTGCAGGTCGCCGCCGAGGTGCAGGCCGCCGCCCGCCCGGTCGCCGAGGAGACCATCGCCGCCGCACGCGCCGCCGGCGCCGACGACACGGACCTGCACGACACCGTGCTCATCGCGGCCGCGTTCTGCATGTACAACCGCTACGTCAGCGGTCTCGCCACCGAACTCCCCGCCGACCCCGCGCACTACGAGCGCGCCGCAGAGCGGATCGTGACGCAGGGATACGGACGCGACCGCACCCGGGAAATCCAGGAAGCCAAGGAAGCGCACTCCGCCGGATAGGGGTACACGCATGGCCAGCCGGAGCAAGTGGACCGCACGGGACGTGCCCGCACAGCACGGTCGTACCGCCGTGGTCACCGGGGCCGGCTCCGGCCTCGGCCTCGAACTGGCCAAGGCCCTCGCCTGCAACGGCGCGCACGTGGTGCTCGCCGTACGCGACGAGATCAAGGCCGCGACGGCGGTGGCCCGCATCCGGGCCGCCGCCCCGCGGGCCGAGACCACCGTGCAGCACCTCGACCTGGCCGACCTGTCCTCGGTCGGGGCCGCGGCCAAGCAACTGCGCGACCGCTTCCCCCGGATCGACCTGCTGGTCAACAACGCGGGCGTGATGTGGACCCCGGACACCCCGGCCACCCGCAGTGCCGAGGGCTTCGAGCGGCAGTTCGCCACCAACCACCTCGGGCACTTCGCGCTCACCGGGCTGCTCCTGGACCGGCTCACCGCCACCCCCGGGGCACGCGTCGTCACCATCAGCAGCTACCTCCACCGCTTCGGCCGGCTCGGCGCCCCCGGCCCCACCGGCCGGCAGAACCGCTACACCGCATACAACCGTTCGAAACTCGCCAATCTGGCCTTCGCGCTGGAGCTCCAGCGGCGCCTGACCGGGGCGGGAGCGGACACCCTCTCCCTGGCCGCCCACCCGGGCCTCGCCGACACCGGCCTCGGCCGGGAACTCCCGGCCGCGCTGCGGGCCATGGCCCCGGTACTCGGACCGCTGTTCCTGCAGAGCGCCTCGATGGGCATGCTGCCCGGACTGCGCGCCGCCACCGATCCCGGCGTCCGCGGCGGCGAGTACTACGGTCCGCTCGGCCTCACCGAGACCCGGGGGTACCCCGGGCTCGTCCGGCCCGCCCGCGCCGCCCGCGATCCGCGGGCCCGGCGCGCCCTGTGGGACGACTCCGAGCGCATCACCGGCGTCCACTACGCCTTCTGACACGCCTTCCGGTACGTCATCCGGTACGGCTTCAGCGCTTGCACCGCCGAAGCCGCCGAAGCCGCCGAAAACACCGAAGCCCGGTCCGCTCGTGCGCACCGGGCTTCGACGTGTTCCGGGGGAGGGTCAGGGGGTGATCTCCAGCTGCCCCATCATCCCGGCGACGCTGTGTTCCTGGAGGTGGCAGTGGTAGACGTACTTGCCGGGCCGGCCCGCGAAGGTGGCCTGGATGCGGATGCTCTCGCCCGGCCGCACCAGCACCGTGTCCTTCCAGCCCTCCTCGCCCGGCAGCGGCGGCTTGCCGTCCCGGTCCAGGACCCGGAACTGCACCAGGTGCACGTGGAAGTTGTGGTCGATCCCGCCGAAGGGCGAGTCCACCGTGTCCGCGTTGTAGATCCGCCAGATCTCCGAGGTGCCGTCCTTGATCACGGCGTCCACGCGGTTCGGGTCCCACTCCACGTCGTTGATCGCGTACGCCATCATCGACGGCGCGACCGCCAGCTTGAACTCGCGGGTCCGTACCGGGGTGGGCAGCGGCGGCAGCGCGCGCAGCCGGGACGGCACCCGGCTGGTGTCCACGGCGTTGCGGTTCACGTCGAAGCGGACCACGGGACCGGCCGGCTCCGACAGGGTCAGCGAGCTCCCCAGCGCGTGCTCGGAGAAGTCGATCACGACCTCGGCGCGCTCGCCCGGGGCCAGGGTCAGCTTCGTCACCCTCACCGGCTCCGGCAGCAGACCGCCGTCCGAACCGATCTGGATCATCTCCGTTCCGCCGAGGTCCAGCTCGAAGATGCGGTGGATGGAGGCGTTCAGCAGCCGGAAGCGGTACTTGCGGCGGGCCACCGGGAAGTACGGCTGCGGCTTGCCGTTCGCGAGGAAGGTGGAGCGGGCCTCGGGGTGCTCCACGTCCAGGATCAGGCCGCCGTTGGGGTCGAAGTGGGCGTCCCGGATCAGGATCGGCACGTCGTACGCGCCGCTCGGCAGGTTCAGCCCGTACTCGTCGGCGCCGTCGATCAGGTAGAAGCCGTGCATGCCCTTGTAGACGTGCTCGGCTTCCCAGTGGTGCGTGTGGTCGTGGTACCAGAGGGTCGCGCCCGGCTGGCTGTTCGGGTACTCGAAGGTCCGCGAGGCACCCGGGGCGATCAGGTCCATCGGATAACCGTCGTTGTCCGCCGTCACATGGGCACCGTGGACGTGCACGGTGGCCCCGTGGTCCAGCTCGTTCTTGTACGAGATCCGGACCGGGCGGCCCGAGCGGGCCCGGATGGTGGGGGCGATGAACTTGCCGTTGAACGTGATGGCCCCGGTCTTGAGACCGGGCAGGATGTCGACGTCCGCGTTCTTCACGGCTATCTCGTACTCGTCCGCCTCGGGCGTCCGGCGCACCGGTACGAGCGTCGAGGGGACCGGCATGCGCACGGCGAACGGCGTCGCGGCCGCCACCGGGCTCATCTTCGCGTTCTTCGCCAGCCCGTGGCCGTGGCCGGCGCCCTTGTGGCCCGGGGGGTGGGCCGTCGTCTTCGGCTCGGCGGTTCCGCGGGCCGCGACGACGGCGGTCGTACCTCCCGCCACGGCAGCGCCCGCCCCGATGGCCAGCAGGCGTCGTCTGTCCAGCATGTGCTCCCCTTGTCCGTGCTCCGGCCGGTCGTCGGTCCGTCCCGCAGCCGCCGTCCCGCGGCCGCCAAGGCCGAGCATGTCAGCGCCAACTGCCGTACTCCTCTTCGAGATTGCTGTCTTCGGCTTGATCAGGAACTCGGGCCGGAAAGCGGCCCACCGGGCCTCGGCCCGCGTGGGGCGTTTCCGCCGCAATTCAGGAGATGCCCGGCCCGGAGCCGAAATGTGAAGCTGCCGGAGCGCCCTGCCCGGGGCATGTAACGCGCCACGGCAGGGAGCCGGCGGCCGGCGGCCGGGGGCCGGGAGCGACGAGAGAGGCACCGAACGCACGAAGAGGAGAAGGTGACGCGGGTATGGCGGGACTGCTGAGAGTGAAGCCGGACACCGGTCTCGACGAGGTGGTGGAGATCCTCGAACGGGACGGCGGGGTGATCGTCGAGGAACTGGCCGACGAAGTCACTCTGAAGGGACTGTGGGAGGACCTGGGCCCCGCCCTGGAGGGCCACGACTTCAGCGGCGACTGGTACAACGGCACCCGCACCCGCAGACTCTCCTCGATCTTCGCCAGGACCGCCCGGCTCACGCCGGTGGTGACCCACCCCCACTTCCTCGGCGCCGCCCGCGCGATCATGCAGAAGCCCGTCCCCATGTGGATAGGCCGCTCCCGCACCGAGATGACCCCCACCGTCCAGATCAGCGGAACCCAGGCCATCCAGATCCACAAGGGCCAGGGCAAGCAGCCCCTGCACCGTGACGACGCCCTGCACCTGCGCCGCCACCCCGGCCCCACCAGCCGGGTCCAGCTGATGCTCGCCATGAGCGAGTTCACCGCCGCGAACGGCGGCACCATGGTGATCCCCGGCAGCCACCACTGGGACGACGAACGGCCACCGCTCGCGCACGAGGCCCTGCCCACCGAGATGAGCGCCGGCTCCGGGCTGATCTGGCTCGGCGGCGTCTACCACGGCGGCGGCGCCAACACCACCGACACCCCGCGCACCGGCCTCACCATCGCGCTGGACCTCGGCAACCTCCGCCAGGAGGAGAACCAGTACCTGGCCGTCCCCAAGGAGTCCGTACTCGCCTACCCGGAGGAGGTACGGCGGCTCCTCGGCTACGACCGCTGCCCGCCGGGCCTCGGCTGGTACGAGATGGAGGACCCGTACGTCGTCCTCGAGCGCGAAGCCGGCTGACACCCTCCGCGCGTCCGCCGAGAGCGGAGCGCGCGACCCGGCGGAACCCGAGCGCCCCCGGCCTGCTGCAACAGGCCGGGGGCGCTTCCGCGGGACGTCCCCCACCCCCGTCGGGTGGCGCGCGGGGCGGGGGCGGGCTCAGGACAGGCTCAGGGGCGCGTCCGGGGCCGTGACGGTCTGCCGGACGACCGAGACGTACCCGGCCGCGAACTCCCGCATCGTCGCCTCGTCGTAGAGGTTCGTGTTGTACCCGACGTGGCCGAGCATCTCCCCGGAGAGCGGGTCGATGTCCAGCTGGAACATCACCCCGTCCGGGACGTCGGTGCTCACCGGCTGGGACAGCTCGCGGCGGCGGATCTCGGAGATCGTCACGTCCCCCGCCTCCTCGCCCGCCATCGCCGGGAACTGGAACACCTGGAACGCCACCACTCCCAGGTCGTCCGCCCCGAAGGAGGCCGCCAGCGCCGGGGCCTCGGCGACCACCTGGCCGAAGGGCAGCGGGTTCGCGTACGCCTTCAGGCAGGTGCTCCGGGTCCTCGATATCAGCTCGCGGAAGGTCTGTGCCCCCGCCAGCTCCGTACGCAGCGGCACGAAGTTGAAGAAGGCGCCGACGGTGTTCTCGAAGCGTCCCGGCCCGCGGCCCGCCGCCATGGTCGGCACCACGATGTCCGTACCGCCGGTCTTGCGGGCCAGGAACAGCTGGTACGAGGCGAGCAGCACCATGAAGGGCGAGCTGCGGGTCTCCTTCGCCAGGGCGAGCGCCGCGGAGGTCAGCTCCGCGTCCACCTGGAAGCGGTGCACGGCGGTGCCCTTGGGGACGCCCGCGGACTTCAGGTGGTCGGTGGGCACCCCGGTGATCCCGGCCCCCACCAGCTGCTCCCGCCAGTAGCCGCGGGCCTTGACGTCCGCCTCGGGTGCGAACTTCGCCCGCTCCCAGACCGCGAAGTCACGGAACTGCGTGACCTCCGGCAGCTCCGCCGCCCCGAAGCCGCGGCGCCGCGCGTACAGCCGACCCAGGTCCCGGATGATCAGCTGCATGGAGACCTCGTCGGCCGCCGTGTGGTGGACGATCAGCACCAGCACCGCGTCCGACTCGTCGAAGCGGCCCAGCACCGCCCGCAGCAGGGGCAGTTCACCGACCCCGTACTCGCCGCCCTCCAGCTCGATCAGCAGCTCCTCCGCGCGCCGGGCGCGGGCCGCCGGGTCGGGCTCCGGGAGCTCCCGCACCGTCAGCGAGACCGGGCTCGCCGGCAGGATCTCCTGACGCTGCCCGCCGGGGGTGCGCACGATCGTGGTGCGCAGCGCCTCGTGACGCTCGACGACCTCGTCGAGGGCCGCCTGGAGCTCCTCGGTCGCCAGCTTCCCGGCGATCCGCCACCCGGCGACGATGTTGTACACGGGCCCGAAGGGCCCCTTCTCGTCTCCCTGGTCGAACATGCACAGGAATTCCTGGTTGAAGGAGAGCGGGATGCTCATGGGATCCCCAATCTGGGTCAGGGCCGGTCTGGCGGGGCTTGGCGGGCGGGCGGGCGGAGCGGATGAGCGGGCGAAGGCGCCACAGCAGGCCGGATCGGAATCCGGCCTGCTGTGGGGGGAGCGAGCGGCTGGTGCGCGGGGGCGTCAGCGCAGCTCGGTGTTGCTGGACTCCGCGGCCGCCAGGAACTCGCCCCGGGAGAGCGCGGACGCGATCAGCTCGATGTCGTCGGACATGAACCGGTCGCGCTCCAGGGTGGGCACCAGGGAGCGGACCTGGTCGTACGTGGCCTTGCCGGCCGGGCTGAGCTGCGCGTAGCGGTCGGCCAGGTCCACCGCCTGGGCGGCGGCGAGGAACTCGACCGCGAGGATGCGGGTGTTGTTCTGCAGGATGCGGCGGGTGTTGCGGGCCGCGATCAGGCCCATGCTGACCACGTCCTGGTTGTCGCCGTTGGACGGGACGGACTGGATGGAGGCCGGGCCGATGGTCCGGTTCTCGGCGACCAGCGCGGTGGCCGGGTACTGGGCGCCGGCGAAGCCGCTGTTGAGGCCCGGGTCGCCCTTGACCAGGAACTCGGGCAGCCCGTCGGACAGGTAGCGGTTGAGCAGGCGGTTGGTGCGGCGCTCGGAGAACACGCCGAGCTGGGTCAGCGCGATGCCGACGTAGTCCATCGCGAAGGCGATGGGCTGGCCGTGGAAGTTCGCGCCGTGGAAGATCTCCTGGCCCTCGAAGAACAGCGGGTTGTCGTTCGAGGAGTTCAGCTCGATCTCCAGCTTCTGCACCGCGTGGTACAGGGTGTCGCGGACGGCGCCGACGACCTGCGGGATCGCCCGCAGGGTGTACGCCTTCTGCAGGTACACCTTCGTACGGTGGACGCCCTCGCCCGACTTGGCGGCCTCGGCCTGACGGCGCAGCTCGGCGTGCTCCACGGCCAGGTCGCTGCCGCGCAGCAGGGCACGCATGTTGGCCGCGGTGTCGATCTGGCCCTGGTGCGGGCGGGCCAGGTCGTGGCCCTCGGCGAGGAACGGGCTGGTGGAGCCCTTGAGGGCCTCCACCACCAGGGCGGTGACGATCTCCGCCTGGCGGACCTGCTCCAGGGCGCGGCCCACCACCAGCGAGCCGAGGCCGGTCATCGCGGAGGTGCCGTTGATGAGGGCCAGGCCCTCCTTGAAGCGGAGCTCGAGGGGCTCGACGCCCTTCTCGCGCAGGACGTCGGCGGTCTTGGCGCGGACCCCGTCGCGCAGCACGTACCCCTCGCCGATCAGGCTGGTGGCGATGTGCGCGAGCGGGGCCAGGTCGCCGGAGGCGCCCAGGGAACCGATCTCCGGGATGGCCGGCGTGATGCCCAGGTTGAGGTAGAGGGCCAGCCGCTCCAGCAGCTCGGGGCGGACCGCGGAGTAGCCGCGGGCCAGGGCGTTGAGCCGGGCGGCGAGGATGGCGCGGGCCTCGTCCTCGGCGAAGAGCGGGCCGACACCGGCGCTGTGGCTGCGCACCAGGTTGGTCTGGAGCTCCACCTCCTTGGAGGTGTCCACCAGCATGTAGATCATTTCGCCGTAGCCGGTGGTCACACCGTAGACCGGGGTGCCGTCGGCAACGGTGTTCTCGAACATGCGGCGGCTCTCGGCGGCCTTGGTCAGCGCGGCTGGGGAGATACCGACCTGCGCGTTGTCCTCGGCCACGCGTCGTACCGCCGGGATGTCCAGGGTCCGGCCGTCGAACTCGACGGTCTCACTGCTCTTGGAATCGATCTGGAGTTCGGCGTCGACGATCGTCATTTTCACTCCACTGTGTAGGCAAGGGGCAGAAATCGGTCTGAGCAGGGGGCTGGGAGTCCCCGGGAAGAGCGGTGGGCCGTGGGTGGGATCGGAGTGCCGGGCGCCCCGGACCGGCCGCGGGGCGCCCGGCAGGGGTCTAGGGAAGGGCGGCCAGGGCCCGCCGGTCGACCTTGCCGCCGGCGTTGCGGGGCAGGCCGTCCAGGGTCCGGAAGGCCACCGGGAGCATCGACTTGCCGAACCGGCGGCGCAGGAGGGCCCGCCAGACGGCCGGGGACACCGCGGGCTCCCCTTCCGGGGTGCGCCGCGGCACAACGTAGGCGACCAGGCGGGAGACCAGACCGTCGGCTCCGGTGTGGGCGACGACGGCGCAGTCCGTCACCGACTCGTGCGCGGCCAGGGCCGCCTCGATGTCGGTGAGTTCCATCCGTACGCCGTAGAACTTGATCCGGGTGTCACCGCGGCCGCGGAACTCCAGCGCGCCGTCGAAGCGCCACCGGCCGAGGTCCCCGGAGCGGTAGCAGCGGTCCCCGGTGCCGGCCAGCGGCCGGAAGGCGGTCCGCCCGGCCGGGTCGGCCGGGTCGCCGCCGACGTACCCGGGGGTGATGTGCGGGCCCGTCACCACGATCCGCCCGGTCACCCCGGGCGGGCAGGGCCGGTCCGCATCGTCGAGGACCAGGACCTGGCGGCCGGGGATGGGCCGGCCGACCGGGACGGTGCCCGCGACCGGGCCGGTGACCTCGTGCCAGGTGGCCAGCACGGTCTCGGTGGCGCCGTACAGATTGACCAGCCGGACCCCGGGCAGCGCGGCCCGCAGTCCGCCCGCGAGCTCGCCGGGCAGCGGTTCGCCCGCCAGCAGCAGGTGCTCCAGCGCGGGGAAGCGGCGCGGGGTGCCGTCCGGCCGGGCCGCGGTCACGGCCAGCAGCTCCCGGGCGAAACTGGGAACCGTCTGGAACAGGGTGATCTCCTCCCGTTCCAGCCAGGCGGCCAGCTTCTCCGGGTGCGCCCGGATCCGGTCCGGCACCGGGACCAGGGTGGCCCCGGCGGCCAGGGCCGCGAACATCTCGATCAGGCTGGCGTCGTAGCTGGGGGAGGCCCACTGCGCCACCCGCGAGCCGGGTCCGATGCCGAACTCCGCCGCGAACCAGCCCGCCAGCTGCGCGAGGGTGCGGTGGGTCTGCGGGATGCCCTTGGGTACGCCGGTGGAGCCGGAGGTGTGGGTGACGTACGCCCAGGCGTCCGGGTCGGCGTGCACCGGGAACTCCGCCGAACTCCCGGCCACCGGGGCCGAAGAGGCCGGCAGCGAGGCCGGGTACAGCACCGTGCCGCCGCGCTCCTGCCGGTACCAGGCCGCCAGGTCGTCCTCCTCGGCCCCGTCCGGCAGCGGATCCGCGAGCAGGCAGACCGGCCGGGTGCCGTCGAGCACGTCCCGGCCCCGCTCGCCCGCCTTCTCGGTGCCCAGACAGACCGCGTACCCGCCGGCGGCGAAGGTGCCCAGCAGGGCCGCCGTCCGCCCGGGCCCGTTGGCCATCCGCACGGCCACCGGCGCGCCCGGGACCACACCGAGCCCGCGCAGCCCGTGGGCCACGGCCTCGGCGCGCTCCTGGAGCTCTGCGTACCCGGTGTGGAAACCGTCGCCCGCGAGGGCGACCGCGTCGGGGGTGGTCACGGCTGCCGTACGCACACCGAGGTGCACGGGCGGGCCCCCGGGGGCGACGGCGATCAGGTCGGCGGCCCGCACGGCCGCCCGGGTACGCTCCGGGTCCTCGAGCTCCAGGTCCTCCACCGGCCGGCCGGGGTCGGCCAGGGCGGCGGTCAGCAGGGTGCGCAGCTGGCCCAGGACGGCCTCGGCGGAGCTCCGCTCGAACAGCGCCGCCCGGTACTCCAGCGAGCCCTCCAGGGAGGAGACGGCCTGCTGGATCGTCAGGGTCAGGTCGGTGCGGGCGGTGGCGTCGTCGGCGGGCCGCCGGCGCACCACCGCGCCCGGCAGCCACAGTTCGCTGGCCGCGGTGTCCTCGTACACGAACATCACATCGCACAGCGGGATGCGGTTCGGGCGGCCGCCGTCGGCGTTCAGGGCGCGGGTGACCAGCCCGTACGGCACCTCCCGGTGCTCCTGGGCGGCCCGCAGGGTCCGTGCCGTGCGGGCCAGCAGCTCCCGGAACGACGGGCGCGCGGACAGGTCGCCGACGATCACCAGGTGGTTGCGGAAGGGCCCGATCACGTCGGCGAACCGGGGGCCCGCGGGCCGCAGGCTCGACGGGACGCCGACCGCCACCCGGTCCTCCCCGGTGTGCCGGGCGAGCAGCGCCAGCAGCGCCGCCAGCAGCACGGTGTACGGGGTGCTCTCCTCGGCCCGGCAGAGATCGGCCAGCCGGGCCGCCAGGTCAGGGCCCCAGTCGAAGCGCAGGGTGCCGCCCAGGGTGGCCGGTCCGGCCGGCCGGGCCCGGTCCGCGGGCAGCGCGAGTTCCGAGGGGAGCGGGGTGAGGGTCTTCGCCCACCAGTCCAGCAGCCGCCGCTGGTGCGCGGAGGGCTCCTGGAGCCTGCGCAGCGCGGCGAAACCGCTGTACTGGGGTGCGGGCAGGGTCAGTTCCTGTGGCAGCGGGCTGCCGTGGGCGGCCGCCTCGTACCGGGCGGACAGCTCGTGCATCAGCACGGCGAGGGACCGCTCGTCGCCGAAGGCCTGGTGCAGGCGCAGGGTCACCAGGTGGCCGGTGCGGCCCGGGCCGACCCCGAGCCGGGCGGCGGGGGGGCCGCCCGGCCCGCCCGGCCCGGCGGGGGTGGCGCGCAGCACCTCGTGCCGTGCGGTCACCTCCCGCCAGGCGGCGCGCAGGGACTCGGGGTCGAACTCGCCGGTGACGGTGTACGCGCGGTGCAGGTGGTACCCGGGAGCGTCGGGAACGCGTGCCTCCGGGAGCCGCCACGTCTCCGGTTGCTCCGGTGCGCGGGGACCGGCCCCCGGCCGCGCGCCCGTCACGGGCGCGGCGGGTGCCGCAGATGCCTCGATCACGTCTGTTCCCTCCGTCCTGGTCCCTGCGTGCGGATCAGCTCGCGACCAGGTCCTTCGCGGGCTTCTCCGGCTTGATGGGCACCGGGGCCGGGCGTCGTGCCGGCTTGGGTGCGGTGCCCGTGAGGCCGTTGATCAGGCCGCGCGCGGTGTTCCACAGCACGCGTCCGACCAGGGCGGGCTTCATCAGCGACTCGGGGCGGTCCACCAGACCCGCAGCCCGCATGTACGCGGCGGTGACGTTGCCGTCGAGCACCGCGGCCTTCTGCACGAGCTTCAGGTAGAACTGCGCGGCCCGGACCTGCGGGGTACGGTCGCCCTCGACCCCCTTGAAGGAGAGGTCGACGCTGTTGGTCATCTCCCACGGCGGGTCGATGACGTCGTGCGCGAGGTCGCGGAAGTAGTCCTTGGGCACCGGGGCGGCGCCGGTGTGCAGGTGGCTGCGCAGGGTCAGCGCGGAGAGCGCGGACACCGTCATGCCCTGGGCGTAGATGGGGTTGAAGCAGGTGACGGCGTCACCGACGACGAGCAGGCCGTCGGGGAGGCGCTCCAGCTTCTCGTACCGGCGGCGCAGCGTGGTCGGGAAGCGGAAGGCGACCGGCTCGTCCAGGGGCTCGGCGTGCTGCAGGGCCTCGTAGATGTCCGGCACGGCCAGGCTCTTGACCCACTTGTACAGGCCCTCCTGGTCCAGCGGCGGGTGGTCGCCGAGCAGGCCGTACGTGGTCAGCTCCACGCGGCCGCCGTCGGTCTTGGTGAAGATGGCACCGCGGGGCACCTCGGGGGAGGCCGCCGGGTTGATGGACAGGTCCCCGAAGTACGGGTCGGCGGTGAGCTTGTAGTGCTGCGTCACGTAGCCGAGGCCGATCTTCTTGCGCTCCTCCTCCACGCGGCCGTAGCCCAGTTCCTCCAGCCAGACGGGGGTGCGCGAGCCGCGGCCGGTGGCGTCCACGACCAGGTCTGCGGTCAGGAGCTCCTCGGCGCTGTCGGCGCCGGACTTCTGGACCCGGGCACCGGTGATCCGCGTCTTGTCGTCCGTGCTCTCCAGGCCGAGGATGTCGTACTCCTCGAAGAAGACCACGTTCTCCAGGGCCGCGGTGCGGTTGCGGATGTGCTTCTCGAGCATCGGGCGGCTGGCCGCCACACAGGTCAGACCCGCGCTCTGCTGCTTGAGCTGCTGCCCGTTGAAGTACCAGCGGACGTGCCCGGCCAGGTCGCCGGTGGGCACCCCGTCGGCGAAGAGCTCCTCCGTGATGCCCGGGTAGAACTCCTCCATCACCTGCTGCCCGCGTGCCAGCAGGCCGTTGATGTGCCGGCTCTGCGGGCAGTTGCGGCGCGGACCGTCCACCCCCATCAGCTTGTCGCGGTCCACGATGAGCACTTCGTCGTAGGCATCGGCGAGCACTCTGGCCGCGAACAGGCCGGCGATGCTTCCGCCGAGTACCACCGCGCGAGTCCCGGTCTTGTCGCCCGTCACGGATACCTCCTCGATATAGGTGATTGAGCTTCTTCGGCTGTGAACATGTCAGTTCTCAATTCCGAAATGGGATTTCGAGAACTCGCGGTTCGCATGGGAGTTGAGGAATACGGCGATTCCCGCGTGGGAGTGCTGCATGGAAAGGTCGCGCCAGATGCGCTCCATGCGTTCACCGTGCTTGACGGCACTGGAACCGGCGGTGGGGTACAGATTGCTCTCCACCGCCCGCCAGCACATCCGGATCACTTCCCGGCAGGCCAGTACGATCCGCAGTTCGCGCTCCGGGGTGAACCGGGCCGGTCCCTGCTCCGCGTACCCGTGCCACTGCCCGATGGCCCCGAACAGCGCCGCCTCCGCGGCACTGACCAGCCCGGCGGCCTCGCCGTACCAGTACTGGAAGTCGGTGTCCTCGGTGCGCGGCAGGATCGGCGGGAACAGCGTCTGCCGGGAGCGCATCAGCTCCTCGTACGCGTCCAGCGCGGCCTGTGCCATCCCGAGCGCCAGCGCGGCGTCCTCCAGCACCATCACGCTCAGCGGCCCGCCCCCGTAGAGGCTGTTGCCGTGCAGCGTCAGCCCCGGGGTGCCCCCGGTGACGGTGGCCTGGCTCAGGTGCATGGGCAGCACCCGGTGCCCGGGCACGTGCACGCCCTCGATCCGGATGCTGTTGGAGCCGCTGCCCTTGAGCCCCAGGTGCCGGCCCCAGTCGTCGAGGATCTCGTACTCCTCGCGGGGGACGATGAACATCACGGGGTGCGGTTCCCCGCCGTCCTCGGGGGTCACCAGGGCGTGCCCGACGAAGTGGGTGGAGTACGGCGCACCCGAGCAGTAGTTCCAGGTGCCGGTCACGGTCCAGCCGCCGTCCGGTGCCGGCACCGCGGTGCCGGTGGGCGCGACCGTGGCCGGGGCGATGAACTCCCCGCCGGCGAACACCTCCTGCTGGGTCCGCTCGCCGAACAGGGTGCCCACGGCGTGCGCGTGCGCCGCGCCCAGGCAGTACATCCAGCCGGTGGACGGGCAGCCGCGGGTCAGGGCCACGACCACCTTGAAGAAGGTGTCCAGGCCCAGCTCCAGACCGCCGTACCGCTTGGGCACCAGGATCCGGTACAGCCCCGCCGCCGCGAACGCCTCATGGGTGTCGGGGGCGTAGCAGGTGCGCTCTTCGGTCTCGGCCTGACGCTCGATCAGCGAGTAGGCGATGGCCCGGGCCCGCTCGACGACCTCGTCCGCGGTGGGCTCGGTTTCGTGCGGCAGGGACACCGCCGCTCCGGCGGTATTCGCGGTCACTGTCATAGCCACGCGGTTCCTTTTCTCGGACGGACGATTCGGGCGCTCGGCCGTGTTCAGGCAGGTTCACAGCGGCCCGCACCGGGGTGCATCTCCTGAATTGCGGTGCGGGCCGGTGTGAAAATGCGCGCGCTCCGGAAACGACCCGTCAGGCCGGTACGGAACCGGACAGGCCGCCGTCGACGACGAGTTCCTGGCCGGTGATGTACGCAGCACGCGAGGAGAGGAGGAAGGCCACCGCGTCGGCGATGTCCCCGGGCGCGCCGAACTTCCCGACGGGCACCTGGGAGCGGAAGTACTCCTTGACCGGCTCCACCGGCGCGACCATGTCGAACATCTCGGTGTGGATGTGGCCGGGGGTCACGGCGTTCACCCGGATGCCGCGCTCGGCGAGGTCGGGGGCGAGGGTGCGGGGCAGGTTGAGCACCGCCGCCTTGGTCGCCGCGTACACCGAGCCGGCGCCCATGCCGCGGTGCACCAGCCAGGACGCGTTGAGGACGATCGAGCCGCCGTCCTCGAGGATCTCCAGGGCCTTCTGCACGGTGAAGAAGGTGCCCTTGAAGTTGACCGCCACGACCTCGTCGAAGCCCTCCTCGGTGACGTCCGCGGTACGGGCGTTCAGGCCGATGCCCGCATTCGCGAACACGCCGTACAGGCTGCCGAAACGGGCCCGTACCCGCTCCACGACCGAGTCCAGGTCGGCGGTGCGCGAGACGTCGGCCGCGATGGTGAGCACCCGCTCGCCGCCGTCCAGTTCCTTGGCGGCGGAGGCGAGCCGCTCCTCGCTCCGGCCGACGAGGACGACGTTCGCGCCCTCGGCCAGGAGCCGCCTCGCGGTGGCCAGCCCGATACCGCTGCCACCGCCCGTGATCAGTACGGTCTTGCCGTCGAAGTCAGTCATGCGGCCAGGATCAGGACGGGCCGCTCATCGGCGCATCTCCCGGATTGCGGTGCCCCCTGCCCGCCCCGGGAGCCGCCCCGGGCCGGTGCGCACGCCCCCGCCCCCACTGCGCATTCCAGAAGATGCGCAGACCGTGCGGTGATGGAACCGTCGAGCGGTCTGGCCCGGTCCGGCCGGTGACGGCGGACCCGGCTCCGCCGCGACCCCGGGAGTCCTGTTGCGCACCGTGCACCGCACCTGCCCCATCTGCGACGCCGTCTGCGGGCTGCGGCTCGAACTCGACGAGGCGGGGAAGGTCCAGTCCGTCCGGGGGGACGACAAGGACCCCTTCTCCAAGGGCTACATCTGCCCCAAGGGCGCCAGCCTGGGCCGGATCGACGAGGACCCCGACCGGCTGAGCCGGCCGATGGTCCGCACCGGGGACACCTGGCGCGAGGTGAGCTGGGAGGAGGCCTTCGAGGCCGTCGAGCGCGGTCTGACCGGGGTCATCGAGAAGTACGGGCGCAACGCGGTGGCCGCCTACTTCGGAAACCCCACCTTCCACACCATGGGCGGCATCTTCTACCGCATGCCCCTCGCCCAGTCCCTGGGCACGGTCAACCTCTACAGCGCCAGCACCATCGACCAGATACCCAAGCACGTGGCCGGCGGCCTGATGTACGGCTCCGGCACCGCCATCTCGGTCCCCGACCTCGACCGTACGGACTTCCTGCTGGTCCTCGGTGCGAACCCGGTGGAATCCCACGGCTCGCTGTGTGCCGCCCCCGACTTCCCCGGCCGGCTGCGCGCCCTCAAGGAGCGCGGCGGCCGCCTCGTCGTCGTCGACCCGCGCCGCACCCGGACCGCCGCCATCGCCGACGAGCACCACTTCATCCGGCCCGGCACCGACGCCCTGCTCCTCTTCGCCCTCGTCAACACCCTGTTCGCCGAAGGGCTCACGAACCTCCGCGTGGAGACCGACGGACTCGACCGGCTCCGGGAGTACGCCGCCCCCTTCACCCCCGAGGCCGTCTCCCCCCTCTGCGGAATCCCCGCCGACCGGATCACCGCCCTCGCCCGGGACCTGGCCGCCGCCCCCAGCGCCGCCGTCTACACCCGGATGGGCACCTCGACCGCCGACTTCTCCACCCTCGCGCAGTTCCTCGTCGAGGCACTCAACGTCCTCACCGGCAATGTGGACCGGCCCGGCGGGGTGATGTTCCCCAAGCCCGCCACCATGGAGGTCCCCTGGGGGCCGCGCCCCTTCGAGATGGGACGCTGGCACAGCCGGGTCCGCGGGCTCCCCGAGGCGCTCGGCGAATTCCCGGTGGCCACCCTCGTCGACGAGATCGAGACCCCCGGGGAGGGCCAGGTACGGGCCCTGGTCACGGTCGCCGGGAACCTCGTGGTCTCCGCACCCAGCGGCCCCCGCTTCGAAACGGCCCTGGCCGGGCTGGAGTTCATGGTCGCCGTCGACCCCTACCTGAACGAGACCACCAAGCACGCGCACGTCATCCTGCCGCCCCCGCGGATGCTCCAGATGCCGCACTACGACCTGCTGCTCCTCACGGTCACGGTGCGCAACTACACCCGCTTCTCCCCGCCCGCCCTGCCCCTGGAGCCCGGACAGCTCTCCGAGGGCGAGATCCTGGCCAAGCTCGCGCTGATCGCGGCCGGCGCGGGCGCCGGGGCCGCCCCGGCCCAGCTGGACGAGATGGTCCTGGGACAACTGCTGGGCATCGGCACCCAGATCCCCGGCACCCCCTTCCACGGCATGGAGGTACCCGAGGCCCGCGCCACCCTGACCGGGGACTCCGGGCCCGAGCTGGTCCTCGACGTGATGCTCAAGATGGGTCCGTACGGACTGTCCCTGGAGGAGCTGCGCAAGCACCCCAACGGGCTGGACCTCGGGCCCCTGCAGCCGCGCCTGGCGGAGATGCTCTCCACCGACACCGGACGGCTGCGCCTCGCCCACCCCGACCTCGACCCCGAGGTGGACCGGCTCGCCGCCCGGCTGGCCGCGCCCGCGGCCGAGACCATCCTGATCGGCCGTCGGCAGCTGCGCTCCAACAACAGCTGGCTGCACAACGTCGAATCGCTGGTCGGCGGCAGCAACCAGTGCGTGCTGCACGTCCACCCCGACACCGCCGACCGGTACGGGCTGGGCGCCTGGGCCAGGGTCACCTCGGCCGCGGGCGAACTGGTCGTACCGGTGGAGACCACCGACCGGATCATGCCGGGCGTCGTCAGCCTTCCGCACGGCTGGGGCCACGGCGGAAGCCGCCAGCGGGTGGCGGCCCGCCACCCCGGGTTCAACGCCAACACCCTGACGGACGACTCGGTCACCGACTCGCTCTCCGGCAACGCCGTGTTCAACGGGGTCCCGGTGGCCCTCGCCCCCGCCGCGGCGCCGGCCGGAGCGGCCGCCCCGGCCGCCCGGCGCCTCCTGCCGCTGGCCACCCGCTAGCCCCCAGCCCCCCCAGCCCCCTCGTACCTCTTTCGCCCTCACTCCCTGGAGGAGACCAGATGAAGCTCGGGCTGTCCCTCGCGGACTACACATGGGAAGGCGGAGCCCCGCGCATGGCGGACACGCTCGCTGCGCTCGCCCGCTCCGCCGACGAAGCCGGGTACGACGTCATCGGCGTGGCCGACCACCTGTGGCAGGGCCCCCACATGGGCGGCCCCGAGCAGCCGATGCTGGAGTGCTTCACCACCCTCGCCACGATCGCCGCGCACACCCGGTCCGTCCGGCTGATGCCGCTGGTCGCCGGGGTCCACTTCCGCGCCCCCGGCCTGCTGGCCAAGTCGGTGACCACCCTCGACGTGCTCTCCGGCGGCCGCGCCGACCTCGGCATCGGAGCCGGCTGGGACGAGGACGAGGCGCGCGGCCTCGGCGTACCGTTCCCCGCGGTCGCGGAGCGCTTCGAGCGGCTGGAGGAGACCGTCCGGATCTGCCGGTCCATGTGGGACGGCGACCGCGGCGACGAGAAGCCCTTCGAAGGCACCCACCACCGCCTGGAGCGGGCCCTGAACGTGCCGCAGAACCTCGGCCGGCCGAAGATCATGATCGGCGGCGGGGGAGAGAAGCGGACCCTGCGCCTGGTGGCCCGCCACGCGGACGCCTGCAACCTCTACCCGGGCCCCGACCTGCCCGGCAAGCTCGACGTGCTGCGCGCGCACTGCGAGGCCGAGGGCCGCGACTACGACACCGTCGAGAAGACCTGCATCATGCCCTTCGCGGTCCCCGACGCAGCCGCGGCCGACGAGCTCACCGCCACCCTCACGGGCCTGGCCGGCCTCGGCATCGCCCGCGTCATCGGCATCCTCGCCGGCCCGGGCCAGCAGCAGACCGTGGACCTGGTCGGCGAACGGGTCCTCCCGGCGGTGGCCGGAGCCTGACCGCCCGCCCCCACCCACGCGGGGGGGGGGGGGGGGGGGGGGGGGGGGGGGGGGGGGGGGGGGGGGGGGGGGGGGGGGGGGGGGGGGGGGGGGGGGGGGGGGGGGGGGGGG
>NZ_JBVJWO010000043.1:0-67603 GCF_055602345.1 Streptomyces sp. NPDC037401
CCGGAACAGCGTCCACAACTCGTCCGGCACCAACCGCTCGATCAGATCCGTCATGCACGGCTCAACGAGCGATTCCGCCATCAGAAACGACGTCTAATGCGACGAGCCCTGCTGCCTCCCGGCATCGCGCGCGCTCCATGCGCCAGGCAGGGGCCGAACGGTCCACAATCCCGCACGGCCCGTCGCCTTCGGGGCACCCGCCTGACGCACGGGAACCGGGCGGCTTGGCCCGATCGTCCCCGCGACGAGCACCATTGGACTCGAGCAGCGGGGCCGTCTCGAACGGGAGAGCGCCCACGGACGGCGGGGTGGTCCTCGACCGTCCGTCCTATTCGGCGATCTCTGTCCGTTCCCACCACTCGTACACCGCCAGCTGACCTTCCGAGCTGTCCTGGTGCCGCGACGTGACCTTGAAATGCTCGTACCCGCCACGGTGTGGAATCTTCAGGTCCTGTCCCGGGTCGGAGACCGGAACGATCCGCTCGGGCAGATCGTCCGGGCCGCCCTCAAGCACTGCCTTGGTCGCCATGCTTCCAGTCTTCCCAACCGGAGGCCCACTCGCATCACGAGGTTGGTTTGGTTGAGAGGGCAGACCGAACGGCACGGGGCTGGGCAGGGTCAAACGTCCTGGCGTCGTGCATCGGTCTGGAACCTGGTCCTCACCTGGGAGTGGAGGGACCGGGCCACGTCCGGGTCGAAGGGTTCGGTGCTGGGGGTGAGCATCGCTGCGGCGGCCACGGCCACCCCCAGCGCGCAGGCGCTGACGGGATCCTCTCCTGCGGCCAGCTGTGTGACGAGGGCGGCGACCATGCTGTCTCCCGCCCCCGCATCGCTCAGAGGCTCGCCAGGCAGTGGCGGCGCGTAGAGCTCGGTGTGGCCGTGGCCGGTCGAGCACAGTGCGCCCAGCTCTCCGAGGGTGGTGACGGCGATCTCGGCGGCCCCCGTGGTGAGCAGCTGCTCGTTGAGGGCCCGGGCGTCGTCGAAGCCGCGGATCGGCTGGCCGGTCAGGCTCTCGGCCTCTGTCCGGTTGCACCTGAGCAGAAACACGCCCTCCGCGAGTGCTCCGCGAAGCGCCGGCCCGGAGGTGTCCAGGACCAGTCTGGATCCGGCTTCCCTGATACGGCGGGCGACGGCCGCGTAGAAGTCGTCGGGCAAGCCGCCGGGCAGGCTGCCGCTGGCCACGACGTACGGGCAACCGCCAACGGCCCGCTCCAGCACATCCAGGCACCGCCGCCCCTCGCGGTCGTGCAGCTGCGGGCCGGGCGGCACGATGTGATAGCTGCGGCGCGATTCGGCCTCGAACAGCACGAGTGCTTCGCGGGTCTCGTCGTCGATGTCGACGGCGAAGTGGTCGACGCCCTCCTCGTCCAGCAGCCGGTTCAGGCGCAGGCCGACCTCGCCTCCGGCGGTGTGGAAGGCGGTGGCCCGTCCTCCGAGCCGCACGACATGACGGGCGACGTTGATCCCTCCACCCCCGGCGGCCACCGACCTGACCCGGGCACGGTTCTTGCCGATGCCCTCCAAATGTCCGACTTCCCAACAGAGATCGACCGTGGGATTCATCGTCAAGGTGAGGATCGACGGCCTGGTACCACTCCCCGATCCCTCTGCGCTGTCGGTAGTCCTGGCTGTGATGGGGGCCGGCATCGCGGCCGTGCTCATCGCGGTGCCCTGGTGGTCGCGCTGACCCCTGCCCGGCGCACCGCCTGCTGGGCCCGGACCCGCTCGTGGCAGCCTGAGGAGGTGGAGGCCAGTTCCCACGCGTGGTCGATACCGATAGCGATCCCGGCCACTTCCCGGGACAGCTTCGGCTCCTGACCACCGTGCCAGGCGTTGGGCGCGTGACGCCTGGCAATTCCCGCTGTCCTCTCGCGCAGGCTCACGGAGGTCGCTCTCCACACCGTTCCGTCGGTGCTCGGGCCCAGGGGGCGTTGATCGTGAGCACGCCGTCGGCAAGGGCTGCACTGACGTCCTCGAATTTCACTCCCGAGGGGGGTACGGCCTGGAACCCGAATCGGTCGGAGCGGCGCGTGCCGTGCCCATGGCACACCCCGAAACTGGTCAGTGCGGCGGCCGAAGAGCCCGTCCAGCTCCACCGGGCCACCGGTCCGGCGCCGCGTGGGAAGCGTCATCGCACTCACCTCCGTGGGCAGCGACACGTCCGACTCGACTTCCATACTGAAACAGACTGACGTCACCTGCATGCCGGTCCACGGCCGGGTCTGTTCCTCGGCATGCCACGTGGGCACCGTCGGCGATCCCGATGCCCGTACCGTCGAGGCGGGTGAGGTCGCGGGCATCATCGTGGAGGCCGGGCAGCACGGCAGGCAGGTCTTCGTGCGCCCGTACGCACCCCCGCAGAATCCCCCGGGCACCAGGAACGGAGGGCACTCGTGACCGGCGACGAACGCGAGGAGAGCGAGGCGGTGAAACAGGAGAGGTGGCTGGCAAAGGGTGTTGCCTTGCGTGCCTTCTTCGACATCGCAGGCACGCACCTGTTCGCAGGGTTCGTGTGGCTGCTGTTCTACCTGGGCCAGCACGAACAGAAGTAGGAAGCGGCCGTCTCCCGGTGTCAGAAGCGCGGTGAACCCCGCACTACGGGAGACGGCCGCCGTTCATGGCCCCTTGCTACTGGGGGCTGTTGGCACGAAGGTCGGCGAGCAGTTCGGCCTGGCCTTGAAGGACACCGGAGAGGATGCTGCGGGCGACCCGCAGCAGCTCTGCGACCTCGTCACTGGTGAGCCGGTAGTACACGTTCACGCCCTCGCGGCGGGTGATCACCAAGTTGGCCTTGCGCAGGACCGCGAGCTGTTGGGACAGGCTCGCGGCCTCGACGCCGACCTCGGGCAACAGCTCGGCGACCGCGTGCTCACGCACGCTGAGCAGCTCCAGAAGGCGGATGCGGACCGGGTGACCCAGTGTTTTGAAGAACTCAGCCTTGAGCTGGTAGAGCGGTGTGCTCACTTGGGTACCCCTGCCTCGACTGCCCATCGCATCCACCCAGAACCGTTTCGCCATAGGGGGCGTCCTTTCGCCCCTGCACACCTTGTGACCTCCACAATTGCAGATCCTCGCAACTCCGGGGGCAGGTCGGCCCGTCTTTGTGACGTTCGGGCCCCGCACGGCGGGCCTTCGTTGTCAGGCCTCCCTGGCGAACCCGGTCCTCATGGATGAGGCCTGTTCGGCGGGCCACTGGTCGCTGCTCCATTGGCGCTGTTCGTCGCTCACCGTGTGGTGGGCGGCCAGCGCGGTGGGCAGGTCGCAGTGGACGGGGATCGGTGGGCAGGTTCCGTCGGGGACGAGGGAGCCGTCGGCGGGGATCGAGGCGAGTTCGAGGGGCCGGCCTTCTTCGGCTAGCTGGCGGGCTGCCTGGGCGACGGCGAGCTGTCCGCCCACCGACCAGCCCAGCAGTCCGCTCAGGTCGAGGATGACCGGTCCGGTGCCACGGGCCAGGACCCACCCGATCGCGCCGGTGAAGCGCGCGATCGCATCCGAGCCGAGGTGTCCGGCCAGGGACAGGACACCCAGGCCGGGGTGGGTGGTGTAGCGCCACTCGATTGTCATCGTCTTTTCCTCAGGTCTCACAGGGGAAGGGTGATCCAGATGCTTTTGCCGCGCCCGTCCGCATCTGGTCGGACGACCGCGGTCCCGCCCAGTTCCATCGTCAGCTCGACGACGGTGGCCAGCCCGCTGCCCGGGGCCGTGGCGAGCGCCCCGAAGAGGGCCGGCTGATACGGGTGCCGGTCGTGGACGGCGAACGCGTACGCACCCGCCCCGTGTGCAAAGGTCACCGTGATCGTCGGCGACAGCACGGCGGCGTGGCGGACGCTGTTGGTGACCAGCTCGGTAAGGATCAGCAGCCCCGGCCCGACGCTCGGATGCCGCAAGCCCACACCGCACTCGACCAGCACCAGTTCGGCCGTCTCCCGGGCGCTACGTACGGCCGAGCCCGTGGCGGGCACGTTCAGTACGTGCCAGTAGGGCATCGTCTGGACCTCGACGCTCACTGCCTGGCTCCCTGAACGGGGCGGGCGAGACGGAACCCCGACACCTGCTGCGGGTGGATGCGCAGCAGCGTGTCGTGCGGGCCGTGGGCCCAGCCGGGCAGCGTCCGCCGGTAGTGCGCGGCCTCGTCCGGGTCCGTGATGATGTCGGCGGGGCCGTGGGCCGTCACCGTCCAGCCGGTGCCGGCCGGCGTGCGGATCTCGTCCGCGTGATAGGTCAGCACCGCCCGGCCGGGGATCGCTGCGGCCTGCACGGGCGTGCGGACGATCAGGCGCCCGTACTCCAGAACATGGGTGGCCGGGCGGACGAGAGCGTGCTCGCGCTGGACGGAGACCAGGCGTCCTTGGGCAGAGCCTTCGAGGAGCCACAGGGCCTCGGTGCCGGAGACATCGATCATGAGGCGGTCGGCGGGGGCGGTCATCGTGCGGCCTTCCGGATACGGTGCGGTCGATGCGTATGGGGCAGCAGCCCCGCCTGCTCCAGATGCTTGCGGGCCCCGGCGATCGCCGCGGGCGTGGTGGCGTACTCTCGGCCCTCGTACCGCAGCAGGTCGAGTGCGCCCACGGCTTCCAGCGCCTGGCGCTGACCTGGCCGGATGCCGGACGTCATGACGGCGATGCCGCGCCGGTTCAGCTTCTCGACCGCGTCCTTCAGCACGAGGGCGCCGGTGGCGTCCATCGTGGTGACGCGGGACATCCGCAGGATCACCACCTTCACGTCGGCGACCTCCGACAGCTCCAGCAGGAAGAGGTGCGCGCCGGCGAAGAAGACGGGCCCGTCGATGCGGTAGGCGACGATGTGCTCGGCCAGCAGCGCGTGCTCTTCGTCGCTGTGCTCGCCGGGCAGGTCCGGGCGGAAATCCACCTGGTCCATCCGGGCCTGGCTCGCGACCGCCTTCAGGGCGAGCGCCCCGGCCACGACCAGGCCGATGATCACCGCGTAGACAAGATCGAGGACTAGGGTGCCGGCCGCAGTCAGGACCAGCACGACGGCGTCCGAGCGGGTGGCCTTCGCCATCGCCCGCAGCGAGCCGACCTCGACCATCCGGATCGCGGTCGCCAGGAGCACACCGGCCAGGGCCGCGAGCGGGATCTTCGACACCAGCGGGGCGGCGGCGAACACGATAATCGCGAGCACGGCGGCGTGGGTGAGGGCGGCGAGCCGTGAGGAGGCACCGGTGCGGACGTTGACCGCCGTACGGGCTATCGCCGCGGTGGCCGGTACGCCGCCGAACAGCGGGGCGGCCAGGTTCGCGATGCCCTGCCCGAACAGCTCCTTGTCCGGGTCGTGCTTCTGCCCCACCGTCATCCCGTCCGCGACCGTTGCCGACAGCAGCGACTCCAGCGCGGCCAGCGCGGCCACCGCAACCGCCGGGGCAAGCAGCGAACCCAGCGCGGACAGGTCGAGGAAGGCCAGGGAGGGCGCGGGCAGCCCGGACGGCAGATCGCCAATGGGGGCCGCAGCGCCCAGGTGAAAGACCTGCGCGATCGCGGTCGCGGCGATGACCGCGACGATGGAGAACGGGACGGTGGGCCGCCAGCGGGTGCCGAGCAGCATCACGGCCGCGACGCCGAGTGAGAGCACGATGGCGGTCCAGTTCGGGGCGTGCGCGAACTCGACGACGGCCCGCCAGGCGACGGCGAGGACCTTCTCACCGTCCGGCTTGGGCACCCCGAGAGCGCCCGGCACCTGCTGAAGCCCGATCACGCAGGCGATGCCGAGAGTGAAGCCCTCCACCACCGGCGCCGGCACGAAGCGCATGTACTGCCCGGCCTTCAGCAGGGCGAGGCCGATGAGCAGGACACCGGCCATCAGCCCCACGGTCAGCACCCCACCGGGCCCGTACTGGGCGACGATCGGCACCAGCACCACCGTCATCGCACCCGTGGGGCCCGACACCTGAAGGTTCGACCCGCCGAACAGCGCGGCGAGCGCGCCCGCGACCACGGCGGTGGCAAGTCCAGCCTCGGCGCCGAGCCCGGAGGAGACACCGAAGCCGAGCGCGAGCGGCAGAGCGACGATCGCGACGGTGAGACCGGCCAGCAGATCCCCGCGGGGGTTTCGGCGCATCACCGCGAAGTCGGCCCGGGCTGGCATCAAGGAGCGGACCCGGTCGAGTCCAGCAGTCAGCACGGTGTTCACTGCGCGGGGACCTCGGACTCGCGCAGCTCCTCCAGGAGCTCACTCTGCCCGGTCAGCACCTCGGTCAGAATCCGACGAGCCGCCCGCATCAGCTGCGCGACATCCCCACCCGCCAGCTCGTAGACCACGGTCGAGCCGTCACGGACCGAGGTCACGATCCCCGACCGGCGTAGAACCGCGAGCTGCTGCGACAACGCAGAGGGCTCGACCTCGATCGCGGCCAGGAGGTCCCGTACCGGCATCGGACCGTCCTGCAACAGCTCCAGGACCCTTATCCGCACCGGGTGCCCGAGCATGCGGAAGAAGTCGGCCTTGGCCTGATACAGCGGAATCGGCACGTCTCGCACCCTTCTCATCACCCCGGGCGCCGGGTAAGCGACTGGTGCTGTGCCCGCGGCTACCTACGGACACGGCTAGTGCAGCATCTACGAAATTGCAAAACTTTGCAATTCGTGGATTTTGCGGCCGTTCTCGTGTTGAGGGCGGTACCGTCACGGCGTGGGCCCCGCCGCATCCCCCGTCGGTGGGGCCCGCGCCGCACCCCCGGGCGCCAGTGGGCGCGGCACCCTGAGGACGATGACGGCGAGCCTGCCCCCGTGCCCGAAGTGCGCCAGCGAGTACACCTACGAGATGAACGCGCTGATGGTCAGCAAGCGATCCATTGCCCGGCAACTCGGCATGGGCTTCAGCACCGTCCTCCGCTTTGCCCATGCTGCGGAGCCGGACCAGTTGTTCACCGGCCAGTGGCAAAGCCGCCCCACCAAGCTCGACGCCTTCAAGCCCTACCTCGACGAGCGGAGGCAAGAGGACTGCACCAACGCCTGGAAGCTATGGGAGGAGATCAAGGAACAGGGCTACCCGGATGGCTACGGCAACGTTCGCGCCTACGTCAGCCGGAACCTACGCGGCAAACCCCAGCCAGTCGGCCCCCGCCCGCCATCCGCCCGAGCCGTCACCCGTTGGCTCCTCACCCGTCCCGAAGCATTGACCGAGAGAGACCGGATCCAGCTCAAGGACGTACTGGCCAACTGCCCCGAACTGGACGCACTCGCCGGACACGTCCGCTCCTTCGCCCACATGCTCACCAAGTAACAGGGCCACCAGCTGCCGGCATGGATCGAAGCCGCGACCAGCACCTACCTGCCCAGCCTTCAGCGATTCGCCCGGCACCCGGAGCGCGACCTCGACGCCGTAACCGCCGGGCTCTCGCAACCGTGGAACTCCGGAGTCGTCGAGGGCCATGTCAACCGGATCAAGATGCTGAAGCGCCAGATGTTCGGCCGTGCCGGCTTCGAACTCCTCCGCGGGCGAGTCCTGCTCTACTCCTGAAAAGGCTGCTCAGGACACATCGTCGATCAGCCCGAAGCCCTCCGGGAACGCTTCCAGGAACTCGCGGCGAGCCGGGTTGCTCTCGGCAGCTGCCATCTCCCCGACCAGCTCGATCAGCTCCTGTCGCTGATCACTCGGCAGCGTGCTGACCACGTGGGCAACACCCTCCATGACCTTGACCGCGTCGTCCTGATCCATCTGCTCGTCCTCGCTACCGTCGATGAACCACAGGACATCGACCAAAGCCTCGGCCAAGGCACGAGTCAGGGACGGGTACGAGCACGTCACGAAGGCCTCCCAGCGGATCAACGGCAGAGTCCGGCCATCCCACCACACACCACGGACATCACTGTCCGTGAGGCTCCACAAGAAGTGGACCAGAGCCTCAGTGGTACGACGCCAGTGCCCTGCGTTCGCTGTTCAGCACGCTCAAGACCGAACGGCTGATCTTCGCCAACCCGATGCGAGGCATCAAAGGCGGCAAGGTGGCGATCAAGATCCCCGCATCACTCACCGCGGACGAGGTCGAGTCCGTCGCTCTTGCCGCACTGCAGAATCCGGCTCTTCGCGTGGTCGTGGCCTTGTCCGGCATCCATGCACTGCCCGCCCGTCAGATCCGCGCGATGCTGCTGGAGCAGGTGGACCTACCCGGACGCCGGCTCGATCCCGAGGGCCCGAACCGTCCGCTCGACGACTACACCGCCGAGGCGATCGGCGACTATCTCGGCGATCGCTACCGCCGCTGGCCGAACAGCACCAACCCACACCTGCTGGTCAGCCGAAACACAGTCACTACGACAACGGCAGTGGGCACGTTCTGGATGAACCGGCTGGTCAAGGACCTACCTGTGGGCGTTGACCGACTACGGCAGGATCGCATCCTAGAGGAGGCTCTTGCCAGTGGCGCGGATCCTCTCCACCTCGTGCACGTCTTCTCGCTCAGTGCCAAGACCAGCCTCCGGTACACAACCGCCGTCGCCGTTTCGGCCGCCGAGCACGAGTCCGGCCCATGAGCTGACGGATGGTATCCCGTGAGAGGCTGGCGGCATGGACGGGGCGTCGGACGATGAGTTTTCCCAGAAGTTTCTGTTTCGCCGCACGTCCGCTGGGGTTCGTGGGGGCGCTGGATCTGTCCTGGGTTCGGTTCTCGGCAGCGGCGGTGGAGGCTGGCGACCGGATCGCCGCCGAAGTGACCGCCATCGACCTGGAGCAAGGTCGAGCCTGGATGTCCACGGCCGCCACGGAGAACCCCGAGCTCTGGGCATTCCTGAAAACCCTCCGCACCGGCGACATGCTTTCGGGCCAGATCTCGTCGGTCGAACGGTTCGGCGTTTTCGTGGCGCTAGACGACGGCCCAAAGCACCCGGTCTTCCCCGGCGTCGGGTTCATCACGATCCCTGAGCTGTCCTGGCGACACTTCGAGACAGCTTCGGACGTCGTACAGGTGGGACAGCGCGTGACGTGCGAGTTCCTTCAATTCGACACAACGGACGGGGAGGCCAGGCTGTCCCTGCGAGCGACGCAGCCTGACCCGTTCCAGCACTTTGCCGAGACCACCACGGTGGGGCAGACGCTGCAGGGACTGGTCACCAAGCTGGTCCCGTTCGGAGTGTTCGTACAGGTCACCAACGACATCGAGGGACTCGTCCATCTGCAAGAGCTCAGCTGGACGCCTGTCGAGGCTCCGGAGAAAGTCGTCCAAGTCGGCGACAAGATCACGGTCGTCGTCACAGAGATCGACCGAGAGCGACGCAGGCTGGCCCTCTCCCGACGACAGGCTTCTACGGCTCTCGAGCGACCTCTTTAGGTCTCGCAGCAACTGAACCACCGTCTGGGTTCCTGCAAACTGCTCTCCTGACACCGTGGGTTCGTCGCGACCACCCTTCAGAATTCGCGAACTCACGGAAGATCGGCCCGCAAGCTCTTTACTGCCAGCCAGGAATCCGCGGCGCCCACGAGAAAGGCGGAGTCGAGGGGCAGATCGGCTGGTTCCGGCGAAACCACCTCGTTCCTGTCCCGGAAGTCGACACGCTCGCCGAGCTCAACGCCATGATCGAGCGATGGGACGAGGCGGATGATGCCCGGCGGATCCGGTCCCGGCCCCGCACGGTCGGCGAGTACTTCGCGGCCGAGCAGCCGCTTCTGGCGCCGCTGCCGGACGAGCCGTTCGAGACGGCCGGCTCTTCACCTTGCGGGTCGACCGCTACAGCCAGATCAGCGTCCGCACCACCCGCTACTCGGTGCCGGTGCGGCTGATCGGCCGGACGGTCCGCGCGATGGTGCACGCCTCCGAGCTGGTGGTCCACGACGGCCGCGAGGAAGTCGCCCGGCATGAACGGCTGATCGCCAAGGGTGGGTGCCGCCTCGATCTGGACCACTACCTGGAGGCACTCGTGCGCAAGCCCGGTGCCTTGCCGGGCGCGACCGCTCTCGATCAGGCCCGCTCCGAAGGCAGGTTCACCCCGGTCCATGACGCCTGGTGGGCGGCAGCAGTCAAGGCCCAAGGCGAGCGCGACGGCACCCACGCGCTGATCGAGGTCCTGCTTCTGGGCCGCCATCTGCCTCACGAACACCTGGTCACCGGCCTCGCGGCGGCCCTGAAGACGGGTGCACTGACCGCGGACGCCGTCGCTCTTGAAGCGCGCAAGGCGGCGGAGGACGACAGCCATGCCCCTGCGGATCCGGTGCTACCGACGGCCGGCCGGTCAAATGTCACGTCCCTGGCGTCACGCCGCCTGGCCCACCTGCCACCCGACAAGCGGCCGCTCCCCTCGGTCGCCCACTACGACCAGCTGCTGCGACTGCGTCGGCCGGACCGCCCCACCCCTGAAGGAGAACGACTGTGACCGGCAAATCCCACCTTCTGATCGCCCTCGGCACCGAAGCAGCGATGGCCGGATACCGGGTCAAGTACGTCCTCGCGACCAAGCTGGTCAACGAGCTCGTCGAGGCCGCCGACGAGAAGCAGCTGACCAAGACCATCGCCCGCTACGGCCGCGTCGACCTTTTGTGCATCGACGAGCTCGGCCACATGGAGCTCGACCGCCGCGGCGCCGCACTTCTCTTCCAGGTTCTGACCGAGCGGGAGGAAAAGAACAGCGTGGCCGTCGCCTCAAACGAGTCGTTCTCCGGCTGGACCAAGACCTTCACCGACCCGCGTCTCTGTGCTGCCATCGTCGACCGCCTCACCTTCGGCGGCAACATCATCGAGACCGGCACCGACTCCTACCGCCTCGCCACCACCCGCGCCCGCGCCGAACAGCAGCAGCAGGCCGGCTGAGCAGCGAGGGACCCTCATCCCCTCAGTTCTCCAGGAAGCGCTGACGCCACCACCCACACGCGCCCCACGGGCTTGCCAGCCCGAGGTGCGGGCTGAGGGGGACAGTCCGGCGGTCGAATTCGGCATCGAGCCTGCCGATGAGCCGGCCAAGGTCCTCCCGAGCCCCGCGGGGAAGCCACAGCAGCACGTCCTCCAGGCGGTCTCGCGCCACCAGGGGATCACAGCACTCGCAGGCCATCACCGGATCCGGCAGCACACGCCCTGGCTGATTGAGATACCACCGGCACTCGGCCAGGGCAGCAGCCACAGCCCCCGGCCACAGCCGGTCCTCTTCCAACTTCCGGATCGCTACGCGAGTCGCCGCAGACACACCACGGGTCCGGCGAACCGGAATACCTCTTCTGGGCCGCCAACGCTCTGCGCGCAGCCCCTTCGGACGCCTACGCGGCATCGGCCTTTCGGATCAGCATGCCGTCATCCTGCCACGGACCGGACTGCCCTGGCACGTGATCAACGAGAGCCCGAACCACTTCCGGTGCTCTTGCTTCTCAACGACATTCGTGCGCTCCACACCCGCACCGACGTCTTCCAGGACCGCTCCGACTGCGTCTGGGACAACCGCTCCGACAAGGCCACCCTGCGTGACGACGACAGGCGGACCGTCGACACGGAGTCGTGGGGCCGCCGCCACCACCGCTGACCTTGAGGGTTGAGCCTGCCGCCTGTGAGCGTGGTGTCGGCTGGCCCTTTCTCTGGAGACCATGTGCCGGGCAGAGACGACGCTGCCCGGCACACACCCATGTGTCGGGGCGGGCTTGTGGTGTGCAGGGCTGTCCGCCCTCCCGAGCACGGGCCGCTCGCTTGTCCGCGGGGGAGGGGCTGTGGCACGCGGAAGGCCCTGACCAGGTGTTGTTTCTGAGCAGGGCCTTCCGCGTGGTGCAGCGGAGGGCCCTCGCGGCAACGCGGCCTGCTCCGCAGATTCCCGGAGTCGAGGTTGGAGCCACAACCGGCGGGATGAGGCGCAGCGAACGGGTTCACTGCGTTCCTCGCCAGGATCTCCGACCTGTCGTGAGTCCTCAACTGCAGTTGGGACGGCGATGCGGAATGCCGTCGCGCGCAGCGCTCTGATCAGCGGCGATGGCATCTGACTTCGAGACGCCTACGAAACCTGGTGGTGGGATGAGGATGCGGGAATGGGCCTCGTCTGTGCGTTCGTGTCGTGCAGAGCTGCCAGGATCGTGTCGTGGGGCGACGGCAACCGCCTCTGAGATCAGTCAAGTTGGAGCCACAACAAGGAGAACCCTGTGCGTACTCGTACGTCCCCGGCTGGAGAGCCCCCGATGACCGCACCTGAAGCCGTGGTCATCGTGATCGTCGTGGTGATTGCCGCCGCTCTGGCACTCGCCGGCCTGCCTGCACTGTCTGTGCTCGTTCTGGTTGCGGACGCGCTGAGCGTCGCCGTCCGGCTGGCTAGGAAATTCCGTCAAAGCGCGGTGCACCGGGCGGCTGAGGCGTAGTCGTGGGCCGACGAGAGAACCCCGTCGTGCCCTGCGGTAAGGCCCTGAAGAGCCTGGCCGAATGGCTGCGAAAGCAGAGAGCCAGGGCTGGGCTGAGCTACCCCGTCTTGGCTACGCGCACGGCGGCCCGGACGCTCAAGACCGGGAAGGGATGCAGCCCGGACACTCTTGCCCGCGCCGCTTCCGGCAGGGGCGTTCCGTCCTGGCGGGCGGTCGAGGCTTTCGCCACCGGATGCGAGGCCGACCTGGCCGAAGCGCTGAGGCTGTGGAAGCGGGCACGCTACGAGGCGACGTGCGCCGCCGCCGGCCCTGCCGATCCCGTGCCGCACATCAGCTGCGTCCGCAACTTCGCAGACCTGCACGCCGCTCTCCTCGACCTGTACCGCAAAGACGGCTCACGGCCCTACCAGGACCTGGAAGCCGAGAGCCGTTGGCTGCCGCACTCCACTGTCGCCAGAGTCATCGCCCGCACGACTCGGCCGAGCCGTGAATTCGTCCTGGCCTTCGCCACCGCGTGCGGCGTGCGCGGACAGGCACTCAAACAGTGGGACCAGGCCTTCTACCGTGCTGAGGAGACCAGAAGGGACAGCCACAGCTTCGTTCACCGCGGCCAAATCATCCAAGGCACGCCCATCACACGGTGGGTCGCACCCCACCCTCGCCCAGCCGATCACCGGCAACTCACCCATGCCGGCGAGGTGAGGGTTTTCCTTGACCCGGGCCGACTCGCCGACGGGACCGAGGTCCGAAGGGCAACCGTCACATCGCCCCACACCCGCGGGGCCGGCCCCAGCCCAGTTGTGGATCTTGAGGGGGTCAAGGTGTTCCTCGAACCGTACGGCGAACGCAGGCTGAGCCCCCTCATGGAGCAGCTCTGCCACGACCTGGAGGCGGAAAGAGAAGAGCGTAGAGCCCTGACGCCACGGGAGCTGGAAGCGGCACGCAGCTTGCACCTTGCATCCCAGGGGCGGCCGCGACCCCATCCGCCCGCGAGGTAGGCGGGGAATTCGCTGACAGAGCCGCGGGGAACATCAGCTGGAGGCCGTCGGGGGTCGCTCAATCAACCCTCGTCTCGCGGGGCGGCACGGCGCCCGGCTGGCGGTCCCACAGATTGACGGTCTCGCGTACCCGGAGCGGTTTGTCCGAGGGGCCTTTGATGTGGCCGGGGATGATGCGTTCTTCGTGCCGGCAGCGGCCGTCCGCGTGGTCGCGGGGCTGCATGCAGTGGTCGCGCCGGTGGGGGCGTACCGGCCAGCGGCAGGAGTACTGCGGGGGCCTGGCGGCCGTCGGATGCAGCAGCGTCTTGTTCAGCGGCGGAGCGCGAGGGTCGGTGGGCGGCGTGCACATCGACCATCTGGACGTCTGCCGGGACTGCGATGCCGCCGCGGGTGTCGCGTTTGCGGCCGGCCCGGGGGCGGGGCACGGTCTCGGTGTCGGTCAGGCGGCTGCCTCCTTGGGTCATCAGCTGCCATGCCGTGTAGACGACCTGCGCCCACTGGTCGCACGAGTGGGGCCGGGCGGGGGCGAAGGGGGCGCCGTCGGCGATCAGTAGTTCGTTGTCCCAGGCGAGCGGAGCCGTCGAGCGGTGGTGGCTGATCATGTCGGTGGCAGCCAGGCGGGTACACCATCGGCCAGGAGTCGGCGCACCTGCTCGGCGGCGGCCGGGACGCAGCGCTTGCCGGTGTCCCAGCAGTCCCCGGTGTGGAGGCGGACCGGGAGCCGGCCGACGCCAATCCCGCGCTCGACCAGCCACGCCGGAGGCTCGGGCGCCGGCTGCTGCCGGGTGGTGGCGGCCTCGCGCTCCTCGGCGGCGGCAAGGGCCTGTTCCGTGCGGCTGAGTTCGCCGCGCAGGTAGGTGACCAGAGTCCTCAGCCGGGGGAGGTCGGGCGGCAGGACGGACACGCTCAGCCCCGTACTGCGCCTGCCGCGCAGCCTTGCACGACGCGCACAAGGGGTTCTCTGGGGAGACGGTGTGGCGCGAGGCAGACGAAGGTCGGCTTGTGCAGCTCAGCGCGCGGACCGCCAACGCCAGTCGCTGCAACAGGTGTGGTGTCATCGCCGGTTCGAGTACTCGAAGAACGGTGAGGCGGGGTGCGGGGCGGGCACGGCGCCGTGGGGCCGCGACAGGACCCCCGTAACGGTCGCGGCCCCACCGCTTCGAGGAGCCGTCGGCTCGATCAGCCGCCGGTGTTCGAGCCCTGGGAGCCCGCCGCGCCCGCCGGCTGACGGCTACGGGGCGTCAGAAGTCGTGCCCCATCGGCCGGATATGGTCGAGGCGCTCTTGCGGACCGGTCCTACGCTGGAGGCATGGCCACCGATCCCTTGCTGAGACAAGGCCCCGACTCGACGGATCTGGTCCTGCGCGCCGGCCCGACCGGGCCGGTGTGGAACGCGCTGACCTCGGCGGGGCCGGCGCTGTTCACTCCGCTCGCCCTGGGCGTGCCGACCCTGATCGTCGCCTTCTGGATGGCGCTGGCCGGGGCGCGGGCGTCGACCGTGTTCGTGGTGGTGGGGGTGATCGCCGGGCTGGAGTACCTGATCGGCTGGCCGGCACTGGCCTTTTCCCGGGCCCGGGACATCCTGCGGGTGGAGTTCGCGCCGGCCAGGGTGCCCGCGTCCCTGCGGTTGGTCCGGGCCGCCGGGCCGGACGTCTGGCTGCCCGTCAAGACCCTGCGCGAGGTGCGGCTGACGCACAAGGTGGTGGAGCCGTACCAGGGGGACTACAAGCCGGCCGTCTCCACGCTCGCGCTGGAACTCGTCCTACGGGGCGCCCGGGAGCGGCTCGCGCTCCCGTTCGTCGGCGACCCGCAGCGGCTCGCCGACGCGTTGGAGGCTCTGCTCGGCCCGGCTGGGGTCGTGGTGGAGCTGCGCACCGAGCGCAGCACGCGCGATCGGCCGCAGCCCAACTCCCGCTGGACCTCCGGCGGTTCGGCCTCGGCCGGTTCGGCTGGCGGCTAACCCCGGGCGGCCCGTGGCGCTCCCCGGCCGGGGAGCGCCCGTCGATGCAACCGGCGGCAGCTGGTGCGGGGCAGCCTGCCGCGATTCGGGGCGCGTTGAGCCTCCGGGTCGACTATTGCGGGCGTTCGCCGGCTTCGGGGCGGCGGCACTGGACGGCTACGTTGGCGCCCTCCTGCTTGAGGATTCATCCCTGCGGCGCGCGGCTGTGGCAGCGATCAGCCGCTGGAACAGCGACGTGCCGACTGCTGCGCGTCTGCCCGGACGGCATCACCACGGGAAACGCCCGCATCAGCAACTCCTGCGTCGAGTCGTGCAACAACCCGCCGCAGAGCCACAACCCCCGAGAACGAGCCCCAGGAGCTCAACGAACCCACCTCACCCCACGTCACACCACAGCTGATCCACCCCGAGAGAAAGCGGGGACGCGCCAACCCCATATCGGCAGGTCGGAGCATGGCACCGGGCACAAGGGCCGGTCTGGCTGGGAGCCCGGGTGACGGGCTGCGGTCTGGACGGGGCGGGGGTGGGGGCGGGCGAGGTCATGGCGCTGCTCCTCGGTGCGGGGATCCCCCTATTCCGTCATGTGTTCGATTTCCTATGCGAGTGCTCAGTCCGCCTCCGGCGGGCCGCGGCATCACCTGTCCTGTGACAACGAATCTTGATCGTGTGCCATCGGATTTCGACTGACGTGAGTTCGTGTCATCGAAGGTTGATCAGGCAGGTCGGACGTCCCTTCTGAGGGTCACCGGATGAGTGGGTATGCCTGCACCTGGGTACGGGTAGCGATCTCCATCGATTGATCATCATCCCGGACGATCGGACGCAGTATGAGTAACCGCCAGCAGGGCACGGTGAAGTGGTTCAACGAGGAGAAGGGGTATGGGTTCATCACCCCGGCGGGTGGGGGCGATGACCTCTTCGTGCACTTCAAGGCCATCGAGAGCGACGGATTCAAGACCCTCAAGGAGGGGCAGACCGTCTCCTTCGTCGCCGAGCGAGGCCAGAAGGGGATGCAGGCCGCGCAGGTCCGACCTGAGTAGGTCCGCACCTGCTGGGGGTGGGGCCGGGCTCGGCCCCACCCCTGCCTTCCGCGTTCGTCAGGCCAGCGGCGGCCGCTCAACCTTCCTTGGCACGTGCTCAACCTTCCTTGGCACGTGCTCAAGGTTCGCTGTCACAGGACAATCACCTTGCCTGACCTCACTGCGGCACTCAGCCACAGGTCACCCGCTCCCGGCAGGGGGTGCAGGCCCACGGCTGGTGTGCGTGGTTGCGTGGTCTGGGTCAGGGCTTGGCGCAGACCGCGTGCACGGTGAACTTGATGACGCGGTCGCTGTCCCGGGATTTCCGGACGGTGACTACCCAGGCGCCGAGATCGGCGCGGGGCCGGGATTCCGCGACCTCGTGCCCTTCCTCGTTCAGCACGTTGCTGTAGCCGCCGCCGACGGCCTTGTAGCCGGCCGGGCACGCGGCCTCCTGCGTGTACGAACGGGAGCCGGTGGGGACCTTGTAGGTCTCCACGTCCGTGGTCACCAGGACATGAGTGTCGTCCGCGGCGCTGGCCTGGAGCGGGACCAGCCCAACCAGTGCAACCCCCGTGAGGGCGGCTGAGAGCCACATCGCCTTACTGCGCATCGTCGTCTCTCCACATTTCGGTCCGTTGATCATCTATCGCTCGGATCAACGTTCCAAGATCCCGGGAGTCACGGCCGTCGGAGCAGCAGGCAGAAGGAGCGCAGCAGGTGCTGGGGGTGTTCCTGGTTCGGGTCGTGATGGCTGTTGTTGGTGGGTGGATGTTGGCCGGAGGGTTGCTGTTGGGGTGTGTCGGGGCTTTCTACGGTCGGGGGCGGTTGGAGTCGATCTTTTGGAGGAGAGTCGTGGCTTACGTTGTGGGAGACCGTGTTCAGCTTCGTGAGGACACTCAGCTGACCGGGACGGTGGTGACCGACGTGTACGAGAAGGGGGGAGCCACGATCGGGCGGTGCTAGAGGTGGCGAAGACGACGTTCGCCGGTGGTCTTCACCTGGCCGCCGGCGTGCAGGGGACGGTGCGTGAGGTCCCTGTTCCTGCTGTGGAGAAGACGGTGGAGCAGATGACGCCCATGACCGCGGCGGCGCTGGCGGTGTACGAGGACCGGGAGCTTGGCTATCTCCTTCCGCTAGACGAGTACGGGCAACATCCTGTGCTGTCGGAGCAGGAGGCGAAGGAACTGCGTGAGCGGACCCTTCGGGACGGCGGGCTGAAGGTGACGAAGACGATCAGCGTTCCCGGCATTTGAGGGCTACCGGGTCGCGTTCGACAACGGGTTCGTCATGAGCGGGGTCCTGGAAGACCGCCTCGACCCCGCGTAGGGATCGGTGCCGTCGGCTCTGCGGGACAGGGCCGACGGCCAGGGACGGCGGAGCCGCCGTTCCGGTGATCGCTTCGCGTTCACCACCAGCCCCTGCCGAGCCCAGTCCACGCCGAGATCGGCGAGCTGCTCCGGGGTGAGCCGGTCGGGGCGCTGCTTCTGGCTGACGATCCACACCCCGCTCCGGTGCGCACCGCCGTCCGGGGGCAGTTCGACGTGCCCGCGCCCCGCCAGACCGCCGCCCTCCCGCTCCGCAGGGTGCTCTGGGTTGGCTGGAATGGCGGGGCTGGGTCGGGGGTCAGCCGGGGGTGATGTTGGTTTCGGTTACCACCACGGGACGAGCCAGCCGTCGCCGCCCTTGTTCCCGTCGGCCTCGATGCCGGCCGAGCCGGCGCCGTTGCCGGTGCCGTCCGGCCGGGGAACGATGCCGGCCCCGACGGTGCCGCCGGGGCTGTTGTAGGAGCCGTCACCGCCGGCGTGGCGTACTTCGTCGCCTTCGCTCACGCGGACGCCGCCTGTGCCGCCCGCACCGCCGGCTCCGCTCGATCCCGACGCGGAACCGTAGTTGTTCGGATCCCCGTCACGTCCGCCGCCGCCACCGCCTTTGATACAGGCTCAGGCCCCAGAAGAAGCGCGAGTGGGAGGCGCAGTAGCCGTACCCGGCCCAGCCCGCCAGGTTGGAACGCTGCACGGTCGGACGAGACATCCCGCACGGCATCGGGGCCGAGTCGGTGATCCAGTGCTTGTCGAACCAGAAGTCGCTGTCCATCGCCAACTCTCGGATCATGCACTTGACCATCGGAAGCGCGGAGCGAAGCCGTTTGTGGTAGCCCGCGCGCTGCGGCAGGTACGGGAACATGCCCGAGCAGGTGCTTGCGCGCGTAACGCAGCCATCGCGCCTCGGAATGGTGGCCGAGCAGCGCCTGGGCTACCGCCAGGCAGACAAGTTCGGACTGACTGAGCCGGGGTGGTCGTCCCATCCACCGCGTACCTGCGATCTCGTCGTCGGACTTAACATTGAGTGCCGTCAAGAGGGTCTCAAGGTCTGTCGTCACACACGGATCATCGAGACCCTCGCCGCCTTGGCGGAGCCGAACGTGAGACTTACTCCAGCTCCTCCGCCAACAAGTCCATCAGCAGCCCGTCGTGCCAGCTGCCGTCCGGGCCGCGCTCGTACTGCCGCATGATGCCCACCGGGCGGAAGCCGACCTTGCGGTAGCACCGGATAGCGGCGGCATTGTCGGCGGCCGGGTCGATCACCAGCCGGTGGTATCCGTGATCATCGATCAGATGGCGTGCCAGGGCGCGGACGGCGTCAGTGCCAAGGCCACTCCCGTGCACCGCAGGGTCGAGGTAGATGTCGATGTTGGCATGCCGGTAGTCCGGCTCGTCCTCGGCGCCCCACTGGATAGCACCGACCACCCTGCCGTCATGCTCGACCACGAAGGTCCGGACCCCGGGATCTTCGAGGTCCTGGGCCACAGCGGCCGTCAGGTCGTCGCCGCCTCGCCAGCGCGCGTACACCTCAGACGTGGTCCGGATCGCGGCCAGAGCGGGGATATCGCCCACCGTCGACGGGCGAAGCGTCACCAAGGCTCCCCGCAGGACCGTCTGCATGCCACTGATCATCCCCGACTTTGGAGCCACTCGTCTAGCACCTCAGCCCTGCGGAGCGCTTTGATCGCCTGGAGGTTCTCGGGTTTCGGCGGAGGCATTGCCGAATGGTGTGTCAGGTGGCCGTGGCGATCGACGGGCGGCCGCGGAGTGGCGGGTGGCTGGAAGCGGCCCTGTCGTCTCCCCGGTAGTGATCATTACACTCGCTTGCGCTTCCGCCGGGTCGCCTTGACCGGGCGGCGATCCCAGGGGTCCTTCAGCATGTCCGAGCATTTTGTCTTCATCGCCCACCGCGGCCAGGGGCCGAACGGCAATGGCGTCAGCGCCCTCGACCCCGACACCGGGCGGATCGACTTCACCATCCCTCTCGGTTCGGCTTCCGTGCTCGACCTGACCGTGCGCCCCGGCGGCAACCGGCTTCTGGCGCTGGTCGCCGACCAGGCCGAGCTGCGCCATGTCGACCTCGACCGGCTGCGGGTGACCGCTGCCGTCGACGTGGAGGGAAGGTACGAATTCGTCTTGGGTGATCAGTCCGGTCTGGATCGGGCTGGGCTGGCGGTGTCCCCGGACGGCAACACCGCTTACATCGCCCACGAGGACGGTGTGGTGGGCGCGGACGCCGTTTCGGGCCGCCCTGTCGTGGAGTTCGTCGACTCCTCCGTGTCCACCGGCAGCCCCGTCCCGTCCCCGGACGGCAAGTCCTTGTACGTCATGTTCAGCGACGCTCTGGTCAGGTACGACACCGCCACCGGTCGGGAAGTGGCCCGCTGCGCCGGCCCCGAGCACCCGGTCTTCGCCCCTGACGGCACCCTCTACGCCGTCGAACAGGTCTCGCTCGGGTCCAGCCGCGTGGTGCGGCTGGACCCCGACACGCTCACGTCGCTCCAGCACAGCGACGCGATCCGCTGCCCGGGTGCCGGAGGCATGGCGGTCAGCGCTGATGGGTCCCGGCTGTATCAGCGGGCAGAGCAGGAGTACCGCTGCCTGGATGCCTCCACGCTGACCGGGGACGGTGTGATGGTTACGGGGGCCGAGATCGAGCATGCCGGCGAGAAGACGTCGGCGGCGGCGTCCTCCGATGGACGATGGCTGTGCTCCATTGCACGGCGAAGCGGTACTGCCGTCCTGGAATCGCTGGACGGGCGCTTCACCCACCGGGTGGAGTTGCCGGGCCTGCCGGTCGCCGTGCTGTTCGCTGCGAAGACCACCGTGGCGACCGTCATCGAGGCCGGTAGCAGCCGCATCATGATCCCGGTCCAGGTCCCCGGCCTGACCGCTCGCCTCACCACCGCCGACGGTGTCCCCGTCAGTGGTGAATCCCTCCGCTTCACCTCCGCCGGCGGACTCGACCTCGGCACCGCCGTCACCGGACCTGACGGACGCGTCACCCACACCGCCGACCTGCGCCTGCCCGTCCATCCCGACACCCAGCAGATCGACACCAGCGCCCTCGCCGGCCCGGTCACCGTGTCCTTCGCCGGCAAGCAGGGCTACCAGCCCAGCCAGACCGAAGCCGACATCGCCATCGGCTGACGTCAGCCTCACCGGGACCGGAGAGCGACCCGCTCACCGGTCCCGGCCCAGGGCAAGAGCACGCGATCAGGGTCCGGGACTGTCGCTGCTCGGCGTCACAGCCGTGAGGAACCGCGGCCGTGTGAGGGTTCCAGCGCCGGCATGCGTCGGCCGCCCGGTCAGGAGAAGGTCAGGATGACGCGGCCGTTACCGCCCGCCGCGCCCGCGTAGCCCGCCCGGGGGCGGAGCCGACGGGGCCGGTGCTGCCCGCGTCGCCGCCCCTGCCGCCGTCCCCCGTCCCGGCCGGGCAGTGCTCGGTCACGTCCTTGCGCACCGCCGCCTTGCCGGCTGCCCCGTCGGTCCCGCCGTTCGTCCCGGACGGCTCGCCGCCCAGGGTGCCGCCGCCGCCCGTGAAGACCACCGGCTTGCCCTCCGTACGCGTGGCATCGGCCCCGTCCTCGACGGGACCGCCCCGGTGCAAGCTGGTGCCGGGACGGCCACCGGGGGCGTGGTCGGTGTCGTCCTGGTCCGGGAACCGGACCCGGCTCTGCCTGTTTCGCATTTCCTGACCCGTGTCAGTGGCTCGCGCTCCGCAACGCGGTCGGGGCTGCTGGACCGCTGGCGTCACAAAGCCGGCGGGGACCGCGGCCAAAGCCGGGTCACGAGCTGGGCGCCGATCCGTCCGCTCCGTACCGGAGGCCGTCGAGGAGCAGGTCGAGGAGGCGTCCGGCCCGTTCGCGCTGGTTCGGAGCGCTGGTGATCAGCCCGATGCCGGCCAGGCTGAAGCCGACATCGAAGGGGTCGATGTCCGGGCGCAGGAGACCGGCGTCGGCGCCGGCGTGCAGCAGGGTGCCGAGGGCGGTGGCGAGCTTGTCGAGGGTTTCGGCGAAGGGGTCCGCACCGGATGCGGCCGCGGCCCGCAGTGCGTCCGCCATGCCCTGCTTGGCAGTGAGGTAGTCGATGAAGTCGTCCATCCACAGGCGCAGCGCCTCGTCCGGGGCATGGTCGGCCAGTCGTTGTGCGGCGCTGTCGCAGACGCGGGCGAGCTCGTTGCGGTAGGCCGCCTCGATGAGTGCCTCGCGTGTGGGGAAGTGGCGGTAGAGCGTGGCCGAGCCGACGCCCGCGGCTTTGGCGATGGTGTCGATGGCGACGTCCGGGCCTTTCTCGGAGAAGGCGCGTACGGCCGCTTCGAGGATGCGCTCGCGGTTGCGGCGGGCGTCGGCGCGCAACACGCTCGGCTTGGTGGTCAAGGCAGCTCCCTTCGTCAGGGGATCAGTCTATCTGGACAACTGGGGAGTTCCCCGTTTACCGTGATGGCTAACCGGGGAACTCCCCGGTTACGGCGTTGACCGTGACGCTCCACGCGCAAGGAATGGCGATCATGACAGCACAGCAGCCCATCGGCTCCGGCTTCGGGGCCCGCAGCACCACGGCCGACGTCCTGGCCGGCCTCGACCTCACCGGGAAGCTCGCAGTCGTGACCGGCGGTAGTTCCGGACTGGGGCTGGAGACCACGCGCGCCCTGCGGGGCGCCGGCGCGACTGTCGTCGCAGCCGTCCGCCGCCCGGAAGCGGCCGCGGAAGCCTTCACCGCAGTGGACGGGGTCGAGGTGCTCCGTCTCGACCTGGGCGACCAGGCCAGCGTGCACACCTTCGCGGACGAGTTCCTGGCAAGCGGCCGCAGCATCGACATCCTCATCAACAACGCCGGCGTGATGGCCCTGCCCGAGACCCGCCTCGGCCCCGGCTGGGAGGCGCAGTTCGCCACCAACCACCTGGGCCACTACACACTCACGAACCGGCTGTGGCCCGCCCTGGCAGCCGACGGCGGCGCGCGCGTGGTCGCGCTCAGCTCTGCCGGACACCGCTACTCGCCGATCCGCTGGGACGACGTCATGTTCGCAAACGACTATGACAAGGCCGTCGCCTACGGACAGTCCAAGACCGCGATCGCGCTGTTCGCCGTCCACCTCGACGCCCTAGGTCGCGAGCACCAGGTGCGGGCCTTCGCCGTCGCCCCCGGTGCCGTCATGACCCCGCTCCAGCGGCACATGACTCGCGAGGAGATGATCGCCTTCGGCTGGATCGACGACCAGGGCAACACGGCCCCCAGTTTCAAGACCCCCGAGCAGGGTGCCGCCACCCAGGTCTGGGCGGCCATCTCCCCGCAGTTGGCCCACACCGGCGGCGTCTACCTGGACGACTGCGACATCGCCCCGCTCTCCCAGGACGACGCACCCGGAGTCAGGCCCTACGCGGTCGACCCCGAACAGGCCGCACGCCTGTGGACCCTGTCCGCCCAGCTGACCGGCACCAACGCGTTCGCGAACCGGTGACACGACGGCAGCGCACTCCCCTCCAAGAAACCCGCACCTGAAATCTCCGCAAGAAGGATCACGAAACCATGACGCACACCGATCTGGCCGCCGTCGCGAACGAAGCACAGGCATGGTTCGACAGCTACGTCGAGACGTTCATCGGACTGGCAGCAAAGGGGAGCACCGATCCCGCGCCGCTCCTCGACTACTTCTCGGTGCCGATCAGCATGACCACGGGGACGGCCCACACCGTTCTCACCTCCGCCGAGGCGCTCTCCCAGGGACTCGCACACGAGCTGCGCGCACTGCGCGACGCCGACTACGGGGGCAGCAAGGCCCTCGACCCGGTGGTGCGCGCGCTCAACGAGCGGGCCGCGCAAATCGAGGTGACCTGGGCGCGCCAGGACAGCCAGGGGCAGGAGTTCCAGCGTGTCCGTGTGCTCTACCTGGCCGCCCGTACCGACGCGGGATGGCGGACGGTCGCCTCCGTGATCCTGGCCAGCTGACGAAGCACATTGCCCGCGCGGTCGCCCGCAGTGCGCTCGCCAGTCAGCGAGGCGACAGGACCAGGCCACAAGATCGTCAACGTGACAGTACGTGCTGATCGATGTCACGTCGATGCTCGTCCCCACGGCTTAGCGTGCCGCGCCGCCCGGCGACGGCGCGGCACTTTCGTCAGCCGACGTTCTTGAGGATGCCAGGCATGGGCGCGGTCGAAGGCAAGGCCGCGGCTCCCTTGCCTTTGCCGGCCTACTGACCTGGCCGGGATCAGTCCGTGCACCGGCATCCGCACGCATGCAGAGGAACCACATGACCGACACCAATCGAGGCACCACGGACCTCTCACGCCACTGTGAGGCGACCTTGTTCCTGGGACAGTGGATGCGCTCGCCCTCACACATCGGTGCCATCGCGCCCAGTTCCCGGCATCTGGCCCGCGCCGTCACGTGCGCCATCCCAGAACGCGGGAAACCCGTCGTCGTGGAACTGGGCCCCGGAACAGGGCCGTTCACCGCAGAGATCCAGCGCAAACTCGCCGGACGCGGCCGTCACCTCGCCGTGGAGATCAATCCGCGCCTCGCCGAGCTCCTTCGCGACCGCTACCCGGCGGTCGAGGTGATCCAGGGCAATGCCGCGGATCTGCGCCGGCTCCTGGACGAACGCGGCGTCGACCAGGCCGACGTGGTGGTGAGCGGCCTGCCCTGGTCCCTCTTCCCCACCACGGTCCAGGAACAACTCATCGAAGAACTGACCGCGGTCCTTGCACCGGAGGGCGCCTTGACGACCTTCGCCTACCGCCACGCCGTCCCCCTGGCCTCCGCCCGCCGTTTCCGCGACCTGCTGGCCGACCGCTTCGAAGAGGTCGTCCCCGGCCGCACCGTCTGGCGGAACTCTCCGCCGGCTTACGTCCTGCACGCCCGCAGGCCCAGGCCGTAACCGGTGCCGTGGCCCTCCTGTGTGTCTGGCGCGGTCAATGGCGAGGGTGCCGCAGGTTCACCTCGGGGGCCGATCGACGAAGAGGACGTGTCCGGCGCCGCCGGCGCGGGCGAGGACACGGCTGCGCAGTGTGACGGGATAGTCGTCGCGGGTCTTGAGACGTCTCGCCCACTTGTCGACCTTGTCGGACCGGTCGGACTCGCCGAGGTCAGGCTCCAGGATCGCGATGAGAGCCCCCGAGAGCAGGTCAGAGGCGGGGATCCCGGGCACCGGTCTCAGCTCGGTCACGCTCATGCCCTCCGCCCGCAGCCGGGGCAACCGGTCAGCCACCGGCCGCGGCCCCGGCGACCTCGTCGGCCAGGGCGGCAGCAGCGGCTCGATCAGGGCCCACAACGCGTCGTCCACGATCCACGGCCGAGTACTCACACCACCACGAACGGCCGAATCGTCACACCGGACGCGGCTGACCACAACATCTCATCAAGATCCTGTTACGAGCTCTACGCGATGACGGTCTGGAGAGGCACGAAGCCGAGGTGAGGTGAGTTGGGCTCCCGGCAGTTTCCGCCGAAAGGCCAAAGCTAAGACCCTGGGGGTCTCTTGGCCTGCCGGTTCTGGCAGTTGACCACCCCGTTTCTGATCTGGGGTGGGTTCGTTGGGCCGTGGAGACGCCGCCCCGCAACCAAGAGGCGGCACGTGAGAGCAGGAGACGGCTCATGCAACTTTCACCGCGCACCCCACCAGCAACGCCCCACTCCCTGAACGCCACTCCCACCACGCGAAAGCCCATCGCCCGCACTATCGCCGTCGGCCTGAGTGCCGCATTCCTGGCGCTCGCCGGCCTCACGCCCGGCACCACCGCCACGGCAGCCCCGCACCGCGCCGCCGCTGCACCAGCCACTGCGGGGGCTCCGGCCGGGCACCCTGCCCAAGCCCCCGAAGACTGCCCTTCGGGGGCCGTCTGCTTCTGGTCCGATTACGACTACACGGGCACGATGCGGACCCACTACAACCCAACGCTCCACAATTGCGACCCCACCCCCATCGCGGCGAAATCCTTCTACAACAACGACAACGAGTCATGGACCGTCCACCACGGCGACGGATGCACCGGGGCGGCAGTGCAGTTCTCGCCAGGGACAGGCGCTGGCGACTTCATCTGGATCGACCCAGGCGACCCCACGATGCGATCTTGGAATTAAGGATCACCGCGCGCGAGCGAGTCCCTCCGGCGCACAACGCCCTGCTCGTGACATTGTGATCTTGTTGAGGATCGGTCGATTCCTGAGCAAGATCGTAACGGTGCGATCCGGGCCCGCTGAGGCCCGGATCGTGTACGGACAACGGTGTCAAAGAGTCCCGGTGCTCAAGAACCCGAGGGGCACCGCTTTCTGTACGATCCGGGGCCATGCAGCCGCCCCGCGACCCTGCCGATGACGACCTTCCTCGCCCCCGTCCCGGCCGTACGGACCGGCGCCCTCGTCGGGTAGGCACGGGTGTCCACGAAGGGGGAACTACTCGACCGGCAGATCCGCGTCCTCACGGATGCCAGGTGCGAACGCATCTTCACCGACAAGAAGGCCGGCCAGAACGCCGAGCCGACGATCCGGCTACCCCTACCGGCTCAGCGTTGGTTTTTCGGTGGAAGCTACCAGGACCCCGAGACCCCCGCGAGTTCACGGAGACTGAAGGTAGTTCAGCGGGAACCCGAGGGTCCGTTGCCCGGATTCTGAGGGTCGGACCCTCGGGTTCGTGGTGCAGTCGCGGGGTCACTTTCCAGAGGACGTCAGCCGCCGACCGGCCCGGTCTCCAGCGCAGTCATCTGGTTGATGAGCAGGTGGGGGTTGGCGGTGTTCGGCCAGCGCCGGCGCCGGTGGTCCAGCCAGGCCAGCAGCATCTGGTGGGTGGGGCCGTCCAGGGGGCGGACGCGTCCGGCGATGGTGAGCCGGCGGTTGCCCAGGTCCACGTCGTCCAGGTGGAGAGCGCGGATAACTCCGGCCCGGGCGGCGTGGACGGCCGCGAGCGCGAGGGCGAGGCGGGCGGCCGGGCTGCGGACCGCTTCGACGGACCGCGCCACCTGCTGGGGCAGCAGGGGCTGCAGGACGGAGTACTCGAACGTGCCGACCTTCATGCGGGCGGTCGGGTTGCGGAAGACGATGCCGTTCTTCTTCGCCCAGCCGAACAGCGACCGCAGGGCGACGAGAGTCTGGCGCCGTTCGTGCCCGTGGAGAGTCTTGACGTGGGCGAGGACGTCGTCGCGGGTGACTTCCCGCAGGTGGTCATAGCGCTCGGACCATTCCAGCAGGGCGGGACGTACGGCGTTGAGGTAGGACCAGACGGTGGCCTGGTCGCGGGGGCGGGTGCGTGGTCCGCCGTCGTGCAGGGTGCGGTTCCAGCTCTCGGCCTCCCGGCGGATCCCGGCAGCGAGGCCGTCGAGCCGCTTCTCCAGCCAGTCCTCGTTCGACCAGGATGTTCATCGCTTCCAGGACCTCGGCGGTCCGCTCGATGCTGCTGTCGAGGGCCCGCAGCGGCGCGATGATCTCCGAGTAGCGGATGACGCCGCCCTCGGTGTGCGGAGACAGCACGACCAGGGCCCGGTCCACGTCGAGACGGACGCGGCGGCCCCAGCCACGCGCCTCGGCCAGGCCGTGCGTGAGGTAGCGTCCCCAGGCCAGCCAGGGGTTCCCGGGATTCGCGTGCACATCGTGAGCGAAGCGGCGGTTGTCGCGGGGGACGCCGTCGAACAGCACCGGCTGGCACCAGCGGCTGACCGGCCGGACGGCAGCAGGAGGCGGCGGTTTGCGCGGGCGCCCCCGTCGGCCCGGGCTGCGGGGCCGCGGCGTGATGGAGGCGCCGCGGTGGTGGTGCATGCCGACGAAGAACAGCTGAAAGTCACCGATCTGACGCAGCCAGGGCGCCATCACATACCCGGCCGAAGTCGGCTTGCCGGTCGCCAGGCGGATGTTCCGGCGGGCCTGGCACCAGCACAGCCGGCAGTAGCCGGACTTCAGCGGCTGCCGTCGGCGGCAGGCCCCGCACTCGCCGCCGACGTGCTGGCGCGTGAACTGCGAGCACGCCGGGCAGAGCCTGCCGGTGAACACGCCCCAGGCCAGGCAGCCGTCGCAGCTCGTCGCGGGCACCGCCGCCCTAGCTCAGAAGCGGACCCGAGAGGTCTGGCATCAACTGCGCGAGCAGACGACCGGCGACCTGGCTGGCAAGTACGTGCGTGACGCCGATCCGGCGGACTTGGTCGTGAGCTCGATGGGGACCGTCAAAGCCCCCTTGCGCCTCCGTTACCACCGGATGTGAGACAGAGCCGTTCCTTTTACAGTCCCCTCGGAGGAACTATGAGAGGAAGTCCTGCCAGAATGCGACGGTCGCTCTCGGGCTCCAATCGTCAGGGGTGTGCGCGCCGAAATCGTCGAACTCGTGGTTGATGTAGTCGGCCAGGTCAGCACCGTAATAGATGATGTCGGTTCCCCAGATCGACAGGACTGGGTGGCCGTGAGCCCCGGGGCCGGCGGGCAGGAATCGATGCGCGTACACGGGAACGAGCTTCGGTACTTGGTCCAGCATCAACGTAGCTTCGTGGAGCGCGTCATCCGCATCCGCAGGCCGCTGCCCCCACATCGGAGACCAGTAGCCATGCTGAACTGCCCGAAGGACGCCTTCGACCGGCCATTCAAGGTGTTCCCGCAGCTTCGCCGGGTCGCCATGCCGCCAGTCGGGCCACGGGTTCTCCCAGGTGGCTCCTTCCTCGGGCGGCTGCCTCACCGGAAGCCCCGCAGCCAGAAATGCTCGATGGTCGTCGGCAAACTCGAAGCCGTACTCCTCCTCAACACGGTGGAACTCGGCATCGGTCAATCCGGGGTCAATCTCACAGCAGTCGGCGGCGGCGAGCAGGCGCGCGGCCTCCAGTCCCAGCTTCATTCCCACGGGCGTCATCACCCTCGAACAGTAACCTCCCTGACCTGGGGTGATGCCAGCCGCTTTCGGGTTCACGCTGCACGAGGAAGGGCGGGTTCGGTCCCCTGCTGCCCGTAGTCCGGATAATCGTCGGCCATGGCCTTGAACGCGACGTCCGGCCTGCGCAGCAGACCGGTGGTGACCTCGGTGGCCACCACTTCGTCGCGGGTGAGCTCCTCCACGACCCGGATCTTGTCCTGGCGGGGGACTTGGGCCGCCACCGCCGGACGCCGCAGCAGGCCGGTGGTGACCGCGGCCGCCACCTTCTCGTCCCGGGTGAGCTCCTCCACGACCCGGACCTTGTCCTCGGCGCTGACCTGGGCCGCCACCGCGGGCCGGCGCAGGAGCTCGGTCGTGACCGCCGCGGCGACCTCTTCGTCCCTGGCCAGAGCGTGGATGGCGCTGACCTTCTCCTCGGGCGAGACCGGGGTGTCCACCTGGCGGCCGACCCTCCGGTTGGCGTCATCGACGGACCAGCGGGTCTTGCCTGCCGGCGGAGTGAGGATCGCGGCGAACCGCTCCTCCTCGTCCTCGATGGCCGCCAGGAGCCGGTGGACCTTGAACGAAACGTCCGGCCTGCGGTGTTTCTTGGGCCACCTGGCGGCGGTGGTCCTCGCCGCCACGATCATCCCGTGGGACAGACCGATGTCCTCGGCCAGCCTGAGCAAGGACTCGCGGACCACGGGCGTCCTGTCGCCGGCCGGTCGGCCGCCCTGCGGGCGCATCGGTTCGATTTCCAGAGCGCGGTCCCCGATGACGAACATCCCGCGGGACTGCTGTTCGACTACTTCGCGCAGCTCGGCGACGATCTGCTCGTATCGCCTGTGGCTGACGCTTCCGACCTCGTTGTGATCTTCGGGCATGTGGCTCACCACCCAAAACGGGCCGGCCACGGCCTCCAGGGCTGCGACGGGTCACGGCCCGCAGCACTGCCAGCGTCGGACCACAAACGAGCCCAACGCAGCAAAAACCCTGGAAATGAACGGAATTGGGCATAGTGTGACTGAGTGGGCGTTCGCGCTGCGGTTACTGTGACCGTTCGCCGAACGTTCCGTTCCTCGACCTCCAGGCCCTCACCTTGCACCGGCCCGAGCAGTAGAGAGCATTCGACCGCCGGTCCAGACCGGCAACCCACCCCTGCCCACACACCACGCACTCGACCATGCCCACGCCATCCATCACGGCTGCCAATCGCGCCCGCAGCCGCCGTTGACGGCGCCACGACCTGGAACGACATGCCGAGGAACAGAACACCGCACCCGGGCCGGCCCCCGGTGCCAGGGACTCGTCGCACCCTCGGCACCGACGCTCTCCCACCCGACCAGCGTCAGCCGACACCCCACCAGATTAGGCCCTCAACCCCCGCGTATCAGGGGGATCGCAAACAGGGACTCACCGAAGCGCATCCAGGGCGTTGGGACGTTCGGCCCGTCGGAGACCCATTCGCCGTCCATGACGACGGTGTGGTCCAGCACGTAGCGGCGGCCGAACATGTTCCGGACCCGGCTCATCCGGATGAAGACGTGGTCACCGTCGGCGTTCTTCAGGTCCATGACCTGGTACTTGTAGCGGAGGGCGAGGCTGCCTGCGAAGACCTTCTGGAGCTGGTCCCGGAACTCCTTGCGTTCCGGCTCGCAGCCCTCGGCCGAGAATGCGCGCTCGGCGGGCTCGACGGTGATCTCGCGTTCCGCCACCGTGCCCGGTCGTGCCATCGGGTGGCAGCCGTCGCTGCCCCAGATGACGCCGTCGGGGTCGAACTCCAGCCAGGCGGCACTGTTCGCCGGCGCCTTGATCTCGCGTCCTGCCACCCGAAGGCCTTCGATGGACCAGCGTTCCCACAGCAGCATCCCGCCCGGGGCGGCCGGGAGCCTGCGTGGGGAGGCCTTATGGTCCGGCGCGCCGGTGGCGCCGCTCTTGGCCAGGTGGCCGTCAGGGGCTCCGGTACACGCTCCGGTTGTGAGCTGGGCAATACACAGGGCTGCACCAATGAAGGCATTGCGATGATTCCGGATCTTGTTCCGCATGCGGGTTCAGACCTGCGAGCCCGACGCACGGTTGCACGGGCGCCCGAACTGCGAACGAATAGCCGAAAGATCCCGTCGGCCCGCTGGCGGCCTCGGCTCCGCTCCTTGGCACGCACCGCTGCGGCACGCGAATTGAGGCGGCGACCGTAACCCGCCGCCCGGAAGATCGCTCATGGTCTCCATGCCTGCGCTCACCGAGCGCGAGCACTTTCGTTGGCCGGCGGGTGCCGGTGCCCTTGACCGTCCCCGGCCATGACCCGCCAGACGATGAAGGCCACCCCCGTCGTTGTCGGTGTTCGCCGCTGTCGATCAGCGGGCGAAGGACGAGCCGAGGGCGCTGTCGCCGACGGGGAGGCCGACGGACTGGGGGGGAGAAGAGGCGGGCGCCCGTCGTGCCGGTCTTGCCCTGGGCCGTGGCGGGCAGCACCGTCACGGAACCGTGGTGGACGCCGTCCGCGTCCAGGGCGCCTACGAACAGGTCCGCCCGGCCGTCTGCGTTGGCGTCGGTCAGCTGCACGGCGGCGCCGAACTGCTCGGCCCTGCGCAGGGCGCCGGGGACGCCGGCGGTCGCCCGGGTGAAGCCCTGCGCGGCGGAGGTGGTCAGGCCCGTGGTGGAGCCGTAGAGGACGGTGACCGCGCCGGCCCGCACCTGGTCGCCCGTGGTCTCGCCGTAGGCGCCCACGGCCAGGTCCGCGCGGCCGTCGCCGTTGATGTCCCCGAGGGAGACGGCGACGCCGAAGCCGTCGCCTCCCTCGGCGGTGCCGGGAACGCCGGGGGTGTTCTGGTCGATGACCTGGGTCGTGGCCGACGGACCGGTGGCCGATCCGTAGGAGACGACCACCTGGCCACCCTTGTGGGCGCCCGCGGTCCGCTGGCCGGTCACCACGTCCGCGAAGCCGTCGCCGTCGATGTCGCCCACGGCGAAGGAGCCGGCGGGCGCGGGCGTGGCAGCGGCGGTGCGCAGGCCGGTCGGGGAGCCGGGCAGGAAGTAGGCGGAGTCGGAACCGCCGGCGGTACGGGTCTTGACCAGAAGGTCGTCCTTACCGTCTCCGGTCACATCTCCCACGGCCAGTCCGCCGAAGGAGATCGGGAGGACGGCGGGCATCACCAGCCGGGCGGGGACGGCGGCCGGGGTGTTGGGGGCCAGGCCCTTGAAGGCGTACAGGGTGGTGTTCGCGGTACGCGTCGCGATGCCGACGAGCAGCTCGGCCCTGCCGTCCCCGTCGAAGTCGCCCGCGGCGAGCCTGGCGCCCCAGAGGCGGGCGGTGTTCATCGTCGGCGGGACGGTGAGCGGGTCGGGGTCGGCGAGCGCGGTGGCGCGACCGAGGCCGGTGGGGGAGCCGAAGAACACGGTGACGGCGCCGCGGTCCTGGTCCGTCTCGGGGGCGCCCACGGCCAGGTCGGAGTAGCCGTCTGCGTTGAAGTCGCCGACCGCGGAGGTACTGCCGAAGGTGCCGTACACGGCCGGGGTGCTCGCGGTGATCACCTGTCGGCGGGCGGCCGAGGTGCCGGTCGGGGAGCCGTAGAGGATCACCATCTGGCCCGCGGCCTTCACCGAGCCGACGGCACTATTGGGGGCGGAGGCTGCGACGTCGCCGTAGCCGTCGCCGTTGAAGTCGGCCCGGGGCTTGGCGGCGGGCGCCGCCGCCGCCTCGGAGGCGGCGACGAGCGCGGGCCCGATCAGGGCGGCCGCGGTCGCCACGGAGACGGCGAGAGCGGTGCGGGTACGGATGCTGCGCGGCATGGGGGTTCCTTTGCGGGTAGTTGACGATCATGGAGGAGATCACGCGTGAGGGCGGATGGTTGTACGAAAAAGCCGATCATGATCCGGAGCCGGGCGCTCCGGGCCCGCCAGCCGACGCTTTAGCCTCGAGGAAGACGGGCGTGCGGCCGAGGCAGACCCACTGGACGGGAGGGCTGGCGCCGTGTGCCGGCCGGCCGCCACAGGCGAGGCTGCCACGGCCATGCGGTGCCCCCGAGGTGCGTGAGACGGTGTGCGCCCAGGTTCGGTACAGGCCCGACGGCAGCCGCCGGCCGACGCCGAGCGAAGCGCAGTGACGTTTCCTCGGTGAACCGTGCGCCCCAGGCGGGTGAAGTGCCTGGCCCTGCCTGGCGCTTCCGCCAGGGCGTCTGTCTCAGCTTGATCATCGGGCCTGAACTCTGCTCCACTGCCAGGAGTTAAGGTAACGAGCAGGGGGAGTCGTTTCGCGATGTGGATAGGTGCTTCGGCTGCCGAGCAGTCTGCGGCGGACAGATTCGAGTGGTTCCTTGACACATGGCGTGCGGTCATGCCGATGTCCATGTCTTCTGACCACGCGGCCGACTTCCAAGCCGAGTTCGTCGGGGTGGATCTCGGCGCTGTGCAGGTCGTCAGGGTCACGTCCTCACCGCACCGGGCCCGGCGTACTCCGGCCCTCATCCGGCAGGGAGACCCGGAGCAGTACCACGTGGGACTTGTGAGCCGGGGGCGCATGTTCATCTCGCAGGGACGCAACGACTCGGGTGCGCTGTCCGGCGACATGGTCATGTATGACACCTCCCGCCCCTTCGAGGCCCACGGCCGGAGCGATGCAGAGGCCATTGACGCCATCGTCATGCAGGTGCCCAGAGCCGCCTTGCCTCTCAATCCCGACCGTGTTGCCACTCTTCTCGGCCGCCGCCTATCCGCCGATCGAGGACCGGGGGCGATCCTCTCTCATCTGCTCACCAGTTTGGCCGACCACGGTCCGCAATGCCGGCAGCGGGAGCTGGACACACTCGGCACGAGCGCGCTCGACCTGGCTGCGGCCTGTCTGGCGGAGCAGCTCGACACCCGCGAGGTGCTGCCTGCTGAGACCCGCGCCCGGGTGCGACTCGAGCAGGTCCGCGCGTTCATCGAGCTCAACATCGGTGACCCGGAGTTGACCCCGCGCACGATAGCCGCCCACCACAACCTCTCGCTGCGCAGCCTGTACTCCCTGTACGAGGGCCAGGAGGAAAGCGTGGCCGGGGTCATCCGGCGGCGTCGGCTCGAACGGTGCCGAGAGGACCTCGCCGATCCCGGACTCCGCCGCCGCTCTGTCCAGTCCGTCGCCGCCCGCTGGGGCTTCACCAGCGCCACGGTCTTCAGCCGCGCGTTCCGCGAGGCCTACGGCACCACGCCCTCCGAGTACCGCCAGGCGACTGTGGCAGTTGATCACGGGCGATGACGCGGTGGGCGATGACCTCATGCCTGTCAGTCTCAGTCCCGGCGGGCCCGAGCTGCCGCCCCACCGAGCCGGCGGAGATGGGGCACCGCAGGCCGTGGCGAACCGTCAAGACATCTCGCTGCGCAGCCTGTGCGACGTCTTCCGGGACCAGCCCTGGCTGTGGCTGCCCCCGCCAGGGCTGACTCGGCCGAGCACGTAAGGACTTTGCGCGACCGGAGCCGGGAGGAGCCCGTGCAGACGATCGCGTTTCGGTGGGGCTTCTCCAGTGCCGGCGTGCTCGGGGGGCTTTCCGCGGTGCATACGCATCACCCTCACCCGAGCATCCTGCTGCAAGAGCTGCCTCTGCGTATAGATCGCCACAGGTGGCGCTGTCTCTTGAGCAGAGGTCCAGCGGGCACTGGTCGGCCGCTGGCCGGGCGACCGAACGCGCCACCAGGCGAGGGCGAGAGGCCTGGTGTGCGAGAGCCCCGCACGGCCGGGCGACGATGAGGTCACCGGGCGTGCGGGGCGTAACGTCAGGGGCCCTACTCGGCTTCTACCAGGTAGTGGAGAAGCCGAGACGGAGGCGTTCCTGGTCGTTGGCGATGTCGAGCGCGCCGTTCCTGACGCTCTCGCCCTCCTGCGTGGTCAGGCCGCGGCCGAAGATCCGCACATCGTCGAGGCCGCCGCGGAAGAGTTCGGCGACTCCGACAGGCTGGTTGGGGAAATCAGGCCGGGCACCGACGTGGACGGTGAACTCGCCGGGCGGGGTGATGTCACCGACCACGCCGGGCGCGGTGAACTCTTGGCCGCCGTCGACGGACAGGACCAGCCGGCCGTTGTCGCGCTTGAAGACGACGTGGTGCCACTTGCCGTCGTTGTGCGCGGAGGTGGTTTTCACCTCCGCGTACTGCTCACCAGTGCTGATGGCGGCGCGGAGCTGGTTCTTGCCAGGTTCGGCCTTGAGCCAGAACTGGCGGACCTTGTCGCCCATGCCGTAGCCCCACACGATGGGCAGTGCGCCGGTGGTGGCCGAGTGCCTGAACCAGGCCGTGACGGTGAAGTCGCCCTCGCCCAGGCGCAGGGACGGGGAGCAGTTGACGATGCGCAGGTAGTCGTCCTGGCCGTCGAACTCCATGGCCTTGCCGGTGCCGCGGTCCCCGAGTTGGGCGCCACCGTGGATGACTGCGTGGTTACCGTACTTGTTGGGCCCGGTGTCCGCGGTGCGCGGAAGACGCAGTTCCTGCTGTGCGGCGTCCATCTGCTGCTCGGTGAAGGACGTGAAGCTGATGTTGCCGTGGGGAATGTTGCCCGCGTTCTCGTAGAGGATCCCGATGGTCCCGGTGCGGGACAAGGTCAGGTCCGAGTACCCGGCCCGGCCGGGCGTCACGACGGTGCCGACGGTCTGCCAGCTCTTGCCCTCGTCGTAGGAGGAACGGATGGCAAGCTCACGCCGGTCTTCGAGGGTGTTGGGGCCCAGGCGGGCCGGGGCGGAGAGCAGGATCCGGTCCCGGGCGGCGTTCCTGTCCTTGGCGCTCATCCGCAGCAGCGAGCCGTACACCGGGGCGGTATCCAGGTTGGCCACCGGCATGAACGGCGCGGCGAAGGTCGCGCCGCCGTCGGCGCTGGTGGTCCCTAGTCGGTGCTCGTTGGTGTTACACCGTGCGGAGCTGCGGGCATTGACGTACACGCTGCCGTTGGTGGTCTCCGCGACCGTCAGCTCGCCCGGGTAGGCGGTGGTGTTGTCGACGGCGGAGTGGGCGCCCAGGGCCCAGGTCATGCCGCCGTCGTCGCTGTAGTAGAGCTGCCCGCCGGCCTTGCCGTCCTTGGTGGTGTGGTCACCGGGCACGACGAGCCGGCCGTGGTGCGGCCCGCGTTCGAGCTGGATGCCGTGGCCAGGGCCGGTGGACACCCACACCCAGTCCGCGGGCTTGAGGTGGGTCAGCTCCCCGCTGGTCTCCCAGCTGGCGCCGTCGTCCAGGCTGCGCGTGACGCGCAGGCTCCGCGCATAGCGGTTGAGGGAGCCATCGGCGCTCTGACTCCAGTCACTGGTTGCGTACAGCACAGAGACTCTGCCGGTGACCTTGTCGACGACGGGGGAGGGGTTGCCGTGCGCGTCGTCGTCGTTCGCGCCGACGACAACGGTCAGCGGGCCCCAGGTCTTCCCGCCGTCCGTCGACTTCTTCATGACGATGTCGTTGTGCCCGATGTCGCTACAGGTGCTGACCCGCCCTTCGGCGAAGGCCAGGAGCGCGCCGGAGTCAGTCGTGACGAGCGAGGGGATCCGGAAGCAGTAGTAGCCCTCGCCGCGGGCGGCGAACGGCGTGGAGACCTCGGACCCGAGGGATGAGGTGGCCGTTGGGGTGGACGTAGCGGTGCTCGTCGTCGCGACGGCCGGAGTCGACGGGAGCAGCGCGGCGCCGCCGAACACGGCGAGCCCCAGCGCAGATGTCCAGACAGGCAGAGCGGCGCGACGCAGGCCAGTGCGCCCGAAATGATTGGATGACAAGAATACTTCCCCGATTTCTCTTAGGGCACCACGGTGTGGCGCGCCGAGCGCACTCCGGGATGCGCTGGCAGCTGCCTTACAGCGCTTTTCGCACCCGCAAGCCGGGGCGTCGTGGCGCCCCATGCCTGTGGTGTCGAGACGGCCTCTTCCGTGATCCGGAAGGGTGCCGCCGTTGAAACTCTCCCAGCTCATGCAGGAGCAGGCCCTGCGAGGCCGCCCGCTGGTCACGGGCGGCCTCACAGGTGCCGTGCACTGTTACGGGCGCTTCCACTTGGTGTTGGCGCCGCCGTTGCAGCCCCACAGGCCCAGTGCCGAGCCGTTGGCGGTGGCTTGACCGTTGACGTTCATGCACTGGCCGGGGTTGAGGACGGCCGTGATGGTGGTGTCGGAGTTGACGTTCCACTTCTGCTCGGCGCGGCCGTCGCACGTTGTGGTGGTGACCTTCGCGCCCTGGGTGGCGCCGGTCTCGGCGGTCAGGCACTTGTTGCCGTTGGCGCGCAGCTCCTTGGCCGGGGTGTAGTCCCACTGCTGGTTGGCGCCGCCCCAGCAGTCCCAGATGGATCCGCCGGTCCCGCCGTTGCTGTCGAGGCAGCGCCCGGACTGCTCACCCTTGAATGTGCTGGAGGCCCAGCGCTCGCCGCCGGTAGACGAGCGGACGACAAGGCTGCCGTTGTCTTCGAGGGTGGCATAGGAGCCGGCGCCGCCCGCGGTGCTCGCCGTCCACAGGGGGCTGGTGGTGCTGCCCTTCTTGTACAGGGCGAGGTTTCCGTCGGCCTGCATGTGGAGGTAGGAGTACCAGTCGGAGGTGTTCTTGCTCCACAGGGTGCGGTTGGTGACCCGCTCGCGGACCAGGACGTCGCCTTGGATGTCCATGAGGACGACCTTGTCGTCGCTGACGAGCCAGTAGCCGGGCATCAGCTTGCTTCCGGAGGCGAGCTTGGTGCCGCGGGGGTAGGTGTCGGAGTGCCACAGGTGGCCGCCGATGCCGTGACCGCCGTCCTTGGTGTAGACGACGAGGTTCGCGTCGGACTGCAGCTCCAGCCGGGCGCCGGCGTACTGATGGGTGCCGGTCGACCAGAGGGCACCGGTGGGCTCGGTGCCGCTGGAGCCCTTCTTGTAGATGACGAAGTTGCCGTCGGCCTGCATCTTGGCGAACGCGCCGGCGTTGCCGCCGGTGCCGGACTGCCACAGGGCGCCGCCCTTACCCTCACCGCCGGTGACGTGGTACAGGACGAGGTTGCCGTCGGCCTGCATGATCAGCTTGGCGTTCTCGGAGGCGATCATCTCGCCGGAGTCGAGCGTTTCGCCGCCCTTGAGGAGAACCGGGCGCTGCCTGGCGGACGTGATCCATGAGGCCAGGCCATCGGTACGGGTGCCGTAGGCGGCTGGCTGGGTGGCATCTTCGCCGAGGCAGCCAGCCTGCGAGCTGCGGCCGATGATGCCGACCAGGACGTCCTTGCCGTTCTCGCTCCGCAAGGCGGGGCCTCCGGCGTCGCCCTTGCACAGGGGGGCGCCCGCGGGCGTCTTGGCGGTGACGGCGAAATCGGTTGTGGTCGGGGCGGCCGCCGTGAATGTCGCCTTGTGGGGCTTGGTGGGACGCCAGGTGGTGGCCGTCCGCCCATATCCGGCGAAGGTCAGCTCGTCACCGGCCGCCGGGGCGGCGGTGGCTACCGGCACAGGCGTGACTCCGTACGCGGGGGTGGCAAGTCGCGCCAGGACCACGTCACGGTCGGCGCGAGGGAGCAGCTCGGCGATGTCGCTGCGGTGCGAGCCGAGGGAGAGGACCGTGCGGTTCTTGGGCGCACCGGCCGCCACGTCGATGCTCTCGGCCGGCTTGTCGGCGAAGCAGCTCTTGGCGGTCACGACCCAGCGCGGGTCGACCAGGACGGCGCTGCAGGAGCGGCTGGTGCTGATGTCGAGGCGGCCGGTGTACGGCACGGTCGAGTCGGCAGTGAACGCGGGGGAGCCTGATCCGGTGACCCGGATCTCCAGCAAGGTGCTGCGGGGGCCGTCCACGACGCCCTCGCCGACACTGGCGTACCCGTCCTTGGCGATGTTGACCGTCTGGGTGGCTCCGTCGGCGGTCAGCTTCGCGCTGAGCGGCTTGTCGCCCGCGTCGATGGCGAAGACACGGGGAAGCTCCAGTGCGACGTACCCGGTCGGGGCGAGCGCGTTGAAGCAGTACGTGCCCTGCCGGTTGAGCGTCAGATCCTCAACCGACATGACACGGATCTGAGGCTTGGAGGTGTCGCAGTCGGCAAGGAGGACTTGACCATCACCCCCGACGAGCTTGATGCCCTTGTCGGCCAGGATCTTCGCGGTGTCAGGGTAGGTGAAGTCCTCGAAGACATACGCGGCCGGGGGCGCGTCGGCAGCTGCGGCCAAGCTGCCTGCAGGAACACTGGATGCGGCGGCGAACACCGCGATGAAGCTCAGTTTTCTGGCGCGGGAAAGCACCGGAACCCTTCCGATGGCGGCGCATTTCGGCGCCGGGAGATGTGAGTGATGCATCAGCCGGCCGATCCCCCAGTGCACGGCAATGCAGGTACAAAGCTGAGCCGCGACGCGAAGCTCTGTCAAGCGCCGATTATCGAGCTCGCTTTCCTGCACGCATCGTTGAGAAATCATGCACGTGATGCACAGTCCCCCCCCGTATGGGGAGTTAGGGTCGACGCCTCATGCAGGACGCACCGAGTCCTGAGCCATGCCCCTGAGAGCTGACCACTCCTCAGGCGAGCCACGAGCCCGGCAGGCCCCCATTGACAGTGGTGCTTTCATGCGCCCGAATTCGTGAGACAGGTTCTTGCTGTGAAAAGGGTTTCAGGGCCGATAAGCCCACCCGGAGTATCCAGATTCGTCAGACAGTCACTCAGCCGCACTGTGCTGCCCCTTGCCCTCGTCGCGGGTCTGCTCGGAGCCGTGCCCGCCGCGGCCGTCGCTGAGACACCGCCGGCAGAGGTCCCCGGTTACGTTGTCCCGGCGACCGAACGCGGCCGCGTAGTAGACCTGTGGCGCGAGGGCGGTCCCGGACTCCGCGCTGCCGCCGAGGTCGCGCTGACCGGCAGCGACGACGACGTCAAGCGCTTCCTGGAGCAGGCCACTGCACTCGAGGTCCAGGACGATCGGGTTGCGACCGCCCAGGTCGCCAGCGTCGGCGGCAGCAGCGTCCAGGAAGCCGCCCGAGCCGCACTCGCAGGCACGCCCGCCGACCTGAAGGCCTTCCTCAAGGACGGCTGGCGGGCTCCGATGGAGCAGGACCAGCGCGTCCGGGTCGCTCAGATCATCGACACCGCCGGCCCCGTGACCCAGGACAGGGGCCGCGCCGCACTCAAGGGCGATACGGAGGACATCGAGGCTTTCCTCAGAGAGGGCCAGTACACCCAGCAGGCGCAGGACAACCGTGTCCACGTTGCTCAGATCCTCAGCGTTGGCGGTACCAACGTCCGCGCTGCCGGACGACTTGCTCTGCGCGGCACCGAGGCGGACATCCGAGACTTCCTCGAAGTCAAGCAGCACGTCGCACGTGCCCGGGACGCCGAGACCACTTCGGTCTCCGAGTTGGCGACTCAGGCCGAGGAAGCCAACCGTCAGGCGACAAAGGAGACCACGGCGGCCAAGGCCGCCTCGGCACGCGCCGTCGCAGCCTCCAAACTTGCCAAGGAAGCAGCCCAGACTGCGGCCGCTGAGACCCAGGCAGCACGCAACGACTCCCTCAAGGCGGCATCCGCGGCCTCCCGTGCCGCGGAGTACGCCCGGCAGGCCGCTGCAGCGGCTCAGCAGGCCGTCGCAGCTGCACGCGCCGCCAACAGCGCAGCCCGGGTCGCGGCCAACGCTGCCGCGGCGGCAGCTAGCGCAGCGGCCGCCGCGTCGAACGCCGCGAGTAGGGCTCGTGATGCTGCCGCGGCGGCGGCTGGAGACGCGGGCAAGGCCTCTGATGCCCGTGAGGCAGCTCGCGTGGCCCGTGAGTCCGTCAAGGGGGCCCAAAGGGCGGCTGATGCTGCTGACAAAGCCGGCCTGTCGGCTGACGCCGCTGCCAACGCATCCATGGCGGCACTGAGCGCCGGCGCAAACGCGATCGACGCCGCCGACGCAGCAGACGCTGCCAGCGGCCACGCGGACGCGGCGGGGGTTTCCTCGGCCGAGGCTCGGGCCGCCGCGGCCGCCGCCCGCCGCCACGCCAACGAGGCCAGGCGTGCCGCTCAGGCATCGGCGGCCCTGGCACGCAAGTCCGCCACTGCCGCGCGGGAATCACGTGATGCTGCCCGGGCCGCGGCCAAGCATGCCGAGAACGCGGCCACGGCCGCTGACGAAGCCGCCGCCCAAGCTGGCAACGCGGCCACGGCCGCGGCCCAGTCCACGGCACACGCCAACGCGGCATCCGAAGCGGCCAAGGCAGCGTCGGCAGCTGTGGAGAAGGCCAAGGGCATCTACGAACTCCGGCGCGAGATCGAGGCCGAGGAGCTCACCGCCCGCACCAACGCCGGAATCGAAGAAGCCCGGGACAGCAAAGCCGAGGAAGAGGCACAGAAGGCCGAGCAGGTGAAGACGGACCAAGAGGTCAAGGCCGTCGAGACCGAAGCCGAGACCCTGGCTGCCGAGGCCGTCAAGCCGGACCTCGACCAGAAGGCGCTGGCCGCTAACGGCCGTAGGTTCGCCCTGAAGAGCGCGAAGCTGCGCGGTCAGTGGAGCGGCGTTGCCGCCGAAATCGCTCTGGCCGGTGATGACAAGGCCATCATCGACTACATCCGTACGGAATGGGCCAAGGCCGAACATCAGGACGACCGCGCCAAAGCGGCCCAACTCGCCGAACAGAGTCCCTCCACCGCCGTCCGTACGGCTGCGGAGCACGCCCTCAAGGATGGCGCAAACGCTGTCACCTCCTTCCTCACCACCGGCCAGTACCTTGCCGGAACCCAGGACGCCCGCGTCTATATTGCCCAGGCTATCGATGCCGGAGGGCCCGTCGTTCAGGACGCCGGACGTGCAGTTCTGAACTCCAACGACGTCGGGCAGTACCGGACCTTCATCACCGCCACCCAGTTCACGGCCCGTACCCAAGACGAGCGTGTTCGTGCGGCTCAGCTCCGCGACGCCGGCGGCCCCGAGGTCGAGGCAGCTGCCCGGATCGCGCTTGAAGGTTCGACCGAGCAACTCCACGAGTTCGTTACCGTCGGCCAGCACAAGGCGCAGCTCGAGGACCGTTTGGCCGGCAACCACAAGGAGTATGTCCAGCACATCATCGCTGCGGCTGCTGGCGTTGCTGCCAACGCGCACAAGGAGGCATTCGAGGCCCAGAAGACCGCCGCTTACGCACGCAACGCATCCACGGAAGCCGCCGGGTACGCCAGCCAGGCTGCCGCATCCGCTGCGGAAGCCAAGGGGTACGCCGATCAGGCGGCCGCATCCGCAGCGGCGGCGGAAGCGTCCGCAGCAAAGGCCGCTGACTCAGCCCAAACTGCGCGCGCAGCGGCCGCAAGCGCCGAGCAGGCGGCCGGCACCGCGGAGCGATCTGCGATGGCTGCGGCAGCCTCGGCAGCTATGGCCAGGAAGTCTTCACAGGTGGCCTGGGCTTCGGCGTCCAAGGCCCGGGAGTCCTTCCTCAAGGCCAACAACGATGCCGAGGGCGCGCAGCGAGAGGCAGATCAGGCCTACGCGGATGCAATAGCGATAGCAGAAGAAGAGGAGCATCGATACCGGACAGAGGTTCTACCCGGCCTGAAAGCCAGCGAACAGTATCGCTGTGGCCTCTACGGTCTCGGCTGCATGGACGATGCCGAATTTGCCCGATGGTGCTATCGAATCGGTGGCGCGTGTGCCATCGTCCTGAAGACGGAAGAGACACTCCGTCCTGTGATGGAGCGAAGTGTCTACCTAGCCAAGGAGCTGGGTGGCCTCAGCAACTTCTACACATGCTTGGAGGACAACGAGCTCGAAGCTTGCATGGAACTCGGGCGTGACCTCGTCGTTAGTTCGAAAATGCGGCTCATGCGTCTGGCGGCAGACAAGCTGCTCAAGCTCATCAAGGGCTGCACGAAATGCTTCCCTGCCGGAACGAAGGTTCTACTTTCGGACGGTTCTGCAAGGAAAATCGAAGACATCCGTGCCGGCGATTCGGTTCTCGCCGCTGATCCCGTCACTGGAATCTCGGCGCCTCGTATCGTCACCGCGCGAATCATCACGGATGAAGACAAGCACTTCAACCTTCTCGAACTTGACACACGGAATGGGTTGGAAAAACTCTCTGTAACCAGTGAGCACCCCTTCTGGAATCCGGACTCCGCTCAGTGGGTGGAAGCGCGCGACCTGAAAAAGGGCGCGGCCCTCCGCTCTTCTGACGGCCGTTCCGTGACTGTGAGAGCGAACCGGCCCTACTCGGAGTCCGTCCCCACGTACAACCTGACCGTCCGTGGCCTGCACACCTACTTTGTCCTCGCGGGCAGCACGCCTGTACTGGTGCACAACTCGACATGCGACTGGCTTGAGGGTCTGCGCGACCACGACGTGTACGATCCCGTTACGGGTAACCGAATAACGGATATCGATCACGTGAAGGATGGAGTCCTGTGGGAAGAAAAGAGTGCATTGTTCGGAGATGAATCCTGGATCGCGGACAAGGTGGATAATAAGCTTGAGAAGTACCTGAAGGCGCGCAAACATCTCGACGGATACACTGATGCGCCAATAGGTTTCAGGATGACCAATCCGCGGGTTGACCCCAGATTCCGTGCAGCACTGGAAGAACACTTTGAAAAACTCAGGCAAAAATATCCCGACCTCGATCTTCGTCTGGAGTTCACCGAGTGAGCTATCCTTTTGAGATGGATGGAGAGGCGGTCTGGGACCCTTCGCTGCGTATTGGTACGTGGTATATGGCTCTTTCTGAGACTGTCGCCGGTCTTGTAGGATGCGCCACAGGCCTTACTGCTACGGAGCAGGGGACCTGCGAAATCAATCCATCTGCATTCCAGGGTTTTGTGCGCGAGTTGCTTGATGTATACGCCTCCACGCGCCACCCCGTTCAGCACGCACTGGTGCAAGGTGTCTTGCTGCCCTCGCTCGTCGTGGCGGAAAGAATCGGTGTCGAGATTCCCGTGAACTCCGAGGTCGAGCGTCAGCTAATGGAGGCGATTCCGGCGTTCTCGCGCGCCATGTAATCAAATAGGCTAAGAGCTCGTAACAGGATCTTGTTGAGATGCCCTGGTCGGGTGTAACCAGTGTGATGATTCGGCCGTTCGTGAGTGTGTGAGCACTCGGCCGTGGATCGTGGACGACGACTTGTGGGCACTGATTGAGCCGCTGCTGCCGCCCTGGCCGACGAGGTCGCCAGGGCCGCGGCCGGTGGCAGACCGGTTGTGCCCGCAGGGCATCCTGTACGTCCTGCACAACGTCATTGCCTGGCAACTCCTGCCACCTGAGCTGGGCTTCGGCTCCGGGCAGACCTGCTGGCGGCGCCTGGAGCGGTGGCAGCAGGCCGGAGTCTTCGACCAGCTGCACCGGATCCTGCTCGCCGAGCTGAACTCGGCCGACCGGCTCGACTGGTCGAGGGCGTGCGTGGACGGCTCCCACATCCGGGCGAAAAAGGGGGAGCCGACACCGGTCCGTCGCCGGTCGACCGGCGGAAGACGGGCAGCAAACACCACCTGATCTGCGACGGACGCGGCACCCCGCTCAGGGTCATCACGACCGCGGCCAACGTCAACGACGTCACCCAGACCCTCGCCCTCATCGAGGGTATCCCGCCGGTGGCAGGTCGTCCCGGCCGGCCCCGCCGACGGCCCGAGGCCCTGCTCGGAGACAAGGGCTACGACTCCAACCCTAACCGCGATGAACTGCGCAAACGCCGGATCCTGCCCGTCATCTCCCGCAAACGCGCCCCGAACATCAAGGACATGGGCAGACTCCGCTACGTCGTCGAGCAGACCTTCGCCCTGCTCCACCAGTTCAAACGACTCGCCGTCCGCTAGGAACGCCGCACCGAACTCCACGACGCCTTCGTCTCCCTCGCCTACAGCCTCATCTGCTGGCGACGCCTCAACAAACCCGAATCATGATCGTGTTACGAGCTCTTAGCATTACAACCGCCCCTTTCTAATATTGAAGGGTGAACATCTCCTGGGGGGAACTCTCTTTAAGTGCTCCTCCGATCACGTAATGTGAGCGTCAGTTTCGAGCGGAGATCTCACTGAAAGCCGGAATTTCGAGGTGAACAGCTCTCTGGGCCTGTGAACTTGGGCGTCAAGCTGGGCGAGATTTGCTTCGGTGCTGACCAGGCTGACGTTGAGGCCCTCCACCTCTCCGAGTCATCCTTCGCGTTCAGCTTCTGCGATTCGATCAGCAAGGTTTCCTTGATCTCATTCAGGCGGGGCCGCTGGGCGGGGTCGGGCTAGAGAATTGGGCAGCGAATGCATTCTCTGAACTAGCGATCGCTACTCAGGGCCTGGGTAAACCGCTGGCAGCTGGGTCGTCCCCGCGCAAGGATGCAGCCATGCGCTATGCCAACACCGACCCCGAACTGATGGACCTGGTCCGACGATTCGTCACGCCTGGCCGGCGGTACATGCGGCTGGGCGGAAGCTCACTGCGGTTGAGCGGACCTGAGCGCGACCTGTTCGTGAGGGAGCTGGTCCAGGCTGCCGGGGAGATCGCTCCCACGGAACTCGGCATCCTTTTCGAGGGCGGGTGGCGAGAGCGCACGACTGCCTCCTGGCTGGTTGCCGTGGCCGGGAGGACCGAGTTCCGGAGCCGCATCGGCGAACTGCTGCTGGCCAGCGGAGGCCCCTACCAAGGGTCTCTCTGCATCGCTCTTGCCACCTTCGGCACCAGCGCGGACGCCGATCTGCTCTGCAAATACCTTGATCGCTACCTGCCTGAACCCGACCTCCGCTGGGACCAGACCGCGGTATTCAGCACACTGCTTCACCTCGATGCCGTCCTTGGGGCGGAGCGAGCAGCCCCATACCTTGCGGCCGGAGGACTATGGCAGCAGTGGACTGCTGCCACGCCGAACACGGTGCGGGATCCGCAGGAGTACCGGCAGGTCGTGGACCAGCTCTGTTCCTTCGCCAGCGAGTGCGCTGAACTCTTTGCCAGAACGGAAACCAGGAGCTGAGCCCCCCGGCCTGACCGCTGGACGCCGACTGCTTCGGCCCCCTCGGTAGAGTCTGGGCAATGACAGGAAACCAGGGCCGCTGGTCAAAGGTCGACCAGGATGGTGGCATCGAGGACGTGACGCTCCTCATCCTGGAATGGCTGGGTGAGCAGGGCGTGAACGCCATGATCAGAGTGGACGCCGAGAGGATGGCCGACAACGCGCCGGCGTGGACGTTCGCCGCCAGTGGGGGTCCCTTGGAGCATGGCATGCGTGCTGACGGGAGGACTGTGCAGCAATGCATGTCCACAGCCCTGTCCCAGTTGCGCGAGGCCGGGCTGGCGGTTCCGTTTTGATCTTCGTCTTCGCTCGCCCCTGATTCGATCATGACTTTGGTCTCAGCGTCCCAGCGGTCCCTCCGGACCGACTGAAGCCCGGCATTCCGAGCTGGACCGTAGCCGACTTCCTCTCGGCCAGTGCGTCGACCTGGGCGAGCTTGTCTTCGGCGCCGGCCAAGCTGACACGGAGACCTTCGATCTCGCCGAGCCAGCCCTCGTGTTCTGCTTCGGCGATGCGGGCGACGAGGTTGTCGCGGATCTCCTTCAGCCGGCCGCGCTGAGCCGGGTCCGGCCGGAGGAGGGGCCTTGACCCCGGAATTTGAACACGTCTATGCGGCTTGGGTCAGGGTAGTTGCAGCTGGCTGGAGGTCGTTCTCGTAGGCGATCGGGGACCGGTGGCCGAGGCTGGAGTGCCGGCGGCGGGTGTTGTATCGGGTCAGCCAGCGGAACGCGTCGAGTCTGGCCTCGCGCTCGCTCGACCAGGCTTTGCGGCCTTTGAGCGTCTCCCTCTTGAAGGCGGCGTTGAAGCTTTCTGCGGCTGCGTTGTCGGCGCTGGATCCGATCGCGCCCATGCTCTGCCGGACCCCTGCTGACCTGCAGAGTTCCGCGAAGGCCCTGCTCGAATATTGGGATCCGTGGTCCGTGTGCATGATCGCTCCGGCCAGGTTTCCACGGGTCCGCTCGGCTGCCGTCAGGGCGTCGATGACGAGCTCGGTTCGCATGTGGTCGGCGATCGCCCACCCGGCCAGCCGGCGCGAGCACAAGTCGATGACGGTCGCGAGGTAGAGCGGCTTCGCGCCGCTGACCGGCAGGTATGTGATGTCGCCGACGTACCTTCTGTTGACGTCGGCTGCGGTGAAGTCGCGTCCGATCAGGTCCGGTGCCTTCGCCGCGGCCTGGTCCGCGACGGTGGTGCGGTGCCGGCGGCGCAACCGGACTCCCTCGAGCCCGATGGTCCGCATGATCCTGGCGACCCGTTTGTGGTTGACCACCGGACCCTCCTCGTCGCGGAGCTCCGCAGTGATTCTGGGGGCTCCGTAGGTACCGTCGGAGTCCTGGTGGACCTTGCGTATCCGGGCCGCGATCCCGGCCTCGACGCTCTGTCTGGCCGCTCTCGCGGCCGCGGTGCGGCGCCAGTAGTAGAAGCTCGAGCGGGCCAGGCCGAGGATGTCGCAGAGCCGCTTCACGCCGTGACGGCGCTGGTGATCGTCAACGAACTGGTAGCGGTTCACCAGCGCGTCTCCGTCGCGAAATACCGGGCCGCCTTGCGGAGAATGTCCCGTTCTTCCTCGAGCTCGCGGATCCTCTTGCGGGCGGCGGCCAGCTCCGCCTGAACGGCGTCGCCGACGGCCTGCGAGGTGGCCGGCGGTGCGGAGTGGGCGCCAGGTCGGCGGCCGTCGGCGGCCCGGATCCAGTTCCTCAGCGTCTCGGTGTTCACCCCGAGATCACCGGCAACCGACTTGATCGTCGCACCCGGCCTCGAGCGATACAACGCGACCGCGTCCGCCTTCAACTCGGCGGGGTAACGCTTCATCCTCACAGGGACTCCGTTCTCCTGGACCATCAAGATCCAAGTGTCTCCGGTGTCCAAAATCCGGGGTCCCGCGGCGGGGCATCCTCCTCCACGCCTGGCTCGCGGTGCGGGATCAGCATCAGCGCCCGTCCGCCCATCTGCCCCGGCATCGGGCGGGCTGAGGAACGCTCCTCAGCGAGCTGCCCGGTCACCCGCTCAAGGACGCGTTCGGCGACGGCGAGCTCGTCACGCTCGGCCCGCACTCCGTGCTGGAGAAGGTTTCGAGTAGCTCGTCGTCAGTGCGCCCAAGGCAGACGAACTGCCTCGATTTCACTGTCGTTCAGCAATGCGTTGATGAGGTCGGGGGGCCCGGCGACCTTGGTGCCCCACAGGTCGTAGTCGGTGCACAGGACCCACGAGCGGTCCTCGGCCCAGAGGTTGGAGGGGCTGAAGTCGGCTTCGGACTGGTCATACAGGATCTCGGCGTCGCCGATCCGGCCCGCACGCACGTGGAGGTTGTCGAAGTCAGTGGCTCCAAGCGTCATCGGGTTGTAGTAGGCCAGGCAGCGGGTGTCCGGGCCCGCAGGACTGTACTGGGTGAGGGTGCCGATCAGCCGGTTCCAGGTCTCACGGTCCAGGCTTCCTTCGGTCGGTGGGATCATGCTCAGTGGCCAGCTGCCCTCCTTCTTGGCCGAGGGGAAGCAACGGTAGGAGGGCATCAGTCCGTCGGGCACTATCGGGTCGCTGGTACGCCGGGCGAGCTCGGTCCATCGCAGCCGCCGCCAGCCGGGGCCTGGGTGCTGGGCGCGGCCCAGCCCTCCTCCCGTGGCGATGCCCACGGCGTCGAGGTCTATGCTTCCGACGACGTGCGGCTGGACACTCCCGTCCGCCAGCCGCACCTGGTGGTACTCGTGGTACGACACATCGGCCGGCCCCAGGTTGTGCTCGTACATGGCGTTGAGCACCCACACCGCGTCGGGCATCGCCGGAGGCATGAACCCCGTGATGCCATCACCGCACAGCTCCAGCAGCCAACCGGTGACCTCGGAGGGGACGAGCGGCCATAGGCTGGACATCGGGTTCGGTTCCTCGGACATCCGCTCATGATCCCAGGCGCGGATCCGCGCCTCTGCGAGGGGCCGACATGACGCCATCCCGAACCCCGCCCCCCGAGGCCGCTGGCTAACGATCTACGCCTCAGACACCCGCCCACGACCAGCCTGAGTAAACCGGGAGCCGGTCACACCAGCCATTTGACCTGCTACTTCAAGTTGGCGGCAGCTCACTCTCAGGCGCACTGCGATGCCCCGTACCGCACCGGGGGCGCACGATCCGCACCCTCGCCCGCACCCGGTGCGCCGCACCTGCAGACCCGCCCAGCACGGGCCACCCCCTTGTCCAGGTTCGGCCGACCCCCTTGACCGGGTTCGACTTGACCCCTTGACCAGGTGCTCCACTCGCGCATTTCTCCTTGACACAGCAGGTCGCCGCCGCCGATCAGGCCCTGGTCAAGGGGGTGTGTGATAGGGCCCCGCCAACGTGGAGGCGCATCTGGTGCGGTGCACGGTGGTGCGCATCATGGCCCCGGTGCGGTGCGGTGCGGTGCGGTGCGGTGCGGTGCGGTGCGGTGCGGTGCGGTGCGGTGCGGTGCGGTGCGGTGCGGTGCGGTGGAGTCCACTGAGTTGCCGCCAACTTGAAATGCCAGGTCAAAGGGCTGGTGTGATCGGTCCTCCGGGTACTCGTGCTGGTCGTGGGCGTGAGTCCACGGGGAAGATCATTCGTCAGCGGTTGACTTCGAGGTTCGTCAGGACGAGCAACGCGCGCAGGAGTTGGGTGGCGTGTGCGGGATCGGCACGGAGTTTGGTGAGGATCCGCCAGTTCTTGAGGTGAGCGAAGCCGTGCTCGACCGGTGCGCGTTCGACGGCGAGGACTCGGTTGGCTTCTTTCTAGCCGGGGGTGAGCTTGTGGGTACGGGTGGCAGCGTAGCTGGTGACGATCACTGGGTCGTGGACGCTGTTGTCCAGGCCGCGGAAGCCGAGGTCCGCGAGGGCGCCGAGGCTGGCGGCACGCAGGTGGGCCAGGATGTGGTCGTGGCGGGCGGCGGTGTTGTCGTGGGTGCGGCTGGGCCGGGCGGCGGATATCCAGATCAGGCGGCCCCTCTCGTCGGTCAGGGCGAGAAAGTGCAGGCCGTGGCTGCGGTGCTTGCCGGAGTAGTTCCGCCGGTCGGCCTTGCCGGTGCGGCGCCGGGTGCGGATGAGGGTGCCGTCGATCAAGACCAGCTCCCCGCCCTGCTTGGCGACCTTCTTCAGGGCGCGGTCCAGGCGCGGGGCCTGGGCGGCGAGCAGTCCGATCAGCTCGTCGCGCCAGCGGCGGACGGTGGACTCGGACACGTCGTTGCCGCGGGCCATGTCGGCCACCCGCTGGTCGTGGCGCAGTACGGCCAGGACGATCACCGCGATCTTCCCCGGCGGCAGGATCCGCCATCGGGACCGGATCGCCTTCAGATGGCGCCGCAGTAGATCGGCGAGGTGGTTGACGGTGCGCGTGGACAGCGTCAGACGGCACTGGTAGACGAGCGAGCAGGTGTCCTCGGGGAGCGCTTTGACATTCGTCACACAATCCCAACGGACGCCAGGGGTAAACCGGTTACGCCCGTTCGGAGCCACTCCAAGCTGCGGTGCTCCTGGTCACAGGCGGGTCGTGAACCGGCCGTCGGGCAGTTTCCGCAGCCAGCCGCGATCGACGAGCCTGACCAGCTTGCTGCGCAGCGGTTCCAGCTTGGCCTTCACGCTGACGTCCACCCCCACCACCTCGCCGACCTCGCGGGCCATGACCGGTCCGGCGGCCTGCCACACGGCGGTGATGCTGGTAGTCCCACGGAAGCGAGCCCTCCTCCACACCCGGTTCGCGGTGCGGAATCAGCATCACCGCTCGTCCGGCCACCTGCCCGGGCATGGGCGCGGCCGAGGCCCGTTCCTCAGCAAGCTGCCCAGTCATCCGTTCAAGGACACGTTCGGCGACGGCGAGTTCGTCCCGCTCGTCCCGCACTTCCGCCAGCTGTTTGGCCAGCCGCTCTTCGACTTCGTCCAGTTCCGCGCGCCGTGCGGTGATCCGTTCCAGCAGCTCGGGATCCAGCATGCACCGGATCGTAGAAGACCGCCCAGCCACCGCGGGCAAGAACCGGCGGTCAGCTCCCGGCCTCTGCTGCCGGCCGCTTGATCAAGAACTCTTTCGCCGCCTCGACCGCTTCCTTGTTGAGTTCCTCGAAGGAGACTCCCCAGCTCTCCTGGCAGTCGTCCCAGCTGAGTGCGCAGGAGACGAGGGGTTCCAGATCTTCGGGATAGCCAAGGTCATAGGCGATGTCCGCCCAGATTATGTGGGTGCCGGTGGCAGGGGCCAGGGTTCCGTCAGCGATCTGGCCGGCGACCCAGTGGGCCATTGCCCACTTCGCGGCGCGTGGATCAGCGGGGGGCTGGAAGACCAGTCCCAATTCCTCCAGCACCTGATCGAAGAGCGCCGGGGCTTCGGGCTCTTCGATCCGAAGGAGGCCGGGCCAGCATGGCGAGTGAGGGGCTCTCAACCCCGGCGATCAACGCGTCAAGCCCTGCCTGGATGAGCCGGTCGGACCCGACGTGACTGCAGAATGCCCGCTCGCGCGCGATGTGGCTGAGCTGCTCGAGGGCGTCGTCGGGGGTCGTCAGCGTCTTCTCGGTCGGCGTCTGGGAGCAGAAGGCTCGCACATTCGCCGACGCTGCTGCATCGCGATTCTCTTCGACCCAGCCGTGCTGACAGACGATCTTCTCCGTGGACTCACGCCCACGACCAGCACGAGTACCCCGAGGTCCGATCACACCAGCCCTTTGACCTGGCACTTCAGGTTGGCGACAACTCACTCGGTGCGCACCACCGCACCGGGTGCGGACTACACGATGGTGAGACGCACCAGGTGGGCGCCGTCCGGTGCGGGGTGGGCGTCGAGGGCCTGGCCCACTCCCACCGCCTCCAGCTGGCGCAGGACCTCGGCGACGTCCTCGTGGTCGTCGGTGAGGAACTGCACGACGAAGTCGATGACGGCGCAGGCGATGCCCTCCGCCGCGTCGGGCCCGGCCTGCGCCCAGGTTCGCAGGGTGGCTACCAGGACCCGCCCGAGGGCTTCCAGGGCGAACATCTCCGTGGTCGGCTCGCCGGCCTCCGGGCCGGCTACTCGATCTACTTCACCAGCCTCGACGACATGGTCCGCAACCTCAAGACAGCCGAAACCGCTGGCCGGCTGACCAGTAAACTCGGCACCTACCTCCGGCCCAGCGTCCTCGTGGTCGATGAGGTCGGCTACCAGCCCCTCGAACGCGCTGAGGCGAACCTGGTCTTCCAGGTGATCTCCAAGCGTTACGAGAAGGGCTCGATCATCCTCACCTCGAATAGGACCTTCAGCGAGTGGGGCCAGGTCTTCGGCGACGAGGTCCTCGCCACGGCGATCCTCGACCGCCTCCTGCACCACTGCGAAGTCGTCGCGATCAACGGCCCCAGCTACCGGCTGAAGAACCGCCTCAAGGCCATCGAGCGCGAGACGGAAGTCGCCTGATCCAAAGTCTCACGCCTGCCCCAGTTCCTCGCCCGGCGGGATGAAGGCATCGGCGCTGTCGGCATCGTCAACATGCCCGTGAGCATCCACCGTGATGGCTGTTGCCCGGCCATGCGAGGTGATCAGCCACGCGAGCACCTGTTCAGTCAGCGGGGTCTTCCCGGGACCCTCGTCCTTCCAGTGCGCCCGCCACCCGCCTCCAGGCACTGCGGCTACAACCTGGTCGGCCTTCTCAAGGTGGGAGAAGTCCTCATAGTCCGTGACGGGGCGCATGGCACCTCGCCTGGGGTCGACAACAAGGGCCGTTCCGGTCGCCGGGTCCCACGCCTCCACCCGCACCATGCGGCCGATCTCAGTCTCGGTGCCACTGAAGATGGCAGTCCAGCCGGTCTGATTGAAGTAACGAAGATCCACCAACCCATCATCTCGCACGGCAGTTACTGCGAATCGATGACTACTTGCTCTGCACGTTCATCCGTACCTACCTCTGCACATAGGTGAGTACGCCGACAACCGGCAATCCAAGACCATCGAAAGGTTCATCGAGCGAGAAGGCTGGCCGCCCACCGCTGAAGAACGCCTGAAGATCGCGCTGTTTCCCCGCCGGGCCATGAACCGGAAGCACATCAACGGCATGAGCTACGGCTGGTTCAACGCACAGTTCCGCGAGTGGATCGACGAGCTCGACATCGGCCACTGCGTCGCCCATCAGGCTCGCCATTCCCTGGCCACGAACCTGATCAAGAACGGCGCGAACCTCAGCCACGTCAAGCGCTACCTCGGGCAAGTCTCCGAGGCCATGGCCGAGCACTACGTCGAGCTGGCCAACACCGACCAGCGGCTCGAGGACGCGCTCAACGCGATCTGGGTCACCGGCCCTGGCGCCCCGGAACCCGGCTTGGTGCTGACCGGTGGCGAACCGATGACCCGCGAGCAGGCAGAGGCGATGATGATTGACCTCACTCGCAAGTCGACGCCGGCCGAGGGCGGCTTCTGCACCTTCCAGGCCGTCGTCGACGGAGGTGCCTGCCCCTGGCAGATGGACTGCCACAACTGCGAGAAGTTCGTGATGTCCGGCGCCGACCTCGTCTACTGGCACCGCAAGCGCGAGCAGTGGCGCATGCTCGCCGAACGTGCCCCCGACCCCAAGGTCGCCGACTACTTCCACCAGATCTTCGAGCCCACCGCCCGCGCGATCGACGGCCTCGAGAAAGCCCTCGCCGCCGTCGGCCTCCTCGATGATGCACTCGCCCTCGATCTTCGACGGCCCCAGGACTACTTCGGCCGCGTCTGGGCCACCGCCTTCCGCGCCAACGAACTCGCTCAGCACGAGGACCACGGCGACACCGACTTCGACGACGAGTACGAGACCGACGACAACGAGGAACTGTCATGACCGCTGCCGACCGCCAGCAGCTGGGGCACGTCCCCGTCGAGTCGACCGACGGTGGCTCAGCCGGCCGACGAGGCGAGGTGACGCCGTGACCTCCGGACCAGGCCAGACCGAGGCCGCCATTGCCGCCCGCCGCCGGCAGACCCAGGACAAGATCACCCGTGTCGAGAAGGCCATCGTCCAGCTCCGTCGCGAGCGCGGACGGCTCGCAGTGAGGGCGATCGCCGAGCGGGCGGACGTGTCCGCCACGTTCCTCTACGAGAACGCGGATGCCCGCGCCCTCGTCCAGCGGGCCGTTACCGACAGTAAGAGCCGACATGACCGGCGCACCGGCGAGAAGCACGAGCAGATCGAGGCGTCCTGGCGTGAGCGGGCCCTGAACGCCGAGGCGGAACTCGCCCGGACCCAGAAAGAAGTTCTGGTCCAGCGGCAGCGGATCGGCGAGCTCATGGGCCAGCTCCGCGACATCGACGGGATGGTCCCGGGCGAGTCCGTGCAGCAGCTCACCACCGAGAACACCACCCTCAAGCGCCGCCTCCAACAGGTGGCACAAGAGCACCGCAAGCTCCAAGAACGCCTCGAAGGCGCCCGCACCAACCTCCGCTTCTCCGACAAACGCATCGCCGACCTCGAAATCCAGCTCCTCGAAGCCCAGCAGGCCGTCCCGGTCGGCGCCCCCGCAGTGAAGGACTCGCCGTGTTCGTCTATCACCTCAACGACCCCATCGATCTCGAAGCCGACGATGGTGACGGCTTCGTCCCCCTCTCCTACTGGCTGACCGAGGACGTCCGGCCCGAGAAGGCCGCCTGGATCCTGGAAGCGGTCCTTGCTCTGGCCGACGCGGCTCCGGCCGTCCGCTGGGACGGCGACATGCGGCACCTGCCCTTCGTCGACCCGAATGTCGAGGAGACCACCAACGAACCCGCTCTGATCGTCATCCAGCAGGACCCTGGCGCCGACTCGTTTGTGATCAGCCGCACCCCCGTCTCACGGGCCGAAAGGCAGAGCGAGCGGTGGCACGAGACCCGGACCCGCGACATCGCTCCGACCGTCTTTGCCGCCCCCGAGCACGACAGCGTCGATCTCTTGACCGCAGCGTTCTAACGCGGGTCAACGAAGTTGAGCGCGGGTCAGCCGCTGACTCGAGTGCCCACACCCACAGTCGAGCTACTGGCTGGCATTAATCTCTCTCCGCCGTGGGGAAGCCCGACACCGACGCCAGGAACTGCGCTGACGTGAAGTAGGGATTGTTCGTGCCACCGAGCACCTCGATGAGGATCGCTTCCCCGTCGCACTCCATGACTCGGTACTGGTCACCTGCCCGGAGCGCGAGGCCCTTGCCGTCCTCGCCGTCGGACACGACGTCGAAGACCTGGCCCTTCGTCGAGCACGCGGCGTTCCGCTTCTTGGCCGCAGCCTTGGCGGCCCTGAATACGCTCTTCCCGCCAGCTTCAGCACCCCGGCCGATGGCCCACCCGCCCACGGCAGTGACGACGGCCAGCGCCCCGGGGCCGCCCACCTTCTTCGCCAGCGTCGTCATCGTTTGGTATCCCCCCAGATTGCCCACCCATGCCTCCTCGTTGGCCGCGCATCAGGGGCAATCTTATGGAAGGTGGCCATCGACAGGGGCCGAAACCCGAGCACCCCTGCCTGGTGGCACGTCGCTGACACACACGCGACGTGTCACCGCAGGTCAGCGCCAACACCGACGTTCTCGCACTCCCTAATGAGGTGGACTTGCTCGGCTTCTGGAACAGCGGCACAGCGCTGACCACGCTCCTCGACCTGGACATCGGCCGCTCCGGCACCAACCGAAAGCTGACCCCGGACAACTGAGCCCTCCTGCCGCTCAGCGCCCTGTGGCTATGCCCTTCCAGCCGTGCCCGATCCCGCGGCGCCGGGGCCGCGATGACGGGGCAGATGGCGCCGGGTGGGTGTTGAGCGGGATGGGAGGGGCTCCGGTGGCCGGGGCGCAGCATTCGCACGGCCTGTGCCAGCTCTCGTACCGGGATCCCACCGTTGCGGTGAGCGGTGATGAGGCTCTCGGGCGGCCCGCTAAGCGTCTCGCAGGCAGATCTTGGCCTCCCGGGTGGAATCGTTCCTGAACGGTGGTCAGCGGGGCGTGTGTGGCGTTGAGTGGAGGCTGAGCGGTCACATCTCACCGCCCAGCCTGGTCAGGCGGGGGAGGCGCCCCTGGAACACAACCCCTGGGCCGCTGGTCCCCGCGCGCCCGGTCGTGGGTAGGGTCTGGGCAGCCCGCGCCGAAAGGGCGTGCGCGGGTGAGGCCCGGTGCCAGCGCGTTCTGGGGCAGTACCACCGGGCCGCCCAGCCCTTCGGCCTCACCGCCTGCAATGGTGAGTTGATCGGTGAGGTCACCGGTGAGTTCCTCGGTGACCTCACCAGCCGGCCCCCTCGGCCCGGTGAGGTCGGCGGCCACCGGCCGGCGCCCGCGCACACCGGATCCGGCGTTCTCGTCGGTTCGGCGCTGTCCGGGCGAGCATGCCCACCCGCCTATTCACCGCTCGGCCTCCATGCGCTGGGCAAGCCGGCGTCATCCCTACGCCGGGCTCTGAGGATTCCCCTCGTGTCTCCCCTGCGGTGACTTTCTCGTGTTCGGGTACGTTTCCCCTTGTCAGAGGCCCTTCTCGAGGAAGAACGCCGCCTCGACACTTCTGTTTATCAAAGGATCTAGGGGACTGGTTGCTCACGCTGACGGGGGAGGGTCGGATGACGGGGACGGCCGCGCGCAGGTACGGGTCGACGGAGAAGACGAGGACTTGGGTGCTGGAGGCGCTGGGGGTGGTGAAGGTGGCCACGGCGGCGCAGATCAGGGAGTTGCAGTGCCCGGGTACGGCGGATGCGGCGACGGTGCGCGGGGGCTGTAAGGACTTGGAGGCGGAGGGCCTGGTGCTGTCGGCGGGGCGGACCTCGCGGGTGGAGCCGGACGGGCGGCGGATCACCGAGAAGCTCTGGAGCCTGACGCCGGCCGGGCTGGAGGCGGCTGCGGTGGTCCTGGGCCGGCCGGCCCGGGAGATGGGCGGGACGGCGAAAGCCGCCGCAGCCTCCGGCGCCAAGCACGCCCTGCGTGTCACCGCCGCCCTCGCTGCCTTCCTGCAGACCCCGCCGGAGCCGACCGCGCCCGTCGTCCGCAGGAACACCGTCCCGGCCCCGGCACCGAAGCCCGTGGAGCGGCCGCCGGGCTTGGGGCCGATCGGCGCCTGGACCACCGAGGTCTCCCTTCCCGTCACCGGCAGCTTCGCCGCGCCCGGTCGAGGCAGTGTCCGCGCCGACATGGTGTTCGCCGCACCCGGTACGCAGCTGTCGCTGCTCTTCGTGGAGGTCGACAACGGCACCGAAGGCCCCCAGGTTCTGGCGGAGAAGATCGCCCGGTACAAGCGGTTCCTCGGCCGCACGGTCACGCAGAACAAGCGGGACGTCGTGCTGTGGCGCACCGTGTGGACCACACCCCCGGCAGACCAGCATCCGCCGCTGGCCATCGTGTTCACCAAGCCCATGGGCCGCGAGGCCATGGAGGCCCGCATGGCCGAGGTCGCGCACCTGAGCCAGTCGGCCTGGCAGGGCCGCTGGGTCACCGGCTACAGCGGCCACAGCACCCCGGGCAGCGCCCCAGACGGCTACCGCAACCACGAGGGCACGGTGCCGGTCCTGGTGACCACCCTCGACCAGCTCCAGGAGCACGGTCCGCACGGGCCGGTCTGGTGGCGCTACGGCCACCGCACCCGGGAGGAGACCCTCGCCGCCGCGCTCGACAATCCCGAGTACCGAGAGTTCAGCGTGCGCGAGGACCGGCGCCGTGCGGTCGCCGCGGCTGAACGGGAGCGTCGGGAGCACCAGCGCGAGGAGGAACGCCGGCGCCGCGAGGCCCTGTCCTGGCCCTGCCCGGAATGCGGCACGAAGGTGTACCCGCCGGGCGCCAGCGACTGGAGCGACAGCGCCCCGCCCGGCTCCCTGTGCAGCATCTGCCAGAGCATCGCGGCAAGGGAGTCACAGGAAGCCCGCGAGCAGGCTGAAGAACAGACCACCTGGGAAAGGGAGAAGAAGGCAAACGGCTGGCGCGGCTGGCTTTGCTAAGCCCTAACAACCTGCTGGGCAAGCCTTAGGCGACCCTGGGCAAGCCCTCTCGCCCGGTCCGGTTTCACCCTTGACCTCCCGGTCTCTTCCCTAGATGTCAAGGCGAAATGGGCTCGGGACCTCGCCCGAGCTGCCGTCGGCCGGGCGCGACCTCGAGCGTCTCGCTCTCGGACGGCAGGACTGCTTCGACCGGTTCGGCCGCGAGACGGCTCCGGCGTGGTGCAGGTTCGGGCGCGGAGGAGACGGCGGGGCGGGGGCCTGTGCCCAGAGGGCGGCGCGCGGTGCTTATCGGACCAGTCTCCAGTCATGCCTCGCCCGGCTTCTGCGCGATGCCATCGACAACATCAACGCGCATGGCTCCTCCGGAGGCGACGGAACGTGCCGCCACTGCCTTGGCACCGGGCGGGCGTATCCCGTGTGGGGGGTGAAGGACGAAGAAGCCTGCGGCGCGGCCTCGGCCGGGGATCGGGGCGCGCTCAGCCGGTTGCGCGTCGCCGGGGCCGCCGCGCCGCGCCGTCCGTCAGCGCGGTGACGAGCGCGCTACGCGTAGTGCGCTCGGGGTCGGTCGTGCGGTCGGAAGGACGCCGGCCACGATCAGGCGGGGAACTTCCGTCGCGCTCCGGGCGTGCCGGATGATCCAGATGCTGTCATCAATGTCGCGGTATCCGGCGGAATGGTCACTGGCGTCGCCAACGAGGAGCAGGGCGAAGGGCGGCCCGGTAGCGGTGTAGTTGGCGGCCTGGGCGAGGTAGTCCCGTTCGACAGTCTCATGGGTCTTCCACCGTTTGGTGCGCCATTTGATTTCTGCGACGAAGCGGCTCGCAGGATCAGGCGTATAGATGACATCTGCCCGCCCGCCTGCGACGTCCCACTTCTCCCGTGTCACGGTGCCTGGCGGGAATAGGGGACTGATGCGCTGGTGGAAGTCGTCCTGGAGGTGTTTCTCGTTCCATGCTGCGACAGTGCCGTCGGCGTCCTTGCGCGCCGGCCCGAGGTAGGCGGTGCGCTCACCGTAGAGGTTGGCCTGGGCATCGAAGCGGTCGTAGAGGAAACGCAGGAAGTGCTCCAGCAGGGGGGTGAAGTAGTGGCTGTCGCGCGGCTTCCAGGCCGGGCTGCTCTTCAGGATGTCGAGCAGGGTTTCCAGGTGGGTGTCCACGCGGGCGTTTCCGGTGGGGGTGTAGCCCTTGGCGAGTTGGTGCGCGAGCTGCTCGAGCTGGTCGAGCTGGTGAGGGTCGAGGTCGTCGCGTAGGCCGGTGGCGTCAGATTGGAAGAGCGCGGCAAGTGCGGGACGGCCCTCGAGGGCTTTTCCCGGCACCGCCTCCTGCCGTGCCGTTTCACCAGCCGGCTGCTGGCGCCGCCGGTGCACGGCGTCGTACAGCGTCTGGGCGTCGGGGTGGTCGGTGAACTGGGGGTCGTGGGCGAGGGCCTGCTCGAGCTGGTGCAGCAGGCCTTGGCTGCGAACGAACGGTGCTTCCACGGCCGGGCTGATCAGTGCCGTGAGACCTGGGGAGTCCTTGGCGGGGGCGTGGATGCTGCGACTGGCGAGGTAGATCTGCAGGAGGTCGTTCAGGGCGTTGGCGGGGTTGTACCAGCTGGGCTGGTCCAGGTGTGTCTGTGCTGCGTTGAGGGTGGTGACGAGCTTTGACCAGGCGCTTTGGGTCAGGCTCCGGGCGCTGAGCCAGTCGAGCTGGTGCATGCGGCCGGTCCAGGCAGCGAGGTGCGCGGCCGTAGTGTCCAACTGGTCGGCTGCGTCAGTGAGCCGCTGCCGGGCGCTGCTGTCACCCGTCGGATTCTGTTCCAGGTCGGCAAAGGCGAGAACGGCTTCGATGGCGGCGGCGTGGGCGCGGGCGTCCAGGCGTGCCTCGTGTGTGCGGTCGAGCTCGGTGAACCGCATCAGGGCTCGCTGCAGTTGTTCGTCGGCGGTGGTGCGGTCGGCGGCCTCCAGAGCGGTTCGCTCGTCGGCCATGGCAAGTTCGAAGCTCGCGTCGGCTCGCGTCGCCGGATTCAGGTCGGGCTGATTCTCCAGGGCGTTGAGGACGTCGAGGAGGTGGTCGGTGTCGGCGAAGTGGTCGCGGGCGATGCCGATCAGGATCGGCAGACGGTCCAGGGCGTCGGCAGGCTCGGTGCCGGTGATCTCGGTGAGCAGCGCGAGCAAACGGTGCGGGGAACCTCCCGCTACCGCCAGGCGCAGCAGGCCGGCGATCGCTGGTTGGGCGAGGGCGGCGTCGCAGTCGCCGGCGAGCGCGTCCTCTGCGAGCGTGGCCAGATCGCGTACGGTCCGGTTGCCCAGGCGGGCGGCCAGTTCCGGCTGGGTGCACACGACGTCGAGCGCGTCGGCGAGGACCCACGCCGAGTGAGGGTGGCGCAGGCCTCGAGCCGCAGATGCGAGCAGGGGCGCAGCCTGGTCGGCCGGGATGGTGTCGAGGCCGTGGGCCAGCGCGATGAGAAGGTAGGGCAGTTGAGGCCCGGCGGCCAGTGTGTCCGCCTCAGCCACGACGGCGTCTGCTCCGCCGAAGTCCTCCAGGCGGGGTCCGGCGTCTAGTACTTCATCGCTCGCCCGGCTGGCCCACTCTTGGAGGGCCTGGTCCACGCTCGGAGCCACTGTCCTCTCCTTTCTGCTGGGCGGCGCCGGAAGCGAGCAGCTTAGAACAAGTGTTCACTGCCGTGGGTGATGATCTGGTCCTTGGGCAGCAGGCCTTCGACCAGGTCCGGTTGGGCGGTGGTAAAGACGACCTGGAGTTCCGGCAGTTCGCGCGTCAAGGTCTGCAGTTCGCCGATCAGCCTACGGGCGGCGTCGGCCGTCATCTCTTCGGCGGCGATGGAGTCGATGAACAGAAGCCCGGGGTGAGGGTCGATGTGCCGGGCAGCGCCGGCCCGCAGCAAGGCGATGACGGTGGCGACGCGCATGCGCAGGCGGTCGCCGCGGCTGAGCTTCTTGAAGGGGTGTTTGATGCCTTCTTTGACGGGGTTGACGTTTCCATTGCGTTTGAGCGCGACGGAGTTCAGGTGCTGCACGCCGAACTGATCGGAGAGGCTGACAATCTCGGTGTCCATTGTCGGGAACAGGTAATCCGCGGACACCTTCACCGTCGCCTCCACGAGCTGGTGCACCGTGCTGAGGACGTCTGGGGCGGCGGAGGCTGTCGGCGTGGCCGGGGGAGCGGTGCCGGTCGCGGCCAGCCGCCCCTTCAGCTCTGCAGCCATCAGCTCAAGTTCACGAAGCCGCACATGGGTGGGGGAAGCGGCGAGGGCGCTGCTCACGGCCTCGGTGGCCTGCTGGTGCGCGGTGACGGCGGCGTCCGCGGCGGCCTGGACGGCGATGTGGTGGGCGGCCGCGGCGGACTCGGCTTCCTGCGCGGCGGCGATGTCGGTGGTGAGCTGCTCGAGTACGGCTTCGGCGATGTCCTCGGCGACCTCGGGCAGGGGGCGTGTGCACACCGCGCAGGTGGCCCGGTCCCGTTCTGCTGCCCGGCGCTCGTCACTGACCGGTTCTTCGCAGCGTGGGCAGCAACTGGGATTGAGACGTCCGAGCACCCGGCGTGCCTGCCATGTCTCCTGGGCGTCGAGCTGGCCCTGTTCGGCGCTTACACGTGCGGCGGTAGCATCGGCCAGGCTCTGCGCGGCATCGTTCAGGCTCATGCGGAGTCGGTGCAGTTCTTGTGCCGCCTGGTCCGCCCGTTGCAGCAGCGGGGTGATGTCGGCCTCGGGAGCATCGCTCAGCTCCTGGATCTCCTGCTGCAGCAGGTCCAGCTGGACCTGCCACTCGGCGCGCTCGGTCGACCGCGCGTGCAGATCTCCCTCTGCCCGGCGTTGCGCCTGTCGCGTGGTCTTTGCCCGGCCCTTCACCGCGACGGAGAGCTGGGCGTGGGCAGTGCTGTAGGGGATGTCGACGAACAGCTCCAGCAGCTTGGCGGGCAGGCCGGGCGCACTGACGTCGCCCAGCAGCAGCTCGTCACCGCCGGCGTTGAGGTAGCACGCCCCGAAGTAGGCGGGCCATCCGTGAACCTGGGGTGCTCCCTCTCCGTCAGCACCGCCGGTGGAGCTCCACAGGCTGGTCCGTTCCATCCGTAGGGCATCCAGGAAGAAGGAGCCGATCACGCGCTCGACGTCGTCGGTCCCCGAGCCCTTGGCGACCAGGCGCAGGGGGTTGTCGTCCGCGGCCGCCAACAAGGTCTGGACGGTATCGGCGGTCAGGATGTCGACGCTGATCGGCGGAAGCAGACTAGGGATCTGCTGCAGAGTGATCCGAGTGGGTTTGCCAGCCACCACGAGGTCCAGACGCAGCGTGCGTACCCAGGATTGGACGCCCGGTGGCAGATCGCGCGGGGCGCCGCGCAGCGGCCACACCAAAAACTCCAGCAGGCTGGTCTTACCAGCGCTGTTCGACGGGTGCACGATGGCCCAGATTCCGGGCTCGAAGGGCCAGTCGATGGTGAACGACTCGCCGTCGTACTTGGTCCCGTCGACTCGCAGGCGCAGGATGCGCAGGCGCCGGTCCGCGGGGGCCGGCGTCGACAGGGCGATGTTGGCTTCGGCAAGGGCCCGCTCGACCTGGTGCTTGGCGACGTCCAGTCGGGTGGCGGCCTGAGTCAGAAGATCGTCGGCGGTGGGCACAACCGGTGGCGTAGCCACGGGGTCCGGCTTCGTCACGACGCCTCCTGTCCGTCAGCTGGTGCAATGGCCTGCGGGGGCGCGGCGATGGCCCGCAGCGCCCGCAGCCTGGCCCGCGCCTGATCAGTGATCGGGGTGATGTATGACCCGATAGGAGTGTCGGCGTAGTCCCGCAACAGATACTGGCGCTTCTTTAGCTGTGACCCTCCTAGCCCGTCAACCAATGCCACCACCTGCTTGGTCCGCTCCACGTACCAGGCCAGCGCTGGGGCCTCTACGACGATGCCCATGGCAAGCGTGCGGCCCGCCTGCAACAGGTAGTAGCGGTGCTCGGCCACCTTCCGCTCCCGCAGAACCTGCGTCTTTTTCAGCAAGCCCCGTTCGACCAGTACCGCGAGAGCGTCGTCGAGTTCCTCGAAGGCGCCGAAGCGGTGCCGCAGCATGGGGAACCGACGAAGGTCCGGCTCCTGGGAGGAGAGGATGTCCTCGGCCAGATCAAGCAGTGCCGGCTCATCGGGAGTCTTCTCGTACTCCGTCATCAGCTCATAGGCCAGGTAGTCGGGGTAGCGCACCCAGAAATCGAGCTTTTGCAGCCGCACCTGCGCGCGGACCACACCCACGCACTCGGCCGGAACCTCACCGTCCACACCGGCGCGCGGTTCATGCGCCGCGGCATTGATCAGCAAGAGCATGCGCACCGCGTCCTGCCACCGGCTCGCCCGCCGGATCCGCGATCCGCTCGTCATTTATCCCCCTCAAGGCCCGTCGCCCCTGCCATCCCAGCGGCCCGCACATGCGAAGCACGCACCCTCATGGGCCCTTAGCCAGGGGCTGGCCAGGACCTTTCCTGGCATCGTCACGTTCTGCACACGCAGCGTAAAGCCCGCACGATCTTTCGTCGACAGTGCGGACAACGTGGATCATCTCAACGGAGGCAACTCTCGCCATTGCGGCGAGACAGTACGAGGCCCCGGGCATCTGCGGCCCGGGGTCTCTCTGTGCTCTGGGATGTCCGACCGGTTCAACGACCCGCCGACGCGAGCGTCACGCCCACTCCACGCCCAGTTCCCGCAGGGCGGCCAGCTGGTCCTGGGCGAGCTTGCCCCGCCTCGATTTGGTGTTGGAGATCCATACCCCGAGCTTCACGACCACCGCCTCCGTTTCGCCTTCGACGGTGATCTCCTCGGCGTGGGTGCGGGGTACCGGTCGGTGGGCGCCTTCCCGCTCGATCCATTGTGCGAGGGCTGCCAGGCCCCGCCGGAAAGCTTGCTGCGCCTTGCTCGGCCCCTTCACTCCACGCCCAGCGGCTGGGGCCGGAGGCGGCGCCTGGGCGGGCTTGACGCCCAGTGCGGTCAACCGCTCTTGCTGCTCTGGCAACAGCCGCGCCCAGGTGGCCGGCTTCCTCTGCTGCTGGAGCCACCGGCCGATGTCGTCGCCGTCCATCAGCACGCCCGGGGCGATGTCGGGCAGCTGCCCATCGGCGTCGACCAGGTCGGCCAGGACCCGGAAGTGCCGCTGCCAGTCGAGTGGCCAGGGGCAGTTCCAGTCCTTGTCGATCGCGGCGAGCTGCGCGCCCCGGGTCGCTGCGGTGTCCTCGTCCTTCCCGAGCCCGTTCTTGACGCCCTTCCTGCGGAGGTTGGCCATGTACTGACCGACGGGCACCATCTCGTCGTCCTCGCCCCACACGGCGTCCTGTCGGGGTGCCAGGTGGCCGGTGGCCTTCCGGTAGGACCGGAGCACGGCGAGTTTGGCTTCCCACGCCTCCTCACCGGGCTCCCAGACCATCCCGGCCTCCGGGGCGTCCAGCAGCGTCTTGCGACGCTCCTCGAGTTCCCCGGTGCGCAGGGCTTTGCGCTGCTGGTGCACCCACCTGCCGAGTGGGAACGCCTTGGTGACGCCGACTTTGACCTCGACGTCGTAGGGGACGGCGTGCAGGCCGGTGATCTCGTTCTCGGCCCGCCAGCGGATGAGGGCTTGGTAGCCCTCCAACCACACCAGGGACTCGGGTCGGTAGACGCGGGTGCGCAGGAAAGCGGCGATGGTGGCGGCGTCCCGGGGTGAGGAGAAGTGCAGCAGCGCCGACTCGGCCGCCGCGTCGGTGTCGTCCTCCTGGTCCTCGCCCTCCCCGCCGGCTCCGACGATCCGCCCGTCCTCGTCCCGCCGGACATGAACCTTGCGCTTGCCGCTGGTCAGGGCGCGGGAGGCGAGCTGCTCGACGAGATGGTCGTCATGAGAGCGCAAGCCCTGGAGGACCGCTACAAGAGGGCGGAAGCTGGCGGAGGCGACCATGTCGGTCGGGTCCTCGTTCGGCTCCAGGAACACGGGCACGATGATCCGGGCGATCTTGGTGGAGCCGTCCTTGTTGAGCCGCAGGGCCCGGCCGATGTGCTGGACGATCTCGACCTGGGAGCCGCGCGTGTCGGCGAAGCAGATCGCCTCCACGCCCCGCTCGCCCGTGATGTCGACGCCTTCCCCGAGGACACGGACGGAGGCGAGGAACGCCCGGTGCACGCGCCGGTTCTCGGCGTCGATGCCGTTGGCGAACTGTCGCAGGACCTCACGGCGCTCGGTGACGAGGTGGTCCCCGCACAGCCAGGCCGACCACACCCGGTCCGGCGGGACGTGCCGGCCGGCCTCCAGGTCGTAGAACTCCGCCTCGATCGACGATGCGGGGAGCTTCTCCGCGGCCGCCAGATCGGCGTCGGAGGCGTCTGTGACGTACAGCTCGGCGGCCGTCTCGGGCAGTTTCTCCGCGAACGCGGCCGCTTCCTCGACCTTCTGGTGGAACGTCATGACGGTGCGCAGGTTGTACGCCGCGACGTGCTCCAGGAGCGCGGTCTGCAGCAGTGCCAGACGCCGGCCCCGCTGCGCTTCCTCGGACTCGCCGAGCACGGGGGAGGGGTCGCGGATCTCCAGGACGTCGATCTCGAACCCGGCGAGGATCCCCCGCTCGATCGCCTCGCTCAGGCCGAGCTCGGCCAGCCAGGCCCCGTAGGTCCCGTCCGGGTCATCGGCCATGCTCGCGATCTCCGCCTCCTGGCCGCCGGCCTTCTGCGGGCGGGCCGCGGCGAGGATGCGCGGGGTCGCGGTGAGGTAGAGCCGGAAGTCGGCGGGGATGCGGGTGTTGTCGTGGATGGCGGCCCATGGGCGCCCAAGGTCGCCGGCGGTTCCGTGGGCCTCGTCCACGATCGCGAGGTCGAAGCCCGCCATCCGCTGCCCGTACAGCCGCTCCCCGCCCGCCAAAGCGGCCTCCAGCGGCCCGCGAACCTTCCGCTGGCCCTCAGGTGCGTCGATGTCCTCACGGTCCACCAGAGAGGCGTACGTGGCGAACACGACCACGGGCCCGGAGGCGGCCCACAGGGCGAGCTGGATCGGGTTCGTGGTGGTGCGCACCCCGAGCTCGCCCAGGACCGGGTCGTTCTCCAGCGAGCAGACGGCGATCATCGGGGCCCGGTGGCCCACCAGGCGCCACGCCTGGGCGGTCTGAGCGAGCAGGTCCAGGGTGGGCACGGTGACGAGGATCCGGCCGCCCGGGAAGGACTCCAGCGCGCTCGCGGCGGCCGTGATCGTCTTGCCCGAGCCGGTCGCGGAGACGATGGTGCCACGGGCACCCTGCGGGGGCACGGCCGACCGTGCAGGGAATCCGACCCACTTTCTAAATGCAGCTTTCTGGTCCACCTGGTGTTCTCGGAGCTGGATCAAAAGAATTCCCCTGGTTCGGGAAGGACCTGATCGACAGAAATAATCCGGTACTCGCCGTCCTGGTAGACGCTGCCGGGCCGGCCGAACATGCGCCGCGCGTGCTCGATAGCCGCACCGGCGGAGGCTGCGAAAACGTGGCGGACCAAGGCTTCTTCTCCCGAGGAGGCGGCATTCGGCCGGGCGGTGATCCGGTAGACGCGGTGCCGCAGCACCTCCACCGGCAGTCCGCCATCCGTCTGTTCGCTCCGGGCAGCCTCGGAACCCATACGCTGAGCACGCTGCTCTTCCCGGCGGGTGACCTGGCGGTCCTGGTCCGGGGAGTAGACGGTCATCTGTTGCTCTGTCATGACGTGCTGGATCCGGGCCCATTCGTGTGCCTGATGCAAGGCGATGTCCAGCTCGGTCGGCTTCCGTGGCTCCTGAGGTGCAGCGCACGCCAGGTCCTCGCGGTCCCGGGCAGCCCGGCGCCGTTCCTCCACCTCACTCAGAGTGAGCCCGGTGGCCCGCCTGACCACTGAAATCCGCGCCAATTCATCAGGATGGTATTCATAGACAGGCATCCAACACCGCGCTCCTCGGAAATCCACCAGGTGGGGCCCACTTTTGCCAATGGTACATGCTGCATCAGATTGACGCAGCCGCTAGAATCAACCCCGACATGAACGAGCGGCCCGCCCGCGTGAAGAAGGATCGGCCGATGGAACCCATGCCTCAGGAACTCCTTGCCGATCTTTACGGGTACGACGAGGACGCCCACTTCGACACCACCCAACTCCGGGAGGGCCTGGCTCATCGGATGTCCCCGACTCAACTAGACAAGCTCATAGCCGCCGTCGAAGTGACAGGAGACCCGGCAGTCGACCTCGAAACAGCCACAGCACTTCTCACTCACAACCACTAGGGCTCCGAGGCCCTCATGCAGTTGCTTTAAGCGCCCCCGCCCACTTCACGGGGCCTCTCTGCGCTTCGGCTTCGCCGTCATCACTGCAGCTGCCAGGCCTCGGGATACACTGCCCAGCCCCACCCCGACTGGAGGTCGTCTCAGTGCTCCCCGCACGGGTATTCGCCGTTGCCCCGCTGGCTCTGGCGATTCTCGTCCTGTCCGGTTGCTCTTCCTGGGGCTGCACCGACACGACGGCGGAGCGAGGTAAGGCGGGTGTGAGGGTGCAGGTCGTGGACACGAATGGGCGGCCTCTCGGTGTCACCGCCGTGGTTGTTGACTGGAGGCTTGAGCCCCACCCGCAGTTGCCTTCCGAAGGTGACCAGGTCCGCTTCCACTTCCGCTTCGATGGCGCCGATGCGTATGCCGACCCCGCAGTGGATGCCTGCGCGGTCGACAAGGAGCGCGTGACGTTGGGGTGTCGGACGATTCGCTCCGCCCAGGCGTTCGGGCCGGCCGATGATCCCCTCACGGGTGACGACTGGCTCGCCGTCGAGGACCCTGAGCAGGTTGCCGGAGTGTTGTTGATCCCCAATGACCAGTCTTACGACCGGCGTACCTGCGAAGTCGACATCAAGGACGGTGGCGGGATGCATCCTCCGGAATCACCCAGCAGGGGGGACCAACTGTAGGGATGCCAAGGCGGCTGAGGGTGAGGCACAGGGCTGCCTGCGCCCTGGTGTTTCCGCTGTTTGGTGACCTGGTTGTGCGCCCATCGCCCCTGCGCGACCTCGCTGCGGCCGCTCCGGATACTCAGGATCGGCCACCGCATCGGTTTCTTGATTCGCTCGGGGCCAGTCCCGGCCTGACCGGGGCGGCAGCACGGGACCACGCTTCCTCCCCCCCAAGACCTCGCCCTGCCGCCGGCGCCCGCGGAGCGGGCTGATCCTGGAGGCGAAGCCGGAAGGACCAGGTGGGGGAGCGGAGCGGACTCACCCAACGGGCCGAAGGTCCCGGCCCCGTGAAACGGGGTCACTCAAGCCTGTGAAGCAGGCAGTTCGGAGTGGAGCGAAGCGGAACCTCGAACCAGTCCGGAGCGAAGCGCAGGACACCGGCCCGACGGGCCGGCCCCGAGGGGGGGGGGGTGGTGCCCCGTGGCCGTCGAGGAGCCGCGGCGCAGCCCCTGCGGCCCGCGGCCGGGCCGATGACGCCCGCCCGAGCCGAGCGCAGCGGACCGGTGGGAGGGCGAGCGCAGGGGGGCGGCGGGGGCCCGTACCCTG
>NZ_JBVJWO010000044.1:0-61709 GCF_055602345.1 Streptomyces sp. NPDC037401
CCCCCCCCCCCTCCCCCCCCCCCCCCCCCCCCCCCCCCCCCCCCCCCCCCCCCCCCCCCCCCCCCCCCCCCCCCCCCCCCCCCCCCCCCCCCCCCTCCCGCGTACCCAGGGGTTTCTCGGTGGCAACGTCAACGAGCAGCTCGTCAGGCTGCGCCGAATCGACCGATACGCCGTACAGGTCAGGGATGCGCATACGCGGCGCGCGCCCGCCAATCGACGAGACCCGGGGGACCCCACGCGCTCGGCTACGGCTCCCGAAGCCCCTGACCTGCTGCGCAGACCGCTCTGCGCGTCCGGGCTGACCGCGAAGGTCTAGCTCTCCTCGGCGTGCACGAAAATCTATGACGGCTGAAGTAGACATTGGGTGGTGGCGTGGCTATGGTTTCTCTCGTAGCCCAGAGAGTCAGCAGGGCCTGGCAGAGACGAACTGCCGGGCAGCAGTACCCGCAGTTGCAGTTCGCATGACGGTTCGGTGGTGGAGTTCCGAAGCCAGGGTTGTTGCAGGACGGCGACGGGACTGACGACCGGACCGGGTGGCCCGCAGTGATCAGGGGCTGCCGCGAGCAGTACCGCAGTTAACGCAGTGGCAGTTCAGTAAGTGCAGTTCGCAGTACCAGCAGTGCAGCCAGTGAGCGGTACCTCGGTAAAGGCGTCGGCTGCGGGCGCGCGTACCGGGAAGTTCGGCAGTGGGGTTCCAAGCCAGAGCAGATGCAGGATGGGCGACGGGGCTGGCTGCCGGAGAGTGGCGCTAGGTCAGGCCACCAGCAGTAAGAAATTGATCACCGAGGGAAGAACGGAGGGGCCGAGCACCATCAGGATCGCCCGGGCCGAAAGGCTGAGCCCGGGTACCGCAGGACATCGATAGTGAGGTGGTCTCCGGTCAAGCAACCGCGATCCCCGCACTCCCGGCAGCATCTCGGCCGGGTCGGCGGAAACACAGGGTCGGCGCAGTATCAGGGCCGACAGATGGTGTAGTAGTTCCTTCGGGGCCCTGGTGCCGTACGGCACCAGGGCCCCTCCACGCGTTCCATGAGAGAGGTTCAATGACAGCAGACGACTCGTTCGGCCGTCTCGACGACGACGACTACCCCGCCTACACCATGGGCCGGGCGGCAGACATGCTCGGCACCACCCAGGGCTTCCTCCGCGCCATCGGAGAGGCCCGCCTGATCACCCCGCTCCGCTCCGAGGGCGGCCACCGCCGCTACTCCCGCTACCAGCTGCGCATCGCCGCCCGCGCGCGGGAACTCGTCGACCAGGGCACCCCCATCGAGGCCGCCTGCCGCATCATCATCCTCGAGGACCAGCTCGAAGAAGCCCAGCGCATCAACGCCGAGTACCGCCGCGCCGCCGGATCAGCCGCGCCGCCGACCTCGGCCTGACCCGAGCGTGCCCGTCGGGATCGGCGGGCCTCGGTCATCGGAAGAGTGCCATTCGGGCGCGGACGCCTCCGCCAGGTCCGCCCCGGCGTCAGTGCTGCGTGTGACGTGGTGGGTACCGTGCCAGTCCCGGCACACGACCGTCGCGTCGTCCTGGAGACGGCCGCCGTGGGCGTGAAGAATTTCCGCGACCAGAGCGCGGGAGGCCCCGGGGGGTGGAGATCGCCCGTGCGCACGATCAGGGAGGGCAGGTCGACCTCTACTGCACGGCGTTCAAGCATGCCGTCGGTGAGCATCGCGAGGCGGTCACCCACTTGCAAGTCCAGCCGCTGCACCCGGTAGGGGCTACGGACGGCCCCAAGCCCCTGCACATCCGCGTCTGGGAGTGCGGGGCATGCGGAGCCGTCCTTGACCGGGACATCAACGCGGCGGTCAACGTCGCCAAGGCCGCCGGACTGGCGGTGTCAGCCTGTGGAGCGCAGGTAAGACCGGTACTCGTACCGGCGCAGCGCGTTGAAGCAGGAACCCACCGAGACGGTCAGCCGACCGTGGTAGGAATCCCCGCCCTTTAGGGCGGGGAGCGGAAGTCAAGAAGGTGGATACCGAAGGGGAGATCCACCTCGGGAACCACCTCCTCAACCCTCTCCTGTCTCAGGAGCAGCGGCCAAGGATGCCCCGCGTTGACGAACTGAGTGTCCCGTCGAGCAGGCTGAAGCGCAGCAGCTGCCCAGCGACGAAGCCCCGCCTGCCGTGGTCGATGACGGCCCGGTTGGCCTCCAAGGCTTGTACTTCCCAGCTCGGCGCCGGCACGCCTGGCCCTGCGAAGGGCGCCCACTGCGAGGGTGGCGAGTAGCTCGGCTTCCGCGTCGTGGCCCATGGCATCGGTGACGGAGAGCTGCATGGTGTCGCGGTCTACGACGTAGTCGAAGGTGTCACCGCCGACGTGCGTCGCCGGTTCAAGCGCTCCGGCGACCGTGAACCGGGCCGCCTCACCGGCGAGTAGTTGAGAGATTCGACATCCCTTGATCAGCCGGAAGGTGGACGTGCCAGCGCGCCCGGGCCTGGGGGGTCGGGGTCGGCCTCGAGGGCTCCGCCGTTGACCCATACGGTGGTGTCGCTGCCGTGGCGGAGCACGACATCTCGTAGGCGACGTCGCAGCAACCGGGTCGTTCACAGGCCCAGTCGAGAACTTCAGCGTCGGCCGTCGATACGCCGAGTCCACCTCCCCTCCACTGCGCGAACCCCCGCCCGCTCGCGGATCGACCGCGGACGCGACGATCAGCAGCGGCACCAGCGCCGGAGAGAGGGGCCGTACGGGCGCGACGAGCAGGTCGCGCCCGCCGCAGAGACGCCGCCCCCTGAGGACGTCCCCCGCCCCCCGGACAGAAGTACCGCAACACCCTCCGGACCACACCTCACGGCAGTCCGCCCACCCGGCAGGTACGGCATTTGCGCCACACCTCCCACGGGCCGCGCCGCCGTCATGGAGTGCAGCCCACCAGCGCTTACCCTCCGTGCCGGACTCCGGACTCCGGATCCGTTCGGCGGACCGCGGTCACCCACGTGATGTCCGCCGGTTCAGCGATGCGGCGGCGGGGGACGCCGATGCTCTCCACTTTGACGACACAACAGATTCGCATGTACGTGCAAGACACACGGGTTCCTGACGTTGCGTCACTCATGTAGACCCTTTTTTCCGATTTGTGGTCTATTGCTATGAAATATGCGTGAATACTCCCGCGTGATGGCGCATCACATCTCTGGAAGGGAGTCGTTCTGCGGCCCCGCTCAGGGTGAGCCTTCGCCCCGGCGCTGTAGCGGGCCTGCGGCCCTGAGCAGCCATCGTCGTGGGCGCTCTGGATCCTCCTTCGGGAGGTCTCAGACCCGAAGCAACAAGAAAGGTCCTGCTATGACATTGGATGTCATCCGGTCGGCTCCACCCGACACGAGCCCTCAACGCAATCTGCTCAAACGGGGAGCCTTTGCCCTGCTCCCCGCGGCGCTCCTGGCGGCCGCCCTGGTCCCGACCCGCGCCCACGCCGCAGAAGCCCCCGTGTTGCTAGGAACCACCGCCAGCTACGGGGTCCTGGCCGGTTCGACGGTCACCAACACGAACGACACCGTCATCAACGGCGACCTGGGGCTCTACCCGGGCACATCGGTGACCGGATTCCCGCCCGGCATCGTCAACGGGGTGACGCGCATTGCCCCCAACGCCGCCGCCGCTCAGGCTAAGTCCGACCTCGTCGTCGCCTACGACGACGCGGCAGGCCGGGGACCCGGGACGGTGCTCGCTTCGTCCGAGATCGGCGGGCTGACGCTCGCGCCCGGCGTCTACACGGCCCCGTCGTTCATCCAACTCACCGGGACGGTCACTCTCGACGGCCAGAACGACCCCAACTCCGTCTTCATCTTCCGGATCCCGTCGACCCTGACCACGGCTACGTCGAGTTCTGTGGCCTTCATCAACGGAGCAAGTGCCTGCAACGTGTTCTGGCAGGTGGGCAGCTCCGCCACGCTCGGCACGACCACCCAGTTCAAGGGAACCATCCTGGCCCTGCAGTCCATCACGCTGAACAACAGCGCCGTGATCGAAGGCCGCGCCCTGGCGCGTGAGGCCGCGGTCACGATGGACAACAACACCATTACGAGGCCGGTCTGCGCCGCCGGCCCGCCCGGACCTCCCGGACCTCCCGGGCCGACCGGGTCTCCCGGCCCGACGGGATCCCCGGGCCCGACGGGATCCCCGGGCCCGACGGGATCCCCCGGCCCGACGGGATCCCCCGGCCCGACGGGCGAACCCGGCCCCCCCGGCTCGCCTGGCCCGACCGGTAGCCCTGGCGCCCCCGGACCGACCGGTGCACCCGGACCGACCGGTGCACCCGGACCGACCGGTTCTGCCGGACCCGCCGGCCCCGCCGGACCCGCCGGACCCACCGGTTCTGCCGGCCCCGCCGGACCTGCCGGACCCACCGGTTCTGCCGGACCTGCCGGCCCCGCCGGACCCGCCGGACCCACCGGTTCTGCCGGACCTGCCGGACCCGCCGGACCCGCCGGACCTGCCGGACCTGCCGGACCCACTGGTTCTGCCGGACCTGCCGGACCTGCCGGACCCGCCGGCCCCGCTGGACCCGCCGGACCCGCCGGACCCGCCGGACCCGCCGGACCCGCCGGACCCAAGGGACCGCGCGGCGACAAGGGACCGCGCGGCGACAAGGGCGACAAGGGCGACTCGGGCGAACACGACCACGGCCACCACGGCCACCACGAGGGCGACGAGGGCGAACACGGTCGCGACGACCACGACCACGGCCACGACCACGGCCACGGCCAGCCCGGCCACGGTCAAGACGACCACGACCAGGGCAAGCCGCCGTGGGCCGACTACCTGCCGGACGGCCTCGACGATGCTCTGGGCCACGCGCTTCCCGGCCGCACGGCCAAGAGCGTCAACTTCGCCCACGTGAGCGCCGCCACCGGCCAGCAGCCGAAGGCGGCTTCGCCCGACCTCGCCGCTACCGGCACGAGCAGCGTGACCGGCATCATGGCCGCGTCCGCGGTCGTGCTGGCATTCGTCGGAGGCTCGGCCCTCTTCGCGATGAAGAGGACCCGCCGACGTACAGCGACTCGGCAGGACTAGTCGGGACATGGCAGGCGTGAGGGCATCACGCCTCTGACCGATCGGTCTCGACAGGACCCGAAGCCGAGCCCCTGGACACGTCGTCCAGGGGCTCGGTCCTCGATGTCAGGATGCCTACCGCACGGCGCTCACGGGTTCGGCGGGGCCGGCGGGGACGGCGTGCGGGCGTCTCGCCAGAATTCCATGGCGACGTACGCCTTGATGGATTCGTTGATGAAATGATGGGCACTGTCCGGGCTCAGCGCCTGGGCCTGCAGGTGGGCATACATATCGCTGTAGATCCTGACGTCGGATCGTTTCTCCAGATAAAGATCGCTGGTGAACCTTTCCAAATACACCACGCTCACGTCGGCGGCGTCGGCGAACTCGAGCAGCGCGAACTGTCCCGAGACACCGGGGTGCGCCCCCACGTCGTGGGGCAGGACCTGCACGGTGATGTGCGGCTGGGCTCCGAGGTGGGTCAGATGCTCCAGCTGCTCGCGCATGACCTCGCGGCTGCCTACGACGCGCCGCAGTGCCGATTCGTCGAGTACGGCCCATAAGCGCAGCGGGTTGACCGGGGCGCCCAGCCGGCGCTGGCGCCGCAGCCGCACCTGGAGGTGTGTGGCGGCCTGCTCGGCGGTGGCCTGAGGGATCGTTCCTGCAATGATCGCCCGGGCGTAGGCGGGGGTCTGCAGCAGGCCGGGAATCACCAGGGGTTCGTAGCATCGGATCGCCACGGCCTCGGCCTCCAGGCCGATGTAGGCGCCGTACGGGATGTCACCGTAGGCGTTCCACCAGCCCTGCTGCCCCGATTCCCTGGCCAGCTCCATCAGCTGGTCGACGAGGTGCCGGTCCCGGACTCCGTACAGCCCGCAGAGATCGCGCACGTCGCGCGGCTTGATGCGGCGGCGGCCGTTCTCCATGAGACTGATCTTGGGCTGGGAGATCAACAGGCTCTCCGCCACCTGCGGTGTCGTCATGCCGCTGATCTCCCGGAGCCGACGGAGCTCCGATCCCAGCCGGCGCCTGCTGACGGTGGGATTGGCATTGACACCCACGGGCCGTGTACCTCCGCTTAAAGAACTTTGCACTGGCAAGCAGATTGCCACGGCCAGGGCACGTGGATCCGCCTTGACCCCGTGTCGTGCACAGTGATTCGCGCCGGGCGCAGAGCGGCCTGAATTTCGTATTACACCTCACCGGGTTGACCATATTTTCCGGTTACAACAGACAGGAATCAGAAAATCATCCCAGGGTGGCCTGAGGAATCGAATTGAACGCATTCCGATGAAGATTTCTGTGCAATATGCCATCGCCAGGGGACTGCCCTACGTGATGGCGGCCGTCACCACCGGGGTGCATCACGAACACACCCGACACGCCCCGCGGGGTCATCGCGCGCCGGGCGATCTGGCGGAGTCCGTTCGAGGCGCGCTGGACCACGTCGGCTGCCTAGCCCGCATCGCCGCGAAAAGTCCCTCACGGCACGTCAGATTGGGCGCCGACCCGTCACCCGCGACCGGCAACGCGTCCTGGGGCGCCTCGTCCGCCAGCCGGGTCGCCTCTCTCACCGCGAGGGTGGAGTCCGGCTGGCCGGACCGTTTCCCCTGCCGGGAACTACGCGACAGCCGCTGCGAGCGGGGAGCTGGGTTCCCGGCCCAGGAGCTGACGCAGGTCGCCACCGGTACGCGCCATGAAGCCGGCAGCGATGGCGGAGTAGGTGCCGATCAGCATCGGCACCTGGAACGGCTCGGCACCGGAGGCGGCGATATGCGCGCGAGCCTGGGCGAGCGTCTCCGGTTCGTAGGTGGCATGCGCTTCGTGCGCCTGTGCCAGGTCGGCGCCGCCGATGGTCTGCTCGCCGACGAGTTCGTAGACGCGCCCCGCATGGGCGGGGGCCGCCACTGCCACGCGTGCGGCGGCTTCGGCCAGATCCGCGCGCGCGACGGCGGCCAGCCGGCCGTCACCGAGCGGGGCGGTGATCCGCCCGTCCGCCGACGGCGCCGCGAGCCCGGCCAGCAACTCCGCGTAGAGGCCATTGCGCAGGATCGTCCAGTCCATGCCGCTCCCCCGGAGCCGGCGCTCGGTCCAGCGGTGCGGCAGGGCGTACGTCAGGTGATCGCCGGCGGCGGTCAGGCTCGTATAGACGACATGGCCCACACCCGCCTTCTCGGCGGCGTCGATGGCGGCGCCGTGCCGGGCCATGACGCTGTCGTCCTCGCCATAGCCCGCGGAGATCATCAGCAGGACGTCCACACCCGCGAAACCTTGGGAGAGACCGGCGGGATCGTCGAAGTCGATGCGGCGGACGGGCAACGAAGCCTGGATCTGCCGGGGATCGCGAGTTCCGAGGACCGTGTCGCCGCGGTCCGCCAGCCGCTCGGCGACAAGCGTGCCCAGAGCGCCGGCGGCGCCCGTGACCAGGATCATCAGGTTCTCCCTGTCCAGATAGGTTCTCTTCGGTAACCGGGATCATCCTGCGATGTGGCGCCGGGCGGCGTAAGGAGGCACTTCGATGTCGGTGAGGCACACGGAAGTAACCACGGACGGAGCCGTCGAACCCGCAGCTCGGCACCTGCGACGACTGCGGCTTCGCCCCCCTCCTCGCACGACTCCGGCAAGTCCGGGGTCCGGTACCTGGAAGGCATCGATGCGATCCGCGACCAGATCGAGCTGCTGTCGGCCGGGACCCGCTCCGAGGTGCTGTCCTTCGCGCCCGACTCATCGATGTCGCAGGCGAGCATCGAGGCGGCCCGCCCGCTGAACCTGCGGAACGTCGAGCAGGGCATCGTCATGCGGACCATCTACCTGGACAGCATCCGTCACGACAACCGGGCCTGGGAGTACGCCAATTGGCTGGACGGCGCGGGGGCGCACGTCCGGACCAGACCCGTACTGCCCAACCGCCTCACGATCGTGGACCGGCACAGCGCCCTGGTGGCCGTGGACGCCATGAACACGGCGGCCGCGGCGGCCCTCGTCACCAGTCCGGGGCTGATCTCCCTGCTGGTGACGCTCTTCGAGCACATGTGGGAGACGGCGACACCGCTCGGCCCGACCGCGCCCCCGGCCTGCGAACCCGGCACCCTCACCCGGCAACAGCTCGCCGTACTGCGGCTGATGGCCGAAGGACGCACGGACGAGTCCATCGCCAACAGCCTGGGGGTCTCGACCCGGACGGTGGGGCGCGTGATCACCGGACTCCTGAACCACCTGGGGGCCAAGAGCCGCTTCCAGGCGGGAATGCGGGCCGTCCAGAGCGGCTACCTCTCGCAGTCGCCGCACTGACGCGCCATCGGATCTGCCGCGCACGGTCCTCATCTCCCCTCCCCCATCTGCAGTCGACGATAGGGCGGTGCCTTCCCCCCGGGTCAAGGAACTGTCTCGGGTGGCCGGGCCCGGGGTACTCATCGGCGGTCCGGAGACCGGATTGAGTACGCGTACTCACGTGCGGGACAGCGGTCCACCGGCAAGCTGCGGTCATGCGAACGATCTCCCTCCCGAAGCCCCTGGTGGCGGCCGTGCTCGGCGCCCTGGTTCTTACCGCCTGCGGCGTCCCGAACGCCGACGCCGAGCGGTCCCCCGCCGCCAAGGCGCTCCCGGCCGCCGCGCCGCACGCCTCGGACGCCTCGGATGCCTCGGATTCCGAGGAGGCCGACGCGGCGGAGATCCGCTTCATGGAGCTGACGGCCCACCTCCTGACGGAGTGCCCCCCCGCGATCTCCGCCGACAAGGGCGCGGCCGATGCGCCCCGCCCCGAGGACGAGCTGGGCGGGGCGCCCCGCCCCGAGGACCTGCCGGGCGGCTCCGGGCCGGTCACGCCCCGCTACGGCCCGGGGCAGACGCCGCCCGGCGTTCCGAACGCCGACGGGTCGATCCCGGTCCCGCTCGACGACCCGGCGCCGCCCGTTCCCGCCGCGGAGCCGAACCACCCGGGCACGGTGGCGGAGGTGCCGCTGACCGAGGCGGAGCGCTGCGCCGGAGACCTGCACGCCCGCCGGATCACCGAGGCCCTGCGGAAGGCCGCCCCCGCCGACCACGCGGCGCTGCGGACCGCCCTCGTCGGACTGGACTACCCGGCGGCCCGGATCCACCGGCTGCCCGACGGCGACGGCACCCGGGTCGACCTGCGCTTCATGGGCGGCCACGCGGTCCTGAACATCGCCGGCACCGGTCCCGCCCCGACGGTCACCCTGGAATCGGAAGCCCCCGCCGTCACCACGGCCGCCCACAAGCCCTGAGACGTCAACTGCCACCAGGGGGCAGGCACGTTGCCCTCGGACGAGCGCGGCTAGGTGGCCTCGCGGATCGGGCGGGAGAGGACGAGGGCTGCGGGGAGGAGCATCAGTGTGCCGACCGCGAAGAGCGTGTTCACCGGGCTGAGGAAGAGGCCCGCCACGCCGCCGAGGGCGAAGCCGACGGGGACGGCGGTCAGGTTGGCCGCACGGTAGGCGGCGGTCGCGATCGCCCGGTCCTCCTGGGCGATGGCCCGGGCCCGGAAGGTCTGGACGCGGACGAGCACCACCCCGGAGCAGAACTCGTCGATGACGAACCCGGCCAGGACGAGCACCAGCCCGGGGACTCCCCCGAGCCACACGCCGAGGCCCAGCAGCGCGTACGAGGCCACCGCGCCGCAGCCGAAGACTGCCGTGCCGAGGCCGGTGCGGAGCGGGGCCGGGAGCCGTTCGGCGAGGGAGGCGCCCAGTACGGCGAAGAGCACCACGCAGGTCCTGAGGACGCCGTAGCCGGCCGCGGTGACCGGGGTCTGGTCCAGGAGCGCGATGAGCAGCAGGGCCTCGATGATGCACTGGCCGAGGTTGTACGCCACCGCCCAGACGGTGAGGATCCGCAGCGGGGGCGTGGCCAGGTTGAGCCGCAGCCCCCGCCGGAGGGTGGTGCGGCCCGGCGGCCCGGGACGCTCCTCCGCCGCGTGCTCCTCCGCGTCCTCCCGGTCGGCGGCCGGGACGCGGATGCGGGGCATCCGTACCAGCAGGGCGCAGGCGCACAGGGCCAGTACGGCCGCCACGCCGAAGGTCGACGAGACACCGAGCAGGCCGAGCCCCACGCCGGTCAGGAAGGGCGCGAGCCCGTCGGCGGCGGACTCCGCGATGCTCAGCCGGGCGTAGATCCCGGGCAGGGCCTTGTCCGGGAAGACGGCCGGCACCAGCACCTGGGTCGCCACCGACGTCAGGACGGATCCGCAGGCCAGGGCGATGTTCGCCAGGCCGAAGACGGCCAGCCCCCACCCGGGACCGACCGCGAGGGCGAGCGCCGACAGCATGAAGGCGAGGACGCGCAGCAGTTCCGAGCCGAGCATGACCGCCCGCTGGTCGTACCGCTCGACGACGAGCGCGGCGGTCCTGGCCAGCAGCACCTGCGGGGCGAAGCGGCAGATGCCCAGGGCGGCGATGACGAGCGAGGTCGCGCCGAGCGAGGACACGGCCACGAACGGCACGGCGAACTCCACCGCGGCGATCGCGAAGAAGGAGAGGAAGTTCGCGACCGGCAGCGCGTTCCGCAGTGCCGTGTCGGGCCGCGGTGCGGTGTCGGGCCGCTCCGGCGCCTCCTCGAGGACCGCGGTCACCGGTCGGCCTCGACGAGCAGGCCGGCGCTCAGGCAGTCCAGGACCAGCCGGGAGCCGCCGTCGGCGAGGACCTGGTCCTTCTCGAACAGGTCCAGGAACAGCTGCCGGTCGACCGGGCTGGACGCGGTCTGGCTGCTCAGTACGTACCGGGCCGTCGGACCGGATCCGAACGTCGCCATGACGACCGACTCCGCGCGCTGCACGCGCAGCGGTCCGGACTCGGGGGTGGCGATCAGGTAGTCGTCGCCGAGCAGGTAGTCCACCACCGGGTGCCGGACGAACTCCAGCACGTCGACGGCCGAGTCGATGATCGGCTGCCCGGGCCCGTTGAGGGAGGTGTTGATCAGGATCGGCGGCAGGCCCAGTTCGGCGATCGCGGTGAGGAGTTCGTGGATGGCCGGGTTGCAGTCCGGGGTGACCGTCTGCACGCGGGCGGTGCCGTCCGCGTGAAGCGCCTCCGCCAGCAGTTCGCGGTACTCGTCGCGCACGCCGAAGTTGAAGTTCATGAACGGCGATTCGGCCGGGCCGTGGAAGTACGTGTCCAGGTCCTCGGCGCGCACGATCGGCGCGACCGGCCGCCAGCCCTGCCTCTTCTTCAGCCGGTTCAGCTTCGCCCGGGCGCCGGTGCAGGCGACCGGATGGCAGATCAGCGACCGGTTGCCCAGCGCCCGCGGGCCGAATTCGGCGCGACCGGCGAAGCGGGCCACGACGGCGCCGCGGGCGATGATCCCGGCGGCGGCGCGGGCGAGGTGCGACACCGTCCCCGGCACCGTCCCGGCCGTGTCCTCGTCGCCCGCCGTGACCGGTACGGGTACGTAGCCGTACTCCGCCGCCAGTGCGGGGGTGACCGGCTCCGCCGGGCGCCCCAGGAAGTCGTTGCGGACCCGCCGGGTCACGGCCGGTCCCGGCTGCCGGCGCGCCCAGCCGAGGAAGGCGGCCCCGACGGAGATCCCGGCGTCGTGCGGGCAGGATGGCACGTACATGTCACGCACACCGGGCAGTGCGGCGATGGCGCTGTTCGCCGTCAGGTTGAGGAACACCCCGCCCGCGCAGCACAGGTCCGGGATCCCCGCGAGGTCCACGGCGCGCTGCGCGTGATGGGTGAGCAGGCGGGTGAACGCGTCCTGCACGGCCGCGGCGATGTCCGCCGAGTCCACCGGATCGACGCCGGCACCGCTCCCGCCCCCGAACAGCTGCCAGCCGTTCTTCAGCCGCGGCGGCGCCTCCTCGGTGACGATGTCCGCACCCGTCAGCCGGACCGGCCCCGTCGGAGGCAGACCGGCGAGGGCCATCAGCTGGCCGTGGGCGTGCTCCGCACGGAAGACGTAGCGGGACACGTTGTCGTAGAGGCTCGCCTCGCTCTGCACGAAGACGTCGGGCTGGTTGTGCGGCTGGCTGTACGCCCGGTCCAGCAGTGTGAACTCGCCGTCCGCGAAGGCGTAGACGGACCGCATCTCGGTGAACACCGCCCGGCCGGCCGTGTCCACGTCGGCGTAGTAGCGGGCGTGGAAGTCCGCGAACGGCTCGTAGAAGTCCTTGCCGTCCCAGGACGTCGTGCCGGCACTGTCCGACACCAGCACGGCGGCCGCCGAGAGCCCCGAGGGGTACACGGACGAGGCGGCGTGCGCGAGGTGGTGGGAGACGACGTGGTGCCGCGGGTCGAAGGGGTCGAAGGCCGAGAAGGCGGACGAGAACAGCGGCCGCTGCAGGCCCACCCCGGACGGACCGGCCGCCTGGAAGGAGCTGACGATGACGTCGACTTCGTCGATCGTCGTCCCCGCCAGGCGCAGGGCCTCCAGGATCGGCAGCCGGTCGGAGAGGAACTCCTGGCCGTCGTACTTGCGGCCGGTCACGCGTTCCTGCTGGACGGCGGAGAGGAGCCGGCCGTCCCGGACGACCGAGCACGAGGACTCGTGCCCGCAGTGGATTCCCAGGACGGTAGTCACCTTCGGTAATTCTCCAGAGGCGCGCCCTCGGGCATGAACCCGAAGGTCAGGATGGTGACGCGCTCGCCCTCGGCGATCGGCGTCCGGCTGTGGGCCTGCGTGCCCGCGAGGAAGATGACGACCTCGCCGGGCGACAGCTGCAGCCGCTCCTCGGTGCCGTCCGGGTAGTGCATGTAGAGGGCCGAGGGCTCCTCCACCCCCTCGGGGATCTCGTGCTCCAGCATCATCAGCACGTTCAGCGAGAAGATGTCCGTGTCGATGTGCGGGATGATGCCCTGCCCGGCGTCGCGGTAGAACAGGTAGCTCGCGATGCCGGTGGCCTCGGCCTTCGGGACCACGGAAGCCACGAGCGCGGCCAGTTCCGGGCTGGTGGCGATGCGGTCCGCGACCGTGCCGCCGCACCCGAGGTAGTGCTCGTCGAAGGGCACGGCCGTCTTGCCGACCTCGTCCTTCTCCGCGGTGAACGCGGCGAGCAGCTCGTCCGTCAGGAAGTCGGGCCGGCCGCGGTACTGCAGACCGCGCGGGTCCGCGACGTCGTACGGGCAGAGGATCTCCAGCGCCTCGGAGACCGCGCGCCGGCTCGTCTCGGATCCGGGAGCCTTGTCGGGGACCAGCTGTCCGGCCGAGAGGCCGAGGATCAGCTTCAGGTTGGCCTGCTCCGCCGGGGTCAGCGTTCCGTGCAGGTCGGCCAGCCGCTGTCCCATGGTGAGGGTCGCAGTCATCACAGACTCCCGATCGTGCGGTAGCCGAACGACACCAGGCGGATCGCCTCGCCCGCGACGGTGCGGGTGCGCTGGTGGGTGACGCTGTCGGCGAAGAAGACGAGGGACTCGCCCGGTGCGAGGTGGACGCGGACGGCGTCCTGCTCCGGCGGGTAGAGGATCAGTTCGGAATGACGGGTGTCCGGGCTGTGCTCCAGCATGGTCAGGACGTTCAGCGAGAACTCGTCCTTGTCCACGTGGGGGTCGATGCCGAGCCCCGGCTCGTCGTAGTACAGGTAGTTCGCCTTGTACGTGGGGAGCACGGGGCCCACCTGGGACACCAGGAAGTCGTTGACCTGCGTCGACAGCGCGAGCTCGCGGGCGAGCGGGGCGCCGGAGGCGACGTAGTGGTCGTGGAAGCGCTCGGCGCGCTCGCGGTAGTGCCGGGACTCGTCGTCGAGTGCGGCGATGTCCTCCGGGGAGAAGAACGGCCCGGGGCCGCAGAACACCACTCCCGTTTCGAACTGGGGCCGTGCGTTGCCGTGCAGTCGGGGCAGCGAGCGCTGGGCGGTGGCCAGTGCCACGTCCCGGAGCTGCTCCGGCACGGCCTGAGCATGGCCGCTGAGGAGTCCCCCCGCAGCCATGCTCAGGAGGAACTTGAGGTTCTCCCGCTCTGCTGCGGTGAGCTCCGTTGACAGGTGCGACAGCCGGTCCACCAGCGTCAGCTGTTCCATTGCGGGATCCTCTCGTTCCGTGGTTCAGGCCGTCGTCACTCGTTGAAGCCGAGGGTGTTCGGCAGGTCCAGCAGCTCCATGCGGATCGCCGGGGTGGCGGCGGCGGAGATCGGCTTCGAGAAGATGTAGTCCGCCTCGGCGTTGATGTCCTGAAGCTCCTTCAGGTGCAGGCTCGACGAGGTCACGATGCTGCTGAGGACCGCCTGCTCGTCCTGGTTGAGCGTCGCCTTGAGGGCGGCCAGCTTCTCGGTGAGCGTCGGCAGCGCCGCCTCGAGCGCCGCCGCATCGAGCTCGGCGTCGAGCTGCGGGTCGGCGAGGAACAGGTCTGCGGTGTTGACGGACATTGGAGCCTCCTCATGCGGTCGGTGGTCCGACCGGATCAATGTGGTGGTGGTGCGTCCCGCTAACGTTCTCGGATGACTCCATCAACTCACTGGCCGGTCGCGGACCGCTTGATGTCATCTCGACTCGCGCTGGAGCCGCTGCGCCCCGAACACGCGGAGGAGGCCTTCCCGGTCTTCGACGACGCACGGCTGCACACCTGGACCGGCGGGGAGCCCAGCTCACTCGAAGAACTGCAGGTCAGGTACGCCCGCCAGGCCTCGGGCCGGTCGCCGGACGGCAGTCAGGGCTGGCTGAACTGGATGCTGCGACGGACGGACGACGGCCGCCTGGCCGGCACGGTTCAAGCGACCGTGCACCGGACGGAAAGCGGCGAACTTGAAGCCTCCCTCGCCTGGGTGATAGGCGTCGAACACCAGGGCAGGGGCTACGCCCGCGAGGGCGCCCGGGCCATGGCCGGGTGGCTGAGGGCCCGTCATGTGACGTCCCTGGCCGCCTATATCCACCCGGAACACGCGGCGTCCGCCGCCGTCGCCCGCGCCCTCGGCCTGACCGCGTCCGGCACGCTGGTCGACGGCGAGACCCGCTGGAGCACCTCCGGCCACTGAGGCGCGGGCGACCTTCGGGAGCGGCGGATCAGTGGCGGTGCCCGGGCTGGTAGCCGCCCGCCGGCTGCTGGACGATGAGGTTCCCGCGGTTGAAGGCGTTGATCAGGGCGATGGTGCACACCAGGGCGGCGAGCTGCTCCTCGTCGTAGTGCTTGGCGGCGTTCGCCCAGACCTCGTCCGGGACTCCGCCGGCCGCGTCGGCTATGCGGGTGCCCTGCTCCGCCAGCTCCAGGGCGGCGCGCTCGGCGTCGGTGAAGACCGCGGCCTCCCGCCAGACCGCGACCAGGTTGAGGCGGGTGGCGGTCTCGCCGGCGTGCGCGGCGTCCTTGCTGTGCATGTCGACGCAGAAGCCGCAGCCGTTGATCTGGCTGACACGGAGCAGGACCAGCTCCCGGGTCGCGGCCGGGAGGGTCGATTCGGCGAGCACCTTGCCCGCAGCGATGAGGTGCTTCCCGAAGGCGGTCGCGACCGGGCTGGCGAAGAGGTTCAGTCGGGCCTGCATCATGCACTCCTTGGTCGTTTGCTGCTGTTGCCCTCTAAGACAGGGCAGCCCGGCCGTCTGTGACACGGATAGCCTTTGACCTCAGGCGGATTCGAACGGGCAGGCAGCGCAACGGGCTTGACCAGGAGTCCGCGGTACGCCGATGGGGGAGGGACTCCGTGTCGACTGCAACGGATACGACGGATGCGACGGAGGCGGCCGGCTACCGGCCGCTGCTGTTCTCGATCGCCTACGGGATGACCGGGTCCGTGGGCGACGCCGAGGACATCGTGCAGGACGCGTTCCTCGGCATGACCCGGGCACACCGGGCGGGGACCGAGATCGCCTCTCCGAAGGCGTACCTGACCACGGCGGTCACGCGGCTGGGGATCAACCACCTGACGTCGGCGCGGGTACGGCGGGAGACCTACGTCGGAGACTGGCTGCCCGAGCCGGTCGTCGTGTCCGCCGACCGGCCGGGGCCGGCCGAACACGCCGAGCTGGCCGACTCGCTGTCGATGGCGTTCCTCGTACTCCTGGAAGCCCTCTCCCCGGTGGAGCGCGCGGTGTTCGTGCTGCGCGAGGTATTCGGCTACGGCTACCCGGACATCGCACGGATCACCGGCAAGACCGAGGCGAACTGCCGGCAGCTCTTCGCCCGCTCCAGAAAGCGCATCGCCGCCGCGGAGCAGCCGGCCGACAGCCCGCCGCCCGCGGTGCGGCGAGCGGCGGGCGAGGAGCTCGCGCGCACGTTCTTCGAGGCCAGCACGGGCGGCGACATGGACGCCCTGCTCGCCATGCTCGCGCCGGGCGTGGTGTTCCACGGGGACGGCGGCGGCAAGGCGCGGGCGGTCGGCAAGTCGGTCACCGAGCCGCTGCGCGTCGCACGGCTGCTCGTCGGCGGCTTCCGCCGGTTCCGGACGCTCGGCGGCACTCTCCGGCCCGCCTGGATCAACGGCCGTCCCGGCGCCGTGACGTACGACCCCGACGGGCGCGTGCTCAACGTCGTCGAGCTCGACATCGCCGACGGCGTGATCCGGGCGATCCACACCGTGTCCAACCCCGACAAGCTCGGCCACCTCGGACCGGTGTCCGACCTGGGGCTGCGGGACCGCTGATCACGGCACATTCGGCTCGGAAAATTCAGAAGGAAACGAATCTCCGGAGTAACTCGAAACGATTTTGCTCCGCTATTCACTCGAATGGGGCTGCCTTTCGAACGCCCGCGGGAAATACGTTGGCGCCGATCCAACCTCCCTCGGATCGGAGTGCCATGCGTAAGGTTATGACTCTGGCAATTGCCGCGTGCGCGCCGGCCGGTGCTCTCGTGAGCCCGGCCGTCGCGATCCCGCGCGGGTCCCCACCGCCGTCGTCCATACCCACGTGGGGATATCCGCTGGGAACGGTGTACAAAGCGGCCTGGTTCCACGAAGCGGCCGGGTGGGAGACCGCCAGGCTCTGACAGCGGGCCCGCGGGGGGGCTCAGCCGACCGCCTTCTTGACGAGGGACGCGATCAGGGCCTCGTCGGCGGGGGTCAGGGTCGTCAGGGCGTAGGAGGTGGGCCACAGAGTGCCCTCGTCCAGCTGGGCGAGGTCGCTGAAGCCGAGCGTGGCGTAGCGCGCCTTGAACTTCTCCGCGCTCTGGAAGAAGCAGACGACCTTGCCGTCCAGCGCGTACGCGGGCATCCCGTACCAGAGCTTCGGGGTGAGGGCCGGCGCGGTGGCCCTGACGAGGGCGTGGACGCGCTCGGCGAGGACCCGGTCGGCCTCCGTCATCTCGGCGATCTTCGCGAGCACCTCGCCCTCCGTGTCGGCCTTGGCGCGCGAGCCGCGGCGGGAGGACGCCTTCAGTTCGCCGGCGCGCTCCTTCATCGCGCCCCGCTCCTCGTCCGTGAAGCCGTCGTACTTCTTGTCGGTCGCCTGCGTGTCCTTCATGGCGGTTTCCTCTCCTGCCGGGCTTGACCGGGGCCGTTTCATGTTGGGCATACGGCCCCGGCCAGGGCTTCTCCGAAACCGATCGGTCGTCGTTCGTTCCTGCGCTCAGGCGGGCCGGCGGCCGTCGTGCACGAGGGCGCCGGGGTACCGCAGCGCCGCCTCCCTCTCGATGCGACGCGTCGTCACATAGGCGTACGGCGACTGGCCGTAGGCCTGGCGGAACCGGCGGGCGAGGTCGGCGGGCGGCATGTTCACCGCCCGGGCGAGCGCCTCGACGTCCAGCGGCTGCGCGTACTCCCGGTCGATCCGGTCACGGACGCGGCGCAGTTGCGCGAAGTCGTGCAGGCGCTGCGCCTCGACGCGTGCCTGCTTCCACCCGGGACGGCACATGCGGACCTCCCTTTCGTCGGCCGGTCCGGACGGCTCAGCGGAGTTCCTGGATGCGGATGAGGTTGCCCGCGGGGTCGCGGAAGGCGCAGTCGCGGACGCCGTACGGCTGCTCGGTGGGCTCCTGGACCACCTCGGCGTCTCCGGCCTGCACCTTTTCGAACGTGCCGTCGAGGTCGCGGGTGGCCAGCAGGATCCAGCCGTACGTGCCCTTGGCCATCATCTCGGTGATGGTGCGGCGCTCGTCCTCGGTGATGCCCGGGTCGGCGGCCGGCGGGGCCAGGAGGATGGACGTGCCGGGCTGGTCGACGGGGCCGACCGTGATCCAGCGCATCTTGCCGTGACCGACGTCGCTGCGGACCTCGAAGCCGAGGATGTCGCGGTAGAAGGCCAGGGAGGCCTCCGGGTCGTCGTGCGGGAGGGAGCTCGCGTGAATGCTGATGTCCATGCCCATCACGCTAGTTGGGCCGGGCCACCGGCGCTTCTCCATTCCTGACCGGTCCGCTCGTGGTTGCATCCTCGGCACGGGCACGGGCACGGGCACGGGCACGGGCACGGGCACGGGCAGGGCACCAGCAGCGCGGAGGGAGCCGGATGGCCAGGTCGGGCAAGGAGGCTGGGCGGGAACGCCGCAGGGAGCTGGCACAGGCGGTGTGCGCGGTCGGCGGGCTGGGGCTGGGCCTGCTGGCGCCGTACGTGTCGGCAGGACCGCAGGTGGACACCGAGCGGGTGGTGACGCCGCTGTTCAGCGTCGGCTTCGGGGTCGTCGGGCTGGTCAGCATCATCTACTCGATGCTGTTCCTGGTCGTGCAGTTCTCCGCCGCCACCTTCACCCCGCGCCTCGGGCTGTTCCGGGACGAGCCGATCGTCTGGCGGGCGTTCGCCTTCAGCGTCGGGGTCTTCGTCTTCTGCATCACCGCGGGGCTGGCCGTCAGCGCCGACCCCGAGGTGTCGGTGACCGTCCCCTGTGCGGCGATGCTGTTCTCGCTGATCGCCCTCGCCCTCATGCGCACCCTCCAGATGAAGGCGTTCCGCTCGATCCAGCTGGCGCACGCGCTGGGGGCGATCACCGACCGCGCGCACCGGCAGTACGACGAGCTGTACGTACGGCCGTACGAGCCCGGCCGGGCGGGGGCCGGCGGTGCTGCGCCGGGGGCGGGCGACGGGGGCACCGCCGTGCGCTGGCCGGGGCCGGCGGCCGTGCTCCAGCAGGTCGACGTACCCGCACTGGTCGCCCTGGCGAAGGCGCACGACTGCTCGGTCGCCTTCCGTGTCGCCCCGGGCGCTGCGGTCTCGCAGGGCATGGTGCTCGCCGACGTGACGGGTGGTGACGGGCTGTCGGAGGCCGCCCTGCGCGGCGCCGTGGTGACGGGCCTGGAGCGGACCTTCGACCAGGACCCCGGGCTGGCGTTCCGGCTGCTCGCCGACATCGCGCTGCGGGCCCTGTCGCCGGCCGTCAACGATCCGGCGACCGCGGTGGAGTCCCTGGACCGCCTGGAGGACCTGCTGACCCGGCTGGCCGGGCGGGACCTGGCGACCGGCCGCTTCACCGACGCGGCGGGCGCGCTGCGGGTGAGCATCCCGGTGCCGGACTGGGAGCACTACGTCGGGGCGGCCGTCGACGACGTCGTCTTCGCCGCCGCCGGCTCGCCCATGGCACTGCGCAGGATGCGCACGCTGCTGGAGCGGCTGGCGGAGCAGGCCCCCGAGGACCGGCGCGGGGTCGTCCGCGACCGGTTGCGGTGGGTCGAGGCGGCCGGGCGGGACACGTACCCGCTGATCTGGCCGCGCACCGCCCCTGACCTGCACTGATCTGGGGCCTCGGCGCCGGGCCGCGGGCGGCGGGATGCGGCGCGCGGAAGGCCGGGCAACGATGGACGCATGCTGCCCGACCTGCTGCTGATCGGCTTGGTCATCACGCTGTATCCCTTGCCGGTCATGGCGTTCGTGCTGGTGCTGTCCGCGCCCCGCGGCCTGTGGAACGGGCTCGCCTTCATCCTGGCCTGGCTGGGCTGCCTGATCGGTGTCATCGCGGTCGTCATGCTGCTCACGGGCGGCGAGCCGCCCGTGCACCGGGGGACGCCGTCCACGGCCGTGCTGGCGATGAAACTGGCCCTGGGCGTCGGCCTGGTCGCGTACGGCATCCACCACCGCCGCCGGTCCCTCGCCCGCCGCGCCGCGGCCGGATCCCGGGCCGGATCCGCGGAGCGCCCCGGGCGGGCGGCCTCCCGGACGGACCGGGCCGGCGCCTGGTCCTCGGCCGGGCTCGCCGTGCTGCTGCAGCCGTGGGGGATGGTCGGCGCCGGCGCCGCCACGGTCGTCGAGGCGGACCTGTCCCACGTGCAGTCGTACGTCGCCCTGCTGGCCTTCTGCCTGCTCGCCACCTCCAGCCTGCTGGCCATGGAGCTGTACATGGTCTTCGCGCCCGACAGGGCCCGGCGGACCCTGGCGGGCCTGCGTGCGTGGCTGTCGGCGCACAAGGACCCGGCAATCATCCTCGCCTGCCTCGTCGTCGGGCTGCTGCTGGTGAGCAGGAGCCTGTACGAGCTCACGAGTTGATCTCCCCGGAACCCGGAAGGGACACGGACCATGACGGAGCCGCGACCGCGATCCGATCCGCCCGTCACCGGGACGCAGCCGCGCGAGGCGGACGTCCTGCAGGGCTTGCTCCGCAGCTCCGGCTATCTGAAGGCCCTCGTCTTGTGCGCCCTCATCGGTATCCCGGTGTCGCTGGCGGCGTTCTGGTTCCTCGTCGCGCTGCACGAGCTGGAACACGTGCTGTGGGCCGACCTGCCGGAGGCGATGGGCCGCAGCAGCCCGCCGTGGTGGTGGCCGTTCCCGCTGCTGCTGATCGCCGGCGCGGTCGTCGGCCTCGTCGCCACGCACCTGCCCGGCGGGGGCGGACCGATCCCCGCGTCCGGGCTGCACGGCGGGGGCGGCTCCCCGGCCGCCCTGCCCGGGGTGGTGCTCGCGGCTGCGGCCAGTCTGCCGTTCGGTGCCGTGCTGGGGCCTGAGGCCCCGCTGATCGCGCTGGGCGGCGGCCTGGCGGTGCTGTTCCGCGACCTCGCGCAGGCGCCGGCGACGGCGCAGAGCACGGCGCTGCTGAGTGCGGCGGGGGCCGCGGCGGCCGTCTCCGCGATCTTCGGCAACCCGCTGATCGCCGCCGTGCTGCTGATCGAGGTGGCGGGCGTGGGCGGACCGCAGCTCTTCGCGGTCATGCTGCCGGCCCTGCTGTCCAGCGGGGTCGGGGCGCTGGTGTTCATCGGCCTCGGGCGCTGGGCGGGGCTGGCGACCGGTGACCTGTCGCTGAAGCTGTCCGCACCGGCCCCCCGCCTGGACGGCGCGGACGTGCTCTGGGGGCTGGCCATCGCGGTGGCGCTCGCCCTGGTCCTGCACCCGCTGCTGACCGCGTCCCGGCTGATCGCCGGATACGTGACGGAGCGGCCGCTCGTACGGACCGTCCTGTGCGCGCTGGGCGCGGCGGCCTGCGCCGCGCTCTACGCGCTGGCCACCGGCCGCTCCCCCGACGAGGTCGTGTCCTCCGGTCAGGCCACGCTCGCCGAGCTGGCCGGCGACCCGCACGCGTGGGGCGTGGGCGCCCTGCTCGCCGTCCTGCTGTTCAAGGGCGCCGCCTACGCACTCTGCCTAGGCAGCCTGCGCGGCGGCCCGGTGTTCCCCTCGCTCTTCCTCGGCGCCGCGGCGGGCGTGCTGCTGGCGCCCCTGCCGGGGCTGGGCGTCGTACCCGCGATGGCGGCGGGCATGGCCGCCGCCTCGGCCATCACGCTGCGGCTGCCGGTGAGCAGTGTCGTGCTGGTGGTCCTGTTGCTCGGCAGCTCCGCGATGATGCCCGTGGTGATCCTGACGGCCGTGGCCGCCTTCGTCATCACCGAACTGCTGCCTCCGGGGCGGGCGGCCGCACAGCACTAAGCAGTCGTCAAGCGTCGCCCGCCGCGGGCGGGGTCAGCACCGGAGGCTGGTGGCGGCGGCCGTGGCGCTCTCGTCGAGCTTCTGGATCTGCGGCTGGAGCTGCGTGAGCGCGTCCTTGCCGGTCGTGTCGCCCGGCAGGTCCTCGTAGGCGTTCTTGAGGTCGTCGGCGGCCGACTGCACCGCGGCCCGCTCCGCCTCGCGCAGGTTGCCCAGGTTCTCCTTGACGTCCGCCCAGTCGTCCTGGACGGCGTCGTAGGCGTCCTGCATCTGGTCCTTGGTCGCGGAGGCCGGGTTCAGCGCCTTCAGCTTGGCGTTGTCTGCCTTGAGCTCGTTGAGGTTGGTACACAGCTCGGCCGCGGCCTGGGTGGCCTCCTCGGAGGGGGAGCTGTCGTCGGAGCACGCGGCGAGACCGAACACCGTGGTGACGCACAGCGCGGCGATCAGGGGGTAGCGCTTCATGGCGGCCTTCCTGGAGAGAAACCGGTGACGTGGCGCTGTCGCCGCGTCACCGAAAACGGCACGAAAGCCAAAATATGCGGACATCCGTGCGTTCCGCACCACACCTTCGCCCGTTCGGGGCGGTCCTCGCGCTGCGGCGAGGTCGCTCCGGTGCCAGCATCGGATCATGCGGACCAAACGGACGCGGGAGGCGGGGGCGGATCCCGACCCGCGCAAGCGGCTGCTGCTCGGCGGCGCGGCGCTGGCCGTGCTCGTCGTGGCGTACTTCGTGCTCGCGGCGACGATTCCGCGGTGGTGGTCCCAGCGGGTGGGCGACGCGGTGGACGGCCGGCTGGGCACCGGCCTGGTGCTCGGGCTGGCGCTCGGCCTCGCCTGCACCCTGCTGCCCCTGCTCGTGGCGTGGATCGGGCTGCGCAAGCGGCGCTCCTGGAAGGCCACGGCCGGCTGGCTCGCCCTCGCCGTCGTGCTCGCCCTCCCCAACCTGTGGACACTGAGCGTCGTCGCGGGCGGGGGCAGCGCGGCGCACGCCGGGCAGCGGGTCATGGACGTGGAGGCGCCGTGGTTCCGCGGCGCGACCCTGGCGGGCGCGCTCGTCTCGCTGGCGGCCTTCGCGGGCTTCCTGCTCTACGGCCGGTCACAGCGCCGCCGCCCCGCGCGGACCGTGGCCTGACGGTGGGCGGCCGGTACCGGGAGCCGCAAGGCTGAGCGACCCGGGTCCGGGACCCCCGCGGCCGCAGGCCCCGCCCCCGGGAGGGGTCACGCCGGTTCGCCGCTCACGTTGCGCATCATGCGCTGGAGGACGCGCAGGGTGGTGACGTAGTCCGCGTCGTCGATGCCCTCGTGGATCCGGTCGCGCCAGGCGGGGGCGTGCGTCTTGAGGCGGGCGCGGGCCGCGTCGCCCTCCTCCGTGATCCACAGCCTGCCGTCGCCGTCCCGGGTGACCCAGCCCCGCTCCAGCAGCGTCGCGGCCTCCGCCGGGATGTCGTCCTCGGTGCGCAGGTACGTCTGCATGGCCTCGGCCAGCTCCGCGGCGGTCATGCCGCGCCCGTCCGCCGAGAGGTCGTCCTTCGACAGGTGCCGCAGGATCCAGAACTGCGGCTGGGTGAACCCGAGCGCGGCCTGCTGGCGCCGGATGAATCCGATGACCTGCTCGTAGGCCATTCCGGTCCAGTACGCGACCGGCTGTGCGGCCGGCTCCTGCTGCGAGTACTCCTTGGTTTCCACGTGGATGCACCCTTTCGCCCGTGTGGTTCGGTGGGAACAACGTAGGAACTGAAGTGCACTTGAGGTCAAGGCGCTTCACCGCGGCGGGAGCGGGACAATGGGCAGGGGACGCGCCGGCCGTTGTGGAGAGGCGGAACCGTCAGGTGCCGTACGTAGCCGTAACCGCCCTGAGCCATGCCGGGCTGATCCGCGAGCACAACGAGGACAGCCTCGCCGTGGGCCCGTGGACGCTGTGCAGCACGGTGACCGAGAGCCCCCAGACGCTGCTGTTCCCGCTCGGCAGACCACTGGTCGTCGCGGTCGCCGACGGCCTCGGCGGGCATCCGGGCGGGGAGGTGGCCAGCGCGCTCACCGTCCGCCGGCTCGCCGCCCTCGGGACGGCCCTGGACAGCGCCGACGTCGTGCGTGACGTGCTGCTGCTGTGCAACCACGAGGTGCACGCGGCCGCCGACGGCCATCCGGAGCTGGCCACCATGGGGACGACGGTCGCGGGCGTCCTGGTCCTCCCGGACTCGCTGGTGGCGTTCAACGTCGGCGACAGCAAGGTGTTCCACGCGGCGCGCGACCGCCTGCGCCAGGTCAGCGTCGACGACAGCCCGCCGCCGGCCCCGGGCGAGCGCACCACTTCGGCCGTCACCCAGACGCTCGGCGGCAGCCGCGCGCACAGCGACATCACGCCGCACATCGCGGTGTTCCCGCTGGCCGTGGGCGACCGGTACCTCGTGTGCAGCGACGGGCTGACCGACCCGCTGCCCGACGAGGAGATCGAGGCGGTGCTGAGGGTGCACGACGACGGGAAGGCCGCCTTCGAGCTGTGGAAGGCCGCGATCGAGGCCGGCGGGCCCGACAACATCACCCTCGCGCTGGTCCGCATCAGCCCGTAGGGCCTGCGGGCCGGCCGCCGGGGATCAGCCGGCGGCGCGGGCGGCGAGGCGGGCTTCGAAGCCGTCGAGGATGGCGTGGAGGCCGAACTCGAAGCTGTTGTCGGGGGCGCCGTTGTAGTCCGTGGCAGCGGCGGCCTGGAGGCGGGTGCGCAGCCGCGGGAACTCCATCGCGATCTCGCTCGCCTGGGCGAGGGTGTCGCGCATCAGCTCCTCGGGGTCGGCGCCCTTGAGGGACAGGCGCCGGGTCAGGGCGACGGTGGCCGAGGCCCCGGCGGCGTTGCCCAGGACGAAGGTGAAGACCGTGGCGGCCGCCTGGTCGGCCTCGGCCTCCGTGAAGCCGGCCTTCTCGTAGAGGGCGAGGGTGTGGTCGTCGACCCGGGCCTTGCCCGGGCCGTACAGGAGGTGGCCGGCCAGGGCCTGGACCATCCACGGGTGGCTGGTCATCACCGCGTGCAGGCCGGTGGCCATCCGCGTGGCCGCCTCGCGCCAGTCGAGGGTGTCCAGGTCGGGCAGCCCGACCTCCTTCCACACCTCGTCGCAGGCCAGCCGGACGAGGTTGTCCTTGCTCTTGACGTGCCAGTAGACGGCCGTCGCGGCGGAGTTGAGCCGCCCTCCGAGCGCGCGCATGTTCAGGCCGTCGAGGCCTTCTGCGTCCAGCAGCTCGATGGCGGTGGCGACGATCTGCTCTGCGGTCAGCGTGTTCCGGGACATGGGCACAGCATAGATGAACTAAGTGCAAGTAGGTCTTGCACTTAGTTCAAGTCTCCGCCTACAGTGCTCTTGCACTTAGTTCAACAGCCCCGGGCTCGCCGCCCGCCCCCCTTGAAGGAGACCCCGTGTCCGCCGCCACCGCCGTGCTCCAGCTCCTCATCGCCCTCGCCTTCGTCAGCATCCCGCTGGTCCGCCACCGCTACGGGCCCGCCGCCCAGGCCGCTGTCGAAGCAGAGCTGGGCCGCCAGGGAGTGCGCACCACGGTCATGGCCGAGAACGGAATGCGGCTCGACGCCGGCGGCCACGAGACCGCGGCTCCCGTCGGCATCGCCGCGGTGATGACCACGCTGGCGGTGCTGAACCTGACCGGGAACTCCTGGGGCGAGACGCTGTCCTGGTACCTCCAGCCGGTCGTCTTCCTGGTCAACTGCGTGATCCTCTACACGAATCTGACCGTGACCCGGTCCGTCTCCGCGCACTTCGCGAAGTCCGGTGACACCGAGCTCCAGCGCATCGACGTCGCGGCCATGCTCAAGGCCGCCGAAAGCGCCTTCCCCACCTGGGTGATGCCGTACCTCCAGAACCTCCGCCACGCCGTCGTCTTCGCCGGGTCCGCCGCCGCCCTGGTCCTGCTGGGCCTCAACTAGGCCGCGGCCGAAGCCCGTAGACCCCGTACATCCACACGCCCGTACGCCCGCACGCCCTCTCCACGCACCCACGAGGAGCTCCGCCATGCCGCTGTCCGTCGCCGCCGCCGTCACCCTCCAGCTCCTGCTGGCCGCGCTCTTCTTCGTCATCCCCCTCGTCGTCCGGGTCCACGGAGGCGCCGCACAGCGGGCCGCCGAGGCGGAGCTGGCCCGGCAGGGCCACCCGGCCTCGGTCCTCGACCGGCACGGGATCAGGTTCGAGGAGAAGACCCGGGAGCTCGTCCTCGCGCTCGGCATCGGCGTCTGCCTGACCGCGCTCGCCGCGCTCAACCTCGCCGCGAGCGAGACCGGCCGCGTCGCCTCCTGGATCGTCGAACCGCTCGTCCTGCTCGTCGTCGGCTTCATCACCGCCGGCCAGGTCTTCGCCACCCGCTACACCGCCGCCGCCTTCGCGAGGTCCGAGGACCCCGCCGCCCGTACCGTCGACGTACCGGCCCTCATCGCGGCCGCGAGCTCCGGGTTCCCTTCCTGGCTGCGCCCCCTGGTCCTGCTCCGCTTCCCGCTGGCGACCCTCGGCTCGGCCCTCGTCATCGCCTTGCTCACGACCCCCGCGGCCTCCGCGTACTTCCACTAGACAGCCCTGTGGACACCCGCAGCCGCTCCGGCGGGGCCACCCGGCAGACAGCCGGGCCGACGCCCCCGTAGCCTCCCCGCATGGGCGAGGACATGGTGGGGACGATCGGGCGGGTGACCGGAACGGTCGGGCCGGGGCTGGTGGGGGAGGTCATCGTCCGGGTGCGGGGCGGAGCCGAGCACTTCCTCGCGTACGCGGCGAGCAGCGGCGATCGGATCGAGGTGGGCACCGTGGTGACGGTGGTGGAGTACATGCCGCCGCGGACCGTGTACGTCCTCGCCGCCTACGGCAGCTGAAAGCGGCGCGGACGGACAACTCCCCGCCGCGGCAGGCGAGTCGGCTTACCGGCCGGCTTTCGTATCAACACTGCGACAAGGCCGGACCGGGACCTTCTCCCCCGGCGCCGGCCGGGCGCACACTCGCCCTGGTCGGTGCCGAACGGCACTGCGCGAAGGGGGCGAATGCCGATGTTCGTCGGCGTCGTGGCGGGAGCGATCCTCGCCGGAATCTGTCTTCTGATCGGCCTGTTCAAGCTGATGTGGCGCGTGGCCGAGCCCAACGAAGCACTCATCATCTCCGGATCCACCCACAAGACCGAAGGCCTGGGCGAAGGCATGGGCTTCCGCATCGTCACCGGGCGCGGCACCCTCGTACTGCCCGGCGTGCAGGCGGTGCGCAAACTCTCGCTCGACCTCAACGAGACCCAGCTGTCCGTCGACTGCGTCACCCAGCAGGGCATCCCGCTGCGGGTCAAGGGCGTGGTCATCTTCAAGGTCGGGGACGACTACGTCTCCATCGCCAATGCGGCCCGCCGCTTCCTGGACCAGCAGAAGCACATGCCGGAGCGGGTGCACATCGTCTTCGCGGGCCATCTGCGCGCCATCGTCGGCGGGCTGACGGTCGAGGACATGATCCGCGACCGGGAGAAGCTCACCGGCCAGACCCGGGGGGCATGCGGTACGGAGATGGAGAAGCTGGGCCTGATCGTCGACTCGCTGCAGATCCACGAGATCGAGGACCCGACCGGCTACATCAAGAACCTCGCAATGCCGCACGCCGCAGCGGTCCAGCGGGACGCGCGCATCGCGCAGGCCGAGGCCAACCGCCGGGCGACGGAGGCCGAGCAGGCGGCAGCCGCGCGGATGGCGGAGGCCACCCGGGACAGCGAGATCCTCCAGGCCGGCTACCAGGCCGAACGCGACAAGGCGCAGGCCTCCGCCCAGCAGGCCGGTCCGCTCGCGGACGCGGCGGCCCGGCAGGAGGTCGTGGTCCAGGAGACCCGCGTCGCCGAGCTGGAGGCGCAGCGCTGCGAGCAGCAGCTCCAGACGGACGTGCGCAAGCCTGCGGACGCGAAGGCGTACGAGAAGCGGACGATGGCCGAGGCGGAGCGGGACGCGCGGATCTCGGCCGCGCAGGCCAAGGCGCGCGAGACGGAACTCGCGGCGGTGGCCGAGGCGCAGGCCACCGAGGCGCACGGGCGGGCGGAGGCCGCGGCGACCCGGGCCACCGGCGAGGCCGAGGCGGCGGCCGCGAAGGCGAAGGGGCTCGCGGCGGCCGAGTCGGCGCGGGCCAGGGGCCTGGCCGAGGCGGAGGCCATCAAGGCGCGGGCCGCGGCGCTGGCGGAGAACCAGGAGGCCGTGGTCGCACAGCAGCTCGCCGAGAACTGGCCGAAGATCGTGGAGGCGGGCGCGGGCGCCTTCGGCAACGTGGAGCACATGGTGCTGCTCAACGGCGCCGAGGGGATGTCGGAGATGTTCGCCAAGGCGCTCACCATGGGAGGCACCGGGCTGGGCCTGGCCCGTCAGCTGCTGGCGTCGATGAACCAGAACGGCCAGAGCAGCCGGCACAGCGAGAGCGGCTCGAACGGCCACGTCCCGGCCCAGGCGGCGGAACCGGTGGTGGTGACCGTTCCGGTCGCGGCGGCCGTTCCGGTCTCGCAGAGCATCCCCGTGACGGACGAGGACGCTCCCGCCCCCTAACCCAACCTAGCGAATCAAAAACGATCGTTTCCCGCTCGAACGTACTACACTCATCCCATGGAGATCAGGCGCGGGGTGCCGGAAGGCGGCGAGGAGCGGGTCGCCGAGCTCTACTGGGAGGCCTTCGGGCGCAAGCTCGGCTCGGCGCTCGGGCCTCCCGGCCGGGGGCGCGCCTTCATCGCCGCCCATCTGCACCGGGACCGGGCGGTGACCGCCCTCGCCGCCGACGGCCGGATCGTCGGCGTCGCCGGCTTCCGGCTCGGGGGGTACGGGCTCACCGGCGGCAGCGCCGGTGACGTCCTGCGCGCGTACGGCATCCTGGGCGGTCTCGCCCGGCTGCCGCTGCTCGCCCTCCTCGAACGCACCCCGGCCCCGGGGCAGCTGGTGATGGACGGCATCGCCGTCGACGCGGACTTCCGCGGCCACGGGATCGGCGGCCGGCTGCTCGGGGAGATCGACGCCGTCGCCGCCGCGCACGGCTGCACCGAGGTCCGGCTCGACGTCATCGACGTCAACCCGCGCGCCCGGGCGCTGTACGAACGCCGGGGCTTCACCGCCGTACGGACCGAGCAGACGCCGTACCTCCGGCGCCTGATGGGCTTCGGGGCCGTCACCACCATGCACCGCACCGTAGGAACCGGAGCCTGAGAATGACCGTCGAGATCCCCACCCGGCTGCTCGTGCACGCCCTCGTCCGCGAGGACGGCACCGTCGACTCGGGCGAGCTGTACGGCGTCGCCGAAGCGCTCGGCATGACCGACCAGCAGGTGCGGCTGTGCATCAAACGGCTCGTCACGGAGGGCCGGTTCATCCAGGAGGGACGGGGCCGCAAGGCCGTGCTGCGGACCGCCGGCGCGGCCGGGGAGATCGCCGCGAACGTCGCGTACGTACACCTCGCCTACCGGCAGGACCGGGGGGAGGCGCCCTGGGACGGGACCTGGCAGCTCATGGCCTTCGCCGTGCCGGAGGCGCGGCGCGCGGCCCGCGACTCGCTGCGCGAGGCCGTGACCGGCCTCGGGGCCGCCGCCGTCCAGGGCGGGCTGTACGTCAGCCCGCACCGGATCGGCGTGTACGTGGAAGAGGCCGCGGCCCGGCTCGGCATCGGGTCCGCGCTGACCCTCATGACCAGCCGCGACCTCCAGGTGGGCGGGGAGCACGAGCCGGGTGCGGTCGCCGCCGCGCTGTGGCCGCTGCCGGAGATCGCGGCGCGGTACGACGCGCTTGCCGCGCTCGCCGAGGACGTGCTCGCCGCGGAGGGGCCGGACGGCGGGGCGGGCTCCGGCGGCGACGCGGACACCGCGCGCCTCGTGCACGCCGTCGGACTCGCCGCCGCCTTCACCGAGGCGATGGAACCGGATCCGCTGCTGCCGCCCGAACTGCTGCCCGCGCAGTGGGCGGGGGCCCGGGCGCGTGCCCTGGCCGCCCGCGCCTGGACCCGCCTGCTGGCGGCCGAGGCCGCCGGCCGGGCCGCGGACGAACCGCGCCTGCGGCTGTTCGTCGGGTACGGCGAGCTCATCGAGGCGGCAGCGGCGGCCGCGGCTGCCGGGGAGTAGCGTCAGCCGCGGTCTCGGACGGGGGCGCGCGTGCCCTCGCGGTCCCCGCTGCGGTCCCCGAACAGGAAGGTGAGCGCCGACAGCGCCGCGCAGACGGTGATCACCAGGGCCATCGGCAGCGCGGAGACCGCGCCCGACAGGCCCACGAGGGGCGCGGTCAGCCCGCCCGTGGAGTACTGGAACAGGCCGAGCAGCGCGGAGGCGGCGCCCGCCGTGCGCGGGCGTCCCGCGAGGGCGATCGCCGCGGTGTTCGGGGCGATCAGGCCGATGCTGGAGACGATCAGCATCAGGGCGGGCAGTACCCCGGGCAGGCCGAAGCCGGCCAGGGCCGACACCAGCAGCAGCGCCGCCCCGGTGCCGCACATGGCCACGCCCCAGCCGACCAGCCGCCGCATCGGGTACCGGCGCAGCAGACGGCCGTTGACCTGACCGAACACCACGATGCCGAGGGCATTGGCGCCGAAGGCCAGGCTGAACTGCTGCGCGTTGAGCCCGTAGACCTCCTGGAGCACGAACGGCGATCCGGCTATGTACGACATGAGGGCGCCGAAGGCGAACGCGGCGGTGAACGTGGGCACGAGGAAGCGGCGTTCGCGCAGCAGGGCGCCGAAGCCGCGGACGGTCTGGCCCAGTCCGCCGGTGCTGCGCTCCCCCGGCGGGAGCGTCTCTCTCAGGACGAACGCCGCTCCGGCCAGGATGGCCGTACCGATCAGGGAGAGGGCCCAGAAGACCCCGCGCCAGTCCGTGAAGCGCAGCAGCTGGCCGCCTGCCAGCGGGGCGAGGATGGGGGCGCTGCCGTTGACCACCATCAGCAGGGAGAACACCCGGGCGGCCGCGGGCCCTTCGTACATGTCGGAGACGACGGCGCGGGCGATGACGATGCCGAAGCCGCCCGCCAGGCCCTGGAGCAGCCGCAGTCCGGTCAGTGCGGTCGCGGTGGGGGCGAAGGCGCAGAGCACGGAGGCCACGGCGTACCCGGCCAGGCCCCACAGCAGCGGACGGCGGCGGCCCCAGCGGTCGGCGAGCGGGCCCGCCACCAACTGACCGAAGGCCAGACCGAGCAGGCAGGCGGTCAGGGTGAGCTGCGCGTCGGCCGGGCCCACGCCGAAGTCCGCGGCCAGCCGGGGCAGTCCGGGGAGGTACATGTCCAGGCTGAGCGGGCCGAAGGCCGACAGCGCGCCGAGGACGAGGACCAGGCGCAGCGGCGGCCGGAGCGCCCGGGGCGCGTCCGGGGAAGCCGGAAGCGCCGGGGCGGTCGGCGCCAGGGGGCTCCCTGGCGTGCGGCGGACGCGGGCGAAGTCACTCATACGAGTGAGGATACCTGCCTAAGCAGGTATCTCAAGGGCGTCTCGAGACTGCTCCGACCTGACTGTGCGCGGGAGGATCACTGCTGGGAGGATCACCGCATGGGAGACAGCATCGACCGGCTCGCCGCGGCCGAGGGCGTGCAGCTGCTGGGTCACCTCAGCCGGGTGGTCCACGTCCTGCAGAACCGCACCCGGCCGGTGTTCATGGCCGCGTCCGGCCTCGAAGGGGCCGAGTTCGAGCTGCTGCTGCGGCTGTGGCAGCAGCCCGGCCACACCGCGCAGGCCGCACCGCTCGGCGAGGCCATCGGCCTGACCTCCAGCGGCACCACCCGCCTGGTCGCCCGCGCCCTGGCCAAGGGCCTGATCAGCCGCGAGCCCGACCCGTGCGACGGGCGCGCCTTCCTGCTGCGGCACACACCGCTCGGGGAGGAGAAGCTGCACGCGGCGCTGGCGGCCCACACGGCCCAGCTGCGCGAGCTGCTCGACGAGACCCTGCCGCCCCCCCTCCTGAAACGGCTGATCGAGGACCTCTCCCGGTTCGACGCGGCGCTGTGAGCAGCGCCGACCGGGGAGGCGCGCCGGGCTAGAGCGCCGGACCGGTCAGCGTCTGTTCGCATCCGTGGGCATTTGTTCCACTGTGTCACGAGAACGGGTCGGAGGCCCCTGAGCGGGGTATATCAACGTCGGACCACGTCGCCATTCGCACGGAGAGCGGAGGAACCTCATGTCTCCCGTCGCCCGAGCCCACGCAGACCCCTTGCATACCGACGCTCCGGGTCCCGCCCCGGAGCCGTCCGGAGCCCCGGCCCTGCCCGGAGTCCCCGACCTCTCCGAAGTCCCGGAGCTGCCGGAGATCCCCGAGGATCCGGTGCAGGTGAGCACGGCCGACGCGCGGGTCCTGTCCGCGGTCCTGTTCCGGCGCCTGGACGTCCTCACGGAGGGCACGGCCGCCTATTCGTACGTGCGCAACACCCTGGTCGAGCTCAACCTGAGCCTCGTGAAGTACGCGGCGCGGCGGTTCCGCAGCCGCAGCGAGCCCATGGAGGACATCGTCCAGGTCGGCACGATCGGCCTGATCAAGGCGATCAACCGGTACGAGGTCGGGCGGGGCGTGGAGTTCACGTCGTTCGCACTGCCGACGATCACCGGCGAGATGAAACGCTTCTTCCGTGACACGAGCTGGTGCGTGAAGGTCCCGCGGCGGCTCCAGGAGCTGCGGCTCGACGCGGCCAAGGCCTCGGACGCGATGGAGCAGCGGCTGGGCCGCCTCCCCACCGAGGCCGAGCTCGCCGAGCGGCTCGGAGTGGAGCCCGGAGAGCTGGCCGAGGGCCGGATAGCAGCGCAGGGCTACTCCGCGCGCTCCCTCGACGCCCCCGCGCCGGAGGAAGAGGACGGCGACCCGGCGATCCGGGCGCCGGGCGCGGAGGAAGCGGCGTACGAGCGGATCGAGTGGCTGGAGGCCCTGAAGCCGCTGCTGGCCGAGCTGCCGGAACGCGACCGGGCGATCCTGTCGCTGCGGTTCGGCGAGGAGCTCACCCAGGCGGAGATAGGCGCGCGGCTCGGCATCTCCCAGATGCACGTCTCGCGGCTGCTCAGCAGGACCCTGGAGACACTGCGCGGGGACCTGCTGGCCGACCCGCCAGCGGATTCGGCACCTCGCACCACACGGTCTTGCCGTCCGCGCGAGATACCGAACCCCAGTCCCGGGCGAGGCGCCGTACGACGAACAGCCCGTGACCTCCCGGCAGGGCGGGGTCGCCGGCCGGGCGCGGCCGGGGCTGCTCGAGGCTCCCGTCGCTGACCTCGATCCGCAGCATCCCGTCGGTGTGCCGCAGGACGAGCTCGCTGGGGCCGCCGGCGTGCATGCAGGCGTTGGTCACCACCTCGGAGACGAGGAGCAGGACGTCGTCCACGACGGCCCAGCGCTCCTCGTCCTCCGCGTGTGCCGCGTAGTGTCCGTCACCCCCCGCGTGGCCGTTCTCGCTCCCGGGCAGCCAGTGCCAGTCCGCCAGGGCCTGCCGGGTGAAATCGCGGCAGCGGGCGACGACCCCACTCGCGCCGTGCAGCAGCAGGCGCCTGGTCTGCTCCGACATGCCGTCTCCTTCTTCCTGCCGCTCGGGGCCGCTCGGGGCCGCTCGCGGAGCTAGTCCGACGGGGGCCGGTCCAGCGCCTCCGCCAAGTCGGCGTGGACCGGGAAAACTCCGTCCGCACCGGTGATCCGGAACATCCTCGCCACCGGACGCCGCAGCGCCACCAGCTCCAGCCGGCCGCCTTGCGCCTCGGCTGCGAGCCGGGCCCGCAGGAGAACGTTCAGGCCGGTCGAGTCGCAGAACCCCAGTTCCGCGCAGTCGACGAGCAGGCGTGCCGGGCTGGTGTCGACGGCCGCTTCGAGCGCGTCGCGCAGCACCCCGGCCGTGTCGTGGTCGAGTTCCCCGGCCAGTGCCAGCACCAGGACGTCGCCCTCGTGCCGGGCATCGACCGAGAACCGTGCTCCGTCGGCTTCCTGCGCCATCCGACAACCCTCCCGGGATAGGCCACCTCACACGCTCACGTGCCGTGTGCGCACGCGTCACATGCTGACATCACCCTGCACTTCGATGCGGCCGTGTCGCAGGTCGTCGCTGCCTCTGTCTCCTCCATAACGGGACATACCTCCCGGCTACCCGGACCGCACGCCACCACACCAGGGCTTCCCGGATCCCGGGTTCCGAATTCCGATTCCGCATCGCGGCAGGGCACGCCGCCGGGGCGGGTCTGCGGCGGCCTTTGGCGGGTCCGCCGAACCGCGTGCGCCGATTGTCGGACGATCCGCACCCCTCCGTTCGGCCCGCAGCCGTGTTGCAATCCGAACAGCACCTACGAACCGGGATGCACGTCAGTCCCGGGGCGGTCCTCCGGGGCCGGACGGCGGGGGGCGGCGCGCGGAGCACTCCGGAGCCCGCCGGACGCCGGGCGTACGGGATCCAGACGACCGGACTCCGTGACCCGAAGGAAGACACCATGGGCAAGCACGTCCTCGCGCAGAACCAGTACGGCAAGGCCGAGAACCGCATCGTCAAGGTCACCCGCAAGGGGAGCGACGGCTCCTGGCACGAGATCCGCGACCTCAACGTCTCCGTGGCCCTGCGCGGCGAGTTCCGGGACGTGCACCTGACCGGCGACAACGCCAACTGTCTGCCGACGGACACCACCAAGAACACCGTGTACGCCTTCGGGAAGGAGCACGGCATCGCCTCCCCCGAGGCCTTCGGCATCCTGCTCGCCAAGCACTTCGTCTCCTCGCAGGAGCCGATCCGCGAGGCGCAGATCCGCATCGAGGAGTACGCCTGGGAGCGGATCCCCGTACCGACCCGCAAGGAGCAGCACTCCTTCGTCCGCAAGGGCCAGGAGGTGCGCACCGCGCAGATCACGTACAGCGAGACGAGCGGTCTGCAGGTGCTGTCCGGTCTGAAGGACCTGACGGTGATGAACTCGACCAACTCCGAGTTCCACGGCTACATCAAGGACGAGTACACGACCCTGCAGGAGGCGTACGACCGCATCCTGGCCACCAAGGTCACCGCGCGCTGGGCCCACTCGAACCTCGCCGCCACCGACGAGGAGACGGACTGGGACCGCGCGTACAAGAAGGTCCGCAAGAACCTGCTCGAGGCGTTCGCGGAGACCTACTCGTACTCGCTCCAGCAGACCCTGAACCAGATGGCGGAGCGGGTGCTCGACAACTGCCCGCGGGTCAACGAGGTCCGGCTGAACCTTCCCAACAAGCACCACTTCCTGGTCGACCTGGAGCCGTTCGGCCTCAAGAACGACAACGAGGTCTACTACGCCGCCGACCGGATGTACGGCCTGATCGAGGGCACCATCCACCGCGACGGCGTGCAGCCGGTCATCGCGACCAGCGACTGGATCACCGCCTAACCCGCCACCGCCTCGGCACCCTCGTCGGACGGGCTGCCGAGCCGCAGGTTCCACCGCCCCGCGCGCCCGCTGAGTTCGGTGAGCGTGCGGGGTCGTGCGTCCAGCCGCCAGAACGTACGGGCCGGCAGCTCCAGGGCGTGCACCACGGCCGCCCGTACGACCGCCTGGGCCACCTCCACCCGGACCGTGCCGGGCTCCAGCCCGTCCAGCCAGCCGCCGACCCGGGCGACCAGCGCCTGGACGGACTCGCCGCCCGGCGGGGCGTACGCGGGGTCGGTGAGCCAGCTGCGGACGCCCGCGGGGTCCTCGGCCGCCACCTCGTCCAGCGTCCGGCCGGTCCACTCCCCCGCGTCGGGGCCGCGCAGCAGCGGGGCGCCGGGGGGCGCCTGCGCTGCGGGAAAGCGGAACCCCGGCGCCAGGGCGGGGGTCAGGAGCCGGACGCGTACCGGGGCGTTCGTCATGCGGAGAGCGTAGGTGGCGGGACCAGGGGCGTGAGACGGACCGCGCGCGCCGTGGTGTTCAAGCCACGGCAGCGGTACGGTCTCGGACGACATGACGACGGTACGACGGAAGCACCGGTGAAAATCCGGCACGGTCGCGCCACTGTGTACCTCTCCCTGCCGGGAGGAAAGTCAGACCCGTAGCCGTCGTTCAGAGCACCACACGACCGGGACGCGTGTTCCCCCTGGAGGTTCTGCCATGGCTCAGTCCAGCCTGCCTGCCGTGCACACCACGGACGCCCTCACCCCCATCCCGCTGCGGACACTGGCCCCGTGGGCGGTGTTCTTCGGGGTCCTGATGCTCGTCCTGCTCTACTTCGTCGGCGCCGAGCAGGGCGCCACCGCCCTCTTCGAGGGCGAGACGGTCCACGAGTGGCTGCACGACGGCCGCCACCTGCTCGGCTTCCCCTGCCACTGACCGACGAGGAACGCGACGACTGTGAATTCTTCTTCGGTGAGATCCCTCCTGGTGCGCGGCATGCTGGCGGGTCTGGCCGCCGGCGTGCTCGCGCTCCTGGTGTCCTACTTCCTCGGTGAGCCCCGGGTCGACGACGCCATCGCGATCGAGGAGGCGGCGGCGCACGCCTCGGGCGGCCACGGCCACGGCGAGGAGGCCCCGGTCAGCCGGGCCCTCCAGTCCACCGCGGGCCTCGGTACCGGCGTCCTGCTCTACGGTGTCGCGCTCGGCGGGATCGCGGCGCTGGCCCTGTGCTTCGTCCTCGGCCGGGTCGGCCGGTTCGGGCCGCGGGCGACGGCGGCGCTGGTCGCGTTCGGCGCGTTCACGGCCGTGACCCTCGTGCCGTTCTTCAAGTACCCGGCCAACCCGCCGGCCGTGGGCGATCCCGAGACCGCGGGCCGGCGTACCGCGCTGTACCTGCTGATGATCGCCCTCAGCGTGCTGCTGTCGGCCGGTGCGGTGGTGCTGGGGCGCAGGCTGGCACCGCGCCTGGGCAACTGGAACGCGACCGTGGCCGCGGGGGTGTTCTTCGTGGTCGCGATCGGGCTGGCGTACGCCTTCCTGCCGTCGGTCAACGAGGTCCCGGCGGGCTTCCCGGCCACGCTGATCTGGGACTTCCGGCTGGCCTCGCTGGCCATCCAGGCGACCCTGTGGGCCGGGATCGGACTGGTGCTCGGGCACCTCGCCGAGCGGCAGCTCGCCCCCGCTCCCGCGGCAACCTCTGTCCCGGCTGCTGCCTGATCGCCTTCCTTCCGGTACAACGGCGCTGTGAGCACTGAGAGTTGTGTGCCCACAGCGTCGTTCTACTACGGGGGGCTTGGGCATGATCGACCCGATGGCGGGCCGGAACTACTGGTACTGGCACGGCTGGACGGGCACCGGGCCGCTGTGGGTGAACGCCGTCCTGCTCCTGCTCGTACCCGTGCTCCAAGTGCCACTGGTGGCGCAGTTAGCCGTGGTCACCACGCTGGCGGCGATCGGCGGACTCGTACGCCAGCTGGTGTTCCGGGACTACGGGCACACGGCGATGCACGTCGCCGCCGTGCTCGTCGGCGCGGCGGCGGTGACCCTGGGGCTGGCCGCGGCCTAGGAAGGGGATCCGTGGCTCCGGACCCTTCCCGCCCGGCCGCCCCGCCCGGCCGCCCGGCCCGGCCCGGCCCCGGGGACGTGCCGTACGGCGGACGGCGCGGCCGTCACCCGTCCGGTGGCACGGCGGCCGCGGGAGCCTGAGCCGGTCGGGGGGTTCTGGGGCCGCGGCGGGCAGGGAGGGCTGCGATACGGGCAGATCCCTGACATGAGCAGGATCCGGTACGCGTCGACGGGGTGGCTGGCGGCTGCCTGCGTCGTGCTGCTGACCCTGCTCGGCACGGCGGGCGCGTACGCCTGCGCCGCGGCCCCCGGGGGGTCCTCCGGCGCCGAACCGCGGCCCGCCTCGGCCCCCGCGGAACTCCCCGGCGAGGGCCGGGACGGGCGCGAGGGACAGAGCGATCCGGCTTCCGACGCCGAACAGCGCGTGGCCGTACGGACCGCCGGGCGTCAGGCCGCCCCGCCGCGTCGGGCGAAGGTACGGGTCCCGGGCCCTGCGGAAGGCGGGCGCGCCGCCTCCCCGGCCTCCTCACCGGCCCGGATTCCGGAGTCCGTGCAGGTGGTGCGGTGCACGGTGCTGCGCTGCTGAGGGTGCGAACCACCCCCGCGCACACCCCTCACCCCCCACACAGCGAGGAATCGGCCATGCCCTTCGACCCCTTCGCAGCACTGCACGCGATGCTGCGCGCGGAAGCCGCGCGCTGCGCCCCCCGCCCGCAGACCCGCGCCGCCTCCCCGGAGCCCGCTCCGGCCCCGGCACAGCCCCATGCGCAGACCCACGCCCAGACGCGGGCGCAGACGCACGCTCAGAAGCACGACGAGGAACCGCTCGACTGCGCGTAGGCAGGGGGAGGCGCCGGTTCCCGTGCCCTCGGCAACGGAGAGTGGTCACGTGAGGTTCGACCACGGGGCGCGGGAACCGGCGCCGTGTTCAGTGTGCGGTGGCCGCCGCCCTTCGGGCGTGGGGCTTTGGACCCCGGCCGCCCGGCCGAAAGTACCGTTCCGGGCGGCTTTCGGACCCCCGGGCCGTCCTCGCCGTCACCCCGTCAGGGCTCGCGGGTGTGGTAGCGGTAGAAGGCGCCGGCCGTCACGGCCGCGGCGACGGCCAGCGCGATGCCCGTGGAGATCAGCACGGATTCGTTGGTCTGGCTGTGCAGGTAGCCCATCGCGATGCCCGCGAAGGCGCCGTACGCCGCGGCACGCAGCTCCTGGGGCAGCTGCGGGCCGACCCTGGCGAGCAGGAACAGCATCCCCGCGAAGAGCGCTCCGCAGAGGATTCCGTAGAAGACGTTCCCGGCGTCCACCGGGCCCATCTGCCGGTTGATGAAGGCCGCCCAGACCCCGTAGACGAGGCCGAGGAGCAGCGGCCGCAGCCAGGCTCCGGTGCTGAGGTTCCGCATGTTGCCCAGGTGCCGGGCGCCGGCGGAGGGTGCCGCGTGTGCCATGTCGGGCTCCTTCTTTCGAGGGATGCGAGAGCAGCCCTGGCCTCCCCCACCCTCCAGGGCACACCCGCGCCTGCCGCCCGGCAAGTGGATCACCCGTCCGGGTCAGGCCCCGCGCGCGGCCACCGCGTCGATCTCGAAGAGCATGCCGGGCAGCGCGAGCGACGCCACGCCGATCAGCGTCTGGGCGGGCAGCTCGGTGCCCCAGGCGCCGTGCAGGGCCTTGGTGAGGACCCCCAGCTTCTCCTGGTCGTGGCCGACGACGTACGTGCCTATGCGGACCACGTCCCCGAAGCCCAGGCCCACGCTCCCGAGCGCGGTGCGGAGGTTGTCGAAGGCCCGCTCGACCTGGGCGGCGAAGTCGTCGGAGACCACGTGGCCGGTCTCGTCGGAGCCGTACTGCCCGGCGACGAAGACCTGCTCGCCGGGGGCCGAGACCACGTGGCTGTAGCCGAATCCGGTCGGGTCGTGCAGGGCTGCCGGGTTGGTGATGCTGCGCGTCATTGCCTTCTCCGGTCGTTCGCGGTCGTGTCGTGTCGTGCCGGGCCGTGCCAGGTCGTGCTGGTGGTGCCTGTGGTCACGTGGTCGCGAGCCACGCCCGCAGGCGGGCGGGGGCGTCCGGGGCCTGCCGTTCGGCCTGCTCCCGGATCGAGTCGAGGCTCTGTCCGGCGAGTTCGCGGCGCCAGGCCAGCTCGGCCCGGCTCATGGCGTGCGCCACCGCGCACTCCGCCGCGTACGCCTCCGCCGGACCGGCGGCCGGCCCCTGCCTGCGGATCTCCGCACAGCGGAAGGCCTCCTCGGGCCCCTCGACGGCCGCGACCACGTCCATGAGCGAGATCCGGTCCGCCGGGCGGGCCAGCCGGAAGCCGCCCCGGGGCCCCGGCGTGGACGTCACGATGCCCGCCCGCACGAGGGCCTGGAGCTGCTTGTTGAGGTACGCGGCCGGCAGCTGGTGGTACGCCGCCAGGCGGGCCGCCGACACCGCCCGCTCCGGGCCGATCCAGGCCAGGTTGAGACAGCTGTGCAGCGCCCACTCCACGCCCTCGCTCATCTTCATAATCTGGATATTAAATGTCCACATTATCCGGGGCAAGGGGACACGCCGACGGGAGCCGGACCCCACCCGGGCGCAGCAGCAGCGGTCGCGGCACCGGCCCGCGGCGCCGTTCCCTGGTGACGTGCGGATCTCTCTCTCGGCGGTACTGGGCGCGGCGCTGGTCGTACTGCTGACCGTGCTCGTACCGCTGAGCGCGGTCGCCGTCTGGGCGGACCGGGTGATCGGGGACGACGACCGCTACGTCGCCGCGATGGCTCCGCTCGCCGATGACCCGGCCGTGCGCGACGCGGTCGCCCGGCAGGCCACGGAGGCCATCGCCCGGCAGATCGACGCCGGCCCCTTCCAGGCCGGGGTGGAGAGCCTGCTCGGCGAGGCCGTCCGCTCCTTCGTCGGGACCGAGGCCTACCGGACGGCGTGGAACACCGCGAACCGCGCCGCCCACGAGGCCTTCCTCACCGCACTGACGACCGGCGAGGGCAACTCGGTCAGCGTCGACCTCGCCCCCGTCATCGCCCAGGTCAAGGCGGACCTCACCGCGGACGGCGTGCCGTTCGTGGACCGCATCCCCGTCTCGCGCACCGCGATCACGGTCATGGAGTACGAGAACCTCGGCGCGCTCCGGAAGGGCTTCCACGTGCTGCAGATCGCCGGAATCTGGCTTCCCGTCCTGACCCTCGTACTCACACTCGTGGCCGTCGGGATCGCCCGCAACCGCCCCCGCGCGCTCACCGCGACCGGCATCGGCCTCGCGCTCGGCGCGCTGCTGCTCGCCGCCGCCGTCGCCGTCTGCCGCCGGCTCACCCTGGACGACCTCCCCGCGGACGTGGATCGCGCGGCCGCCGGCGCGGTGTACGACGCGCTGACGGCGTTCCTGCGCACAACGGCCTGGATCGTGCTGGGAGTCGGGCTGGCCGTGGCCCTGGCCGCCTGGCTCGCCGGACGTGCCCGGCGCCCCGGGTGAGGCCCGGAAGCCCGGCTTCACCCCATAGGCTTGAAAGCACGCATAAAGACTGGAAAAACAGAGAAATACCCAGAAGGAACGATTCGCGAAGCGGTTTCGCGGTCCCCCCGGCGAACAGCGGCACGGAAGCGGAATGAGCACCGAACAGGGCACGGAACACGCACGGCCCGGACGATCCCGTCAGCTCCCCCTCGCCCCACCCGGCTGGCTCCTCAACGGCCTGCGGCCGGCCTCCGCGCCCATCCCCTGGGCCGCCGTCGTCCGGGCGGGCATCGCCCTCGCGGCACCCCTGACCGTCGGATTCGCCCTGGACGAGCCGGAGTACGGAGCCCTCGTCTCCATGGGCGCGCTCTCCGGGGTCATCGGGGACACCGCCGACGCCTATCGGATGCGCATCCTCAACATCGCGGTGCCGCAGCTCTTCGGCGCGGTCGGCGTCGCCCTCGGCACCCTCGTCTACGGCGAGGGCTGGCTCGCCGTCGGCGTCCTGACGCTGGTCGCCCTGGTCTCCGGGATGATCTCCTCGGTCGGCACGGTCGCCTCGGTCTCCGGACTGCTCCTCCTGCTCAACGCCGTGGTCGGGGCGGGCCTGGCGATGCCCCGGCCGTGGTGGACCGCCCCGGTACTGCTCACCGCCGGCGGGCTGTTCGTCCTCCTCCTCACCCTGCTCGGCTGGCCGCTGCGCGGGCGGCAGCCCGAACGTGCCGCCGTCGCCGCGACCTACCGGTCCCTGGCCGGGCTGCTGGAGGCCGCGGGCGGCCCCGGGTACGAGGAGCGCCGCCAGGCGGTGACCCAGGCCCTCAACCAGGCGTACGACCTCGTGCTCGCGCGGCGGACCCGGGTGGACGGGCGCAGTCCCGCACTGGTGCGGATGCTCGCCCAGCTCAACGTCGTCATCCCGCTCGTCGAAGCGGCCCCCGCCGCCCATCTGCGCGGCCGGCCGCTGCCGCCCGAGATCCCCGCCGCCGTCCGGGACCTGGCCGATGCCGTCGAGGAGGGCCGCACCGGCGTCCCCGTCATCGGACTGCCCGCCCCGCCGGACGGGCCCGCCGAACGGGCCATCGACGCCGCCCTGCGGCACGCGGCCCGGACCGTGTACCTCGCCGAGCCCGATCCGTACAACGTCGACGACCGGCTCGGGCGCCCCGCCGCGCTGCGGGTGCGGGTGCGCCGCACCGTCCGCGGCATGGTGCTCTCCGGCGCATCCTGGCGGTACGGACTGCGCCTGGCCCTGTGCATCGGTCTCGCCCAGGCGCTGGTCTCCCTGGTGGAGATCGAGCGCTCCTACTGGGTCGCCCTCACCGTCACGTTCGTCCTCAAGCCGGACTTCGGCTCGGTGTTCTCCCGGGCCGTGCTGCGCGCCCTGGGCACCGCCGGCGGGCTGGTCATCGCAGCCGCCGTGCTCGCCGAGGTGCCGCGCGGCTGGTGGGACGTACCCGTGATGGTGGTGCTCGGCGCCCTGATCCCCGCCGTCTCCGCCAAGGGGTACGCGTTCCAGACCGCGGCCATCACCCCGGTGATCCTGCTGCTCTCCGACCTCCTCAACCACCAGGGCTTCGACCTGATCCGGCCGCGGCTGCTGGACAGCCTCATAGGATGCGCGATCGTCCTGATCGCCGGCTACCTGCTCTGGCCGGAGAGCTGGCACACCCGTATCGGGGACCGGCTGGCCGACGCCGTCGACGATGCCGCGCGGTACGTGGAGCAGGCGTTCGGGACCCTCACCGGCACCGAGGCCGCGCTCCGGGCCGCCCGGGTGACCCGGGTACAGGCCCGGCGGCGGATCTACCGCGACCTGTCCGCCGTACGGTCGGAGTTCCAGCGCGCCCTGACCGAGCCGCCGCCCACCGGGGAGCGGGCAGCCGCCTGGTACCCGCTGGTCGTCGCCGTGGAGCGGATCGTGGACGCGACCACCGCCGCGCGGGTCCGGGTCAACCACGGGGCCGAGCCGCCGCACCGGCACGAGGTCGGGCAGATCACCGCACAGCTGCGGGCGCTGGCCGCGGAGGTCCGCCGCAGCCCCGAACCGGCCGGGACGGGCCCCGGCCCCGCTGCGGATGCGGACACGGAGGACGAGGGCGTGCTCGCGCCCGTACACCAGGAGGTGGCCGCCGCCCGCGCCCTCGCCTCCCCCGCGGGCCGGCCGGACGGCACGCGCGCCTGACGCCCGCCTCCCGGCGTGCCCCCGTCCCCCGGATGGGTGCTCCACCGGCGCCGAATGCCGCCCGACGGGGGAGCATCGGACCATGCGGCACCCCCTCCTGCGTACCGGCGCCGGCAGCCTCGCGGGCCTGACGGCCCTGCTGACGGGGCTCACCGGGCTCGCCGGCTGCGCCGACGTGGAGGGGCTGCGCGACGACGGCGACCTCGGCGAGGTCCATGCCCCGCAGGCCCTGTGGAAGGACGTCCACCCCTCTCCGCCCGGCACCGGCCGGCTCCCCGGCCACCCGGCCGCCGTGCCCGGACTGCCGCCCGTTCCCGGCGGCGACATGCGCGGCAGCGACGTCCTGCGCATCGTCCGGGCCGACATCACCTCTGCCGCGCGCGAGGACGGCGGCACGGGGCGGCTCGTGGACCCGCGGGCCGTGCAGCGGCTGGCGCTCTGTCCCGCGAACGGCGACCCGGCCGGGGACTGCCCGGTGCGCCCGCCGGTCTTCCACGACCTGACCGGCGACGGGAAGGACGAGCTGATCACCGCGGTGGACGTGGACGGGCGGCTCAGCGAGCTGCGCGTCTACTCCGTGCGCGACGGCCGGATCACCCGGGTCCTGGACCGGCGCGGGGTCCTGGAGGGCGTCGAGGTCGCCGCCGAGCACCTCGCCGTCCGCGAGCCGACCTCCAACCCGGCGCTCGTCTCGGTCTCCGACTACGTGTGGGACCCCGGACAGGGCGCCATGGCCCTGGAGCAGCTCACCCTCGACGACTGCCCGTCGCTCAAGGAGGCGTCGAAGCCCTGTCCCCGGAGCGGGACCTGACGGGGGCCCGGGTGCGACGGACGAGCAGCCTGCGCTGGAAGATCGCCGCCACGACGACGGCGGTGTGCTGCGCCGTGGCCGCCGTCCTCGGCATCCTCGTGCACAACGTGGTCGCCCGGCAGCTCGTGGGCGAGGTGCGCAAGGACGTGCGGAGCGAGTTCGAGCACGCGCTGGGGCACTACGCGTACGGCACCTCGCACGGCGACGTGCACAGTGCCGTGGATCCGCCAGGACTCCCCGGCCCCTTGCGCCGCCTGGTCGCGGAGGGCCACAGCGGGACCATGGTCGGCACGCACGGGGGCGAGCCCGTCATGTGGGCCGCCGGACCCGCCGACGGCAGGGCGCTGGCCGTCTGGATCCCGTACGCCGGCACGCGCGACCGGCTGCGGGCCATCGACACCGCGATCCTCGCCTCCGCCCTGCTCGCCGCCGGGATGGTGGCGCTGGCCGGGCTCTTCCTCGCCGGCCGGATCAGCAGGCGTCTGGCCCGCACCGCCGCGGTGGCCCGCCGGATCACCGAGGGGGACCTCGACGCCCGGGTGGGGTTCACGGCGGACGGCGCCGGACACGGGCGGCGCCACCGCGACGAGGTACGGGACGTCGCGATCGCGCTGGACACGATGGCGGAGACCCTGCAGAACCGGCTGGAGGCGGAGAAGCGGTTCACGGCGGACGTGGCGCACGAACTGCGCACCCCGCTGACCGGCTCGATCGCTGCCGCCTCGCTGCTCCCCGAGGGCCGGCCGAAAGAAATGATCAACGACCGGCTCCAGGCGCTGCACCTGCTGACCGAGGACCTGCTCGAGATCTCCCGGCTGGACTCCGGGGTGGAGCAGGCCGAACTGGACCGCTGTGAACTCGGCCCGGCGGTCGAGCGGATCGTCGGGGCGACGCGGCTGGCCGTGGAGGTGCGGATCGCCCGCCCGGCCGTGGTCCTCACCGACCGGCGGCGGCTGGACCGGATCCTCGCCAACCTGATCGTCAACGGGCACAAGCACGGGAAGCCGCCCGTGGTGGTGACCGTGAACGGCCCCGTGGTGACGGTCCGGGACCACGGGTCCGGCTATCCGGCAGAGCTGATCCGGCAGGGCCCGAAGCGGTTCCGCACCGGCGACCCGGGGCGCGGCAAGGGCCACGGGCTGGGCCTGACCATCGTGGTGGGCCAGGCTGCCGTACTGGGCATCTCCCTGAGCTTCGCCAACGCCCCGGACGGGGGTGCGCTGACCACGCTCAGGCTGCCCGTCCGCATCCCGCTGGACGGCAGCTGAGCGCGGGGACATCCGAGGCCCGGGTGCAAGTGAGGGGTGTTTCACGATGTTTCACGTGAAACACCCCTCAACTCGGCAGTGTGCGGCGGGCGATCAGACGCCGATGTTGCGGCCGTCCTTGCGCCAGACGTTGACCACGGACGGGCGGACGATCTTGCCCGGTCCGTCGGGCCACACCGACTGCGGGTTCTCGACCGAGGCGCCGTCGAGCTCGCCCGGGTGCTGGACCGCGACCAGGACGCGCTTGTCCTGGATGATCGGGCCGCAGGTCTCGGCGCCGCGCGGGACGGTCAGGAACTGCTTCAGCTCACCGCGGCGCTCACCGGCGGTCGCGACGCCGAACAGGCCGTCGTGGGAGCCGAGCTGGCTGCCGTCGGTGGAGATCCACAGGTTGCCGTGGGGGTCGAACGCCACGTTGTCCGGGCAGGAGATGGGGCTGACCCGGTCCTTGGGGAAGCCGGCGAAGTAGGTGGCCGGGTCGTTGGGGTCACCCGCGACCAGGAACAGGCGCCAGGCGAAGGCGTCGCCCGCCGGGTCGTCGAAGCTCTCGGCGAGCTCCAGGATCTGGCCGTGCTTGTTCAGGTTGCGCGGGTTGGCCTCGTCGGCACCGGGCTGGCCGGCCTTGCCGCGGTTGCTGTTGTTGGTCAGCGCGACGTAGACGCGACCGGTGCGCGGGGAGGGTTCGACGTCCTCGGGGCGGTCCATCTTCGTGGCGCCCACCTTGTCGGCGGCCTGGCGCGTGAAGACGTACACCTCCTCGGCGGTGAAGCCCTCGACGTGCGAGACGTTGCCGGTGGCCAGCGGGATCCAGACGCCGGTGCCGTCGAACTGGCCGTCCGAGGGGTACTTGCCGCTGCCGTCGATCTGGTCGGCGGGCGAGTCGCCGGTCAGCTTGGCGACGTACAGGGTGCCCTCGTCGAGCAGGGTCAGGTTGTGCTCGCGGGCGGCGCGGGACTTGCCCTTCTTCATCCGCTTGCTCGAGACGAACTTGTAGAAGTAGTCGAAGCGCTCGTCGTCGCCCATGTAGATGACCGGACGGCCGTCGTCGGTCAGCCGCGGCTGGGCGGCCTCGTGCTTGAAGCGGCCGAGCGCGGTGTGCTTGCGCGGGGTGGACTGCGGGTCGTACGGGTCGAGCTCGACGACGTAGCCGAAGCGGTTGGCCTCGTTGGGCTCCTGGGCCACGTCGAAGCGCTTGTCGAACCGCTCCCACTTGCGCTCGGAGGAGGCGCCGGTGATGCCGTAGCGCTTGAGGCGCGCGGCCTGGACCGGCTCGGTGACCGTGCCGCCGTTGGCGAAGTACTGGTTGAAGTTCTCCTCGCCGTGGAGGGTGGTGCCCCACGGGGTGGTGCCGCCCGCGCAGTTGTTGAGCGTGCCGAAGACCTTGGTGCCAGTCGGGTCCACGGAGGTCTTCAGCAGGTCGCCGCCGGCGGCCGGGCCGGTGAGGCGGAACTCGCTGGTCGTGGTGAGGCGGCGGTTGAGCTGGTGACGGCTGACGGCCGTGAGCTTGCCGCTGCGGTGGTCCTCCTGGACGACGACCACGGACAGGCCGTGCGCCGCCCAGGCGATCTCGACCTGCTCGCGGGTCGGGTTCTGAGGGTCGTAGCCCTTGAACATGAGGTGCTCGTCCGTGTACTCGTGGTTCGCCACGAGGAGCTGGCGGCGCTCGTAGGAGCTGCCGTACGGGAGCAGGCTCAGGAAGTCGTTGTTGTAGCCGAACTGACCGGCCTGGGCGGCGGCGGTCTGCCGGTCGGCGTTGAAGGCCGGGGCACCGCGGAGGATCGGGTCGCCCCACTTGATCACGACGTTCTGGGCGTAGCCCTCGGGGATCGTGACCTGGTCGGCGGTGTTGGGCGCGACGGAGGCGAAGCGGAGACCGCGGGCGCCGTCGGCTGCGCCCGCACCGGCACCGGCCGCGGTGGCGGCGTTCGCGCCCTCGGCGGCGACGGCCGGGGAGCCGCCCTGGCCGAGCACCGCGGAGGTGCCGGCGGCGCCGGCGACGGTGACGACGGCCGCGGCGCGCATCATCGAGCGGCGCGAGAGCGTGCGGGCTATGACGTCACCGGCGTACTCGTTGTCGCTGGTGTTCGGTACCTCGTGGAAGCAGGCGTCACCACACCGGTAGCGGCAGGTGAGCGCGGAACGACCGCCCGCATGCGGGGTGCTGATGAGCGGCAGGAGCTTGCGCACGTATGTCCTCCGGTAACTACACGGCGACGCACCACCTGCGCCGACAGCGTGTCGGAATGAATCCAGCCGTGACGCTAGGACGGTGTTGCGCCACTGCGGCGGCTGCCGGATGAACGAAAGGTGAATCCGGCACGTCGAAGCGGGAGTTCGGGTCGCGCGCCACGGAAGGTCACGTTTGGGGCGCCCCTTCCTGGTAACTGGGCGTGGGACCGATAACCTTACGTGTCCACTCTGGGCAGGGATCTTTCCCCCATCACCCCGCAGTACGGACAAACATCGCACCCCAGCTCATGCGAAAGGCCTCGCCCATGGGTATTCGGAGTTTGTTGCGCAAGGTGTTCGGCCGCGAGCGCACGGAGGCGGAGACCACCGGCGCCGCGGGGACCGATCAGCAGCCGCAGCCGGCGCTCCCGGCCCAGGCCGAGCGGAGCGGCGAACCGGCCGTCCCGGCGCAGGCGCCGGCCCCGGCGAACGGCAAGAACCCGCTGGACGTGGCCGCCGAACTGGTGGCCGCGTCCTTCGACAACCCGACGGTGCCGCCGCAGTCCGCGCCGCGCGACCCGGAGCCGGTCCTGGCCCCGGTCGCGGAAGCGCCCCGCGGCGTCGTCGACCTGGCCCCGGCCCCGCCGGCGGACCCGGTGGTCCCCGAAGCCCGCTCCGCCGAACCGGACACCCCCCGCCCGAAGCCGACGCCTCCGGCAGAGCCGGTCCAGCCGGATCCGGAAACGGAGCCGGAGCCGGAAACGGAGCCGGAGCCGGAAGCGGAACCCGAGCCGCAGGCCGCCGAAGCGGAGCCGGAGAAGCAGGCGGAGGCCGAGGCGCCCGAAACCGAGACCGCCGAGACCTCCGAAGCCGCCGTGGCCGAGCCGCAGGAGACCGCGGTCTCCGCGGAGGCGACCGAGGCGGTCACCGAAGCCGCCCCCGAGGCAGAGCCCGAGACGCAGGCCGAAGCCGAGCCCGTCGCCGCCGAGGCAATTGAGCCGGTCGCCGACGCCACGCCCGAGACGCAGGCCGAGGCGAAGCCCGAAGCAGAACCGGAAGCCGCAGCGGAGCCCGGGACGCAGGCCGAAGCGGAAGCCGAGCCGGTCGCCGCCGCGGAGCCGGAGGCCGAGGTCGCGACCGAGGCCGAGCCGGTTGCCGCGCAGGCGGACACGGCCGTACAGGACGACGCCGAGGCCGTCGCGGCCGGTGGGCCCGCGCACACGCTGGCCCAGGTCCGCACGCGAGCACAGTCGCTCGGCGACGCGTACAAGGCCGCCGGCAACGTGCTGCGCGGCCGCGGGATGGGCGGTGCGCGCGCCACGGTGTACCTCGTGCTCGACCGCTCCGGCTCCATGCGCCCGTACTACAAGGACGGCAGCGCCCAGCACCTCGCCGACCACGCTCTGGCGCTCGCCGCGCACCTCGACGAGAAGGCGACGGTCCACACCGTGTTCTTCTCGACCGACATCGACGGCACCGGCGACCTGACCCTCGACGACCACGAGGGCCGGATCGAGGCCCTGCACACCAGCCTCGGGCACATGGGCCGCACCAGCTACCACCGCGCGGTGGAAGAGGTCGTCGCCCACTACGAGAAGTCCGGGGCCGAGGGCCCGGCGCTCGTCGTGTTCCAGACGGACGGCGCCCCGGACAACCGGCAGCCCGCCCGTCAGGCACTCGCCGACGCGGCCGCGCACGACATCCACTGGCAGTTCGTCGCCTTCGGCGACCACGACTCCAAGGCCTTCGACTTCCTGCGCAAGCTGGACGCCGAAAACGCCGGTTTCTTCCACGCCGGCCCGGCCCCCCGGGAGCTCGCTCCGTCGGCCCTGGTCAAGGGCCTGCTCGGCGAGTTCCGCCGCTAGTCCCACCCCTGGTTCCGCCGCCGCTTCCGCGGCCGCTGCCGCGGTGCGCCTCCCCCGCCGTCCGGGGGAGGCGTCACCCGGGAGGGGTCCACCCCCTGATATCGCGGTGAACCCCGCTCCGCAGGAGCATTAGGATTTCGCCCATGGCGGCCACTGGATCCGAGAAGCACGAGGGCACGGCGTTCTACGTCACGACCCCGATTTACTACGTCAACGACGCTCCTCACCTGGGCCACGCCTACACGACCGTCGCAGGCGACGTGCTCACGCGCTGGCACCGTCAGCGCGGCGAGAAGGTGTGGTACCTCACCGGCACGGACGAGCACGGTCAGAAGATCATGCGCACCGCGGAGGCGAACGACGTCAGCCCGCAGGAGTGGTGCGACAAGCTCGTCGAGGAGGCGTGGAAGCCCCTCTGGGAGCACCTGAACATCGCGAACGACGATTTCATCCGCACCACGGAGAAGCGGCACACGGACCGTGTGCAGGAGTTCGTGCAGGACCTGTACGACAAGGGCGAGATCTACAAGGGCGGGTACGAAGGCCCGTACTGCGTGGGCTGCGAGGAGTACAAGCTCCCCGGCGACCTCATCGAGGACGAGGCGGGCACCAAGCTCTGCCCCGTCCACAAGAAGCCGGTGGAGATCCTCAAGGAGGAGAACTACTTCTTCAAGCTCTCCGAGTACGGCCCGAAGCTGCTGGAGCTCTACGGGGCCAACCCGGACTTCATCCAGCCCGAGTCGGCACGCAACGAGGTCGTCAACTTCGTCAAGCAGGGTCTGGAAGACCTGTCGATCTCCCGGTCCACCTTCGACTGGGGCGTCCCGGTCCCGTGGGACGACAAGCACGTCATCTACGTGTGGATCGACGCCCTCCTCAACTACGCCACCGCGGTCGGCTACAACGAGAACCCTGCGAAGTTCGACGGCACCTTCCCGGCGAACGTCCACCTCATCGGCAAGGACATCCTCCGCTTCCACGCGATCATCTGGCCCGCCATGCTGATGGCCCAGGGCCTGCCGGTTCCCGGCAGGATCGCGGCCAACGGCTGGCTGATGGTCGGCGGCGAGAAGATGTCGAAGTCGAACCTGACCGGCATCAAGCCGCAGGACCTCACCGCGCACTTCGGCGTCGACGCGTACCGCTGGTACTTCCTGCGCGCCATCGCGTTCGGCCAGGACGGGTCCTTCTCCTGGGAGGACTTCTCCGCCCGCTACACCTCCGAGCTGGCCAACGACTACGGCAACCTCGCCTCCCGCGTGGCCGCCATGGTCGGCAAGTACTTCGGCGGCGTGCTGCCGGAGGCCACCGCCGCCGGTGAGGCCGAGAAGGCGATCGCCGAGGGCATGGCGAAGGCCGTGGCCGAGGCCGACCGCAAGATCGGCGAGGAGCTGGACTTCCAGTCCGGCATCCTGGCGGTCTTCGACTTCGTGAAGCAGGTCAACGGCTACATCACGGAGCAGGAGCCGTGGAAGGTGGCCAAGACCGCATTCCCCGATGCTGCTGACGCAGCGGGGTCGGAGGAGGGCCGGGCCCGCCTGGCGACCATCCTCTACACCGCCGCCGAGGCCCTGCGGGCCGTCGCCGTGCTGCTGAACCCGGTCATGCCGGAGACCTCGCAGAAGCTGTGGGACTCCCTCGGCGCCGAGGCCGCCGACCTGGGCCCGCTGGCCGCCCAGCGCGTCCAGGACGCCGGCACCTGGGGCCTGCTCCCGGTCGGCGCCACGGTCACCAAGGGCGCGGTGCTCTTCCCGCGCCTGGAGGAGAAGCCGGCCGAGTAACCCACCGGCCGCACCCGTGCACCCGGGGGCCCCACGCGTGTCTCACGCGTGGGGCCCCCGGGCGTACGCCGTCGCTCCCGGTACGGCTGCCCGCGACCCACGACCCGCGGTCCGGAATCCGGTGCAGAACCTGCGGAAGCCCGTACAACCATTCGGCCCCGTGGGCGGTCAAACCCCCTGCTCCACAGTCGATTCCTCGGGGGAAGGGGTACCCGCCTCATGGGCGTACACACCCGCAAGCACGGCCGGCTGGCCGCCGCAGTGGCCACCACCGCACTGATCGTCTCCGGCGGCTTCGTCCAGCCGCTCCTGACCGCCGGCACGGCTCACGCCGCCGCGCTGCCGCAGTGGAACCAGCCCACCCAGATCCCCGGCGCGGACTGGGTCTCCGGCGGCAAGTGGACCGCGGTGGCGGCCGACGGCACCGCCGTGGCCGTGTGGCAGGAGTACAACGACGACGCCCCCGCGACCCTCTTCGTCTCCGTCCGCCCCGCGGACAGCCGCCACTGGGGTCCGCGGAAGACGCTCAACGCCGACCACTTCGTCAGGGGCTCGTTCCGGATGGCCGCCGGCGACGACGGCAGGGTGACGGCCGTGTGGGCCGAGTCCTGGCAGGACGGCGCCGGCGGGGACGAGCCCGGCGAGGTGGTGGTCGCCACCCTGGCCAAGGGCTCCTGGAGCAAGAAATCGCTCGTCAGCCCCGCCGCGGGCCTGACCATCACCGGTACCGCCCTCGCCGCGGGCCCCCGGGGCACCCTGACCGTCGCCTGGTCGTCCGAGCCGTACTCGTCCGCCACGCCGGAGCCCCGCCGGCGGGCCGTGACCGCGGCGAGCCGGGCCGCCGACGGCAGCTGGTCCGCACCGGCCGTCATCGCGGCCACGACCGTCCCGGACGAGAAGCTGGGCAGCCCCGACGTGGCCGTGGACCCCCGGGGCACTGCCGTCATCGGCTTCCTGCGCACCTCCCCCGCCGGCCTCTCCGGCGTCGAGACCGCCACCCGGCCCGCCGCCGGCGCCCCCTGGGACGCGCCCGTGCCCGTCTCCACGCCCCGCGCGGACACCACCGCGCCCAACCTGGGCTCCGGAGCCGACGGCACCCTCGCCATGACCTGGGTCGAGGGGATCCCCGACCACCTGGGCGAGACGGGCATCCGCGCCACCGTGCGCCGGCCGGGAGCGACGGCCTGGGGGCCGGTCGAGACGGTGCCGTCGACCCCGCAGGAACAGCCGGTGCCCGCACCGGAGCCGCTGATCGCGCCCGACGGCGACGTGACCCTCGTCTGGCAGGACTGGGGCGACAACATCGAGGATCACCCGGTGGACTCGGGCGTCAACACCGCCGTCCTGACCACGGGGTCGTCCGGCTGGCGGAACGACACCTACCTCGACCTGAAGGGCCAGGGCACCCGCCTGCAGAACGCCTCCATCGGCCCCGACGGGACCGTGCGCGTGCTGTGGACGGAGCTGCTGACCGGGAGCGGGCTCCCCCAGGGCTGGGTGATGGGCCATGCGGCACGCACCCCGGCCGGCGACACCTGGTCCGCGCCCGGCGTGCTGCCCGGCGCCCGCGGGGACAAGGCCCCGCTCGCCGGAGCGGTGGCCGCCGGGCCCGGCGGAACGGCCGCCGCCTTCTGGCACGAGTACCACGACGACGAGTACTCCCCGCTGTACGCGAGCGACACCCTGCCGTCCCTCTCCGTCGCCGGCTCCACCGTCCCCGCGACGGCCGCGCTGGCCGGCACCAACGGCGCCACGACGGTCTGGGCCCCGGTCTGGAACTTCAACCAGCCGGTGTCCTCCTGGTCGCTGGTCCTCACCGACCCGAAGACCGGCAAGGCCGTCCGCACCCTCGCGGCCGGCGGGGAGACCCGGAAGGCCGCGGTGGAGTGGAACGGCCGGACGGCCACGGGCACCCTGCCCCCCAACGGCCCGCTCGCCTGGGTGCTGAAGGCCACCCAGACCAACGGGCCCGCCGCGGTCACCCTGGCCTCCGGCACGGTGACCGTGACGGGCGGGGCGGCCGTCCACCGCGACTTCGGGTCGCGCGCCGGCACGCCCGACGGCACGGGCGACCTGCTCTCCGTGAACGGCACCAGCCTGCGCACCGCGTACGGCAGCGCCGCCATCGACAACTTCAGCGGCAGCAGCACCAGCACCGGCTGGCCCACGGGCTTCCGCCCGGTCCCGATCGGCGACATGAACGGCGACCGCTGCAACGACACCCTGGTCCGGCTGGCCAGCGGCGAGGTGCGCCGCTACACCCCGGCGTGCGGGGCGGCGCTGAAGCCCACGAGCCCGTACAAGGTGCTCGGCAAGGGCTGGAACGCCTACGACGTCCTCACCTCGGTCGGTGACGTGAACAAGGACGGCCGGCCCGACCTCGTCGCCCGCGATCCCGGGACCGGCGGCCTGTACCTGTACAAGACCACCGGCACGGGAGTCCTGTCCCCGCGCCTCCTGCTCGGCAGCGGCTTCAAGAACTACAAGAAGATCGTCGGCACCGGCGACCTCAACGGCGACGGCATCGGCGACCTCCTCCTCCACGACACGGGCAACGAGCTGTGGCGGATGAACGGCACCGGCACCGGCACGTTCGGCGCCCGCACCCTCCTGGCCAAGAACTGGGGCACGTCGTTCAACGCCCTCGTCGGCCTCGGCGACCTGACCGGCGACGGGCGGGGCGACCTCGTCGCCCGCGACACCGCCGGCTCCGTCTGGCGCTTCGACGGGCTCGGCACGGGCAAGTTCGCCAGCCGCGTCGAAATCGGCAAGGGCTGGCAGGTCTACAAGGGCGGCATCCACTAGTCCGTACGGGACCCACGAGCGAAGGCGGCGTTCCTCCACGGGGGTGGGGAGCGCCGCCTTTCGATTCCCTCCCTCCGGTGGGGCGTTCGGAGTACGGGGTGCGATGAGCCCGTACAACCATCCGGTCCGGCAGGCGGTCGTACCCGGTGATTCGCTGCGCGATCACCGCGCTGCACGGGGGAAGGAACCTGCCTGATGGGCGCACATGCCCGCAACCGAGGCCGGCTGGCCGCCGCGGTGGCCACCGCGGCACTGATCGTCTCCGGCGGCTTCGTGCAGCCACTGCTCACGGCCGCGCCGGCCGCTGCCGCCGGGGACCTGCCGCGGCCGCCGTGGAACGTCCCCACGGATCTGGCCGCCCCTGCCGGCGTGTACGGCGCCCGGCAGCTGGTCACCGCCTCCGACGGCTCGGCGGTGGCCGTGTGGACCACCACGTCCGCTGCCGGGCGGGAGGTGTACGGCGCGGCGCGCGGTGCGAACGCCGAGCACTGGGGGCCCGCCAAGCGCCTCGCCGCCACCCCGACCAGCCAGGGCCCGTTGCGCCTGGCCGCCGGCGCCGACGGCCGGGTCACGGCCGTGTGGGCGGAGTCCCCCTCCTCCACCGGCGACGACACGCCCGAGCCCACCGCCCGGCTGGTCTCCGCCACCTACTCCGCGGGCGCCTGGTCGGCGGCCGAGCCGCTGCCGGTGGCCGCGGACACCGCGTACGTCTCCGCCCTCAGCCTGGCCTCGGGGCCGAAGGGCACCGTCACGGCGGTCTGGGCCTACCACCCCACCGCGTCGGAGTACGGCACGGTCGTCGCCACCGCGAGCCGCGGTGCACAGGGGGCCTGGTCCGAGCGGGTGAAGGTGGCCGCCACCGATGCCAAGGGGGAGTCCGTCGGCGGCCCCGACATCGCCATGGACGCGCAGGGCACGACCGTCATCGGCTTCCTGCACACCACCCCGGACGGCCTGGCGGGTATCGAGACGGCCACCCGGGCCGCGGGGGCCGCGGCGGGGCAGTGGAGCCGGCCGGTGCCCTTCGCCGTTCCGCAGCCCGGCACGAACGCACCGAACCTCGGCTCCGGGCCCGACGGCACCCTCGCACTGACCTGGACCGCCGACTACGAGGACGACGAGGAGGGGCGCAGCCAGCCGATGCGGGTGTCGGTCCGCAGGTCCGCGGCGGCCGGCTGGGGGGCTCCGCTGCTGGTTCCCCACGCCAGTGCGGAGAACTCGATCCCCTCGCCGGAGCCGCTGATCGCCCCCGACGGGGACGTGACCCTGGTCTGGCGGGACTGGCGGGACTCGGGCGACTCGAGTGCCGTGAACGACGCGGTGCACGCCACGACCCTGCCCGCGGGGGCCTCCGCCTGGCCGCAGCCCACGCGCCTCGGCCGCGGTGCCCACAGCGCCGCCATCGGCTCGGACGGCACCGTCCGCGTCCTGACGGCGGACGTGGAGTACAAGCCGGGCGGGATCAAGCAGCACGTGCTCGTCGAGTCGGTACGGGAAGCCGAAGCCGAAGCCGGAGACCAAGACAGTGGCTGGGACTGGCCCCGGAAGCTCCCCGGGGCCGTGGGGACGAACGTGCTCGTCCCGACCGTCACGGCCGGACCCGCCGAATCGGCCACCGTGCTCTTCCACGAGTACGGCGTGCCCTCCGTACAACGCTCCTCGCGCACCAGCGCCGAGCCCGCCCTCGAGATCACCGGGGAGAAGGTCCCCGGGACCGTCTCGCTCAAGGGCAGCACCGGCACCTCCGCGGTCTGGGCCCCCGTCTGGAACCTCAACCGGCTCGTGTCCTCCTGGAAGCTGACCCTCACGGACCCGCGGGGCCAGGTCCTGCGCACCCTGACGGGCAGCGCGGAGACCAGGCGGATCGCGCCCGTGTGGAACGGCCGCACGGCGACCGGCGCGCTCGCCCCCAACGGCCCCCTGAAGTGGAGTCTGGAGGCCACCGCGCGCTACGCCCCCGAGGCGGACGAACTGGCCGTCGAGACCCTGGCCGTGACGGACGGGGCCGCCGTGCGCCGCGACTTCGGCTCCGGCGCGGGCAGGCCCGACGGCACCGGCGACATCATGTCCGTGAACGGGACCACCCTGCGCGCCGCGTACGGCAACCCCGACACCGGGAACTTCAGCGGCAGCACGACCACCACCGGCTGGCCCAAGGGCTTCCGGCCGGTCCCCATGGGCGACATGAACGGCGACCGCTGCAACGACACCCTGGTGCGCCTGGCCACCGGCGAGATGCGCCGCTACACCCCCGCCTGCGGGACGGCGCTGAAGCCCACCAGCCCGTACAAGGTCCTGGGCAAGGGCTGGAACGCCTACGACATCATGACCTCGCCCGGCGACCTCAACAGGGACGGCCGGCCGGACCTCGTCGCCCGCGACCCCAAGACCGGCGGCCTGTACCTCTACCCGACCACCGCAGCCGGAATCCTCGCCCCGCGCGTCCTGATCAGCAACGAGTTCAAGGGCGACAAGAAGATCGCGGGCATCGGCGACCTCAACCACGACGGCAACGGCGACCTGCTCGTGCACGACTCGAAGAACTGGGTGTACAGGCTCTTCGGCACCGGAAAGGGCACGTTCAAGAAGCGCGTCATGCTGACGTACGGCCCCTGGGGCGCCTCGTACGACGCGGTCGTCGGCGTGAACGACATGAACGGGGACGGCTGGGTGGACCTGGTGGCCCGCGACCGGTCCGGGAACCTCTGGTTCTACGAGGGCGTGGACAACAACTCCTACCAGTTCAGCGGGCGGACGATGATCGGCAAGGGCTGGCAGGTCTACAACGGCGGCATCCACTAGTCCGTGCGGGACCCATGAGCGAAGGCGGCGTTCCTCCACGGGGGTGGGGAGCGCCGCCTTTCCCGTGAGCCGTGAACACCCCGGACACGCGTACAACCATCCGGAGCGGCCGGCAGTCGAAACCCTTGATCCAGAACAGTCACGGGGGAAAGGGAAACCGCCTGATGGGTGCTCACACCCGCACGCACACCCGCGCGCACGGCCGGACGCACGGCCGGCTGGCCGCCGCGGTGGCCACGGTCGCAATGATCGCCTCCGGGGGCTTCGTCACGCCGCTGCTCGCCGCGGGCGCGGCGCACGCTTCGGCCCTGCCCGTCTGGAACCTCCCCGCGCAGGTGAGCGGTGACGAGCACCAGCCGCAGGCCACGGAGCTGGTCGCGCTGGCCGACGGTTCGGCCCTCGCCCTGTGGCGCGAGTACGGCGTCGTGTCCGCGGCCGTGCGCCCGGCCGACAGCGACCGCTGGACGGGTCCGCGCCTCTCGGCCACCGGCGTGACCTCGCGCCTGCCCGTGCGGGCGGCGGCCGACCCGGCGGGCGGGGCCACCGTCGTATGGGCGGAGGCCGCCGACCCGGAGGTCGGCACGCCCGCCCCGGCGACCCGGCTCGTGACCGCGTCCCTGCGGGACGGGAAGTGGTCGGCGCCGGAGGAACTCCTCGCCGCGGGTGCGGGCAGCGTCGTCGACAGCTTCCAGGTGGCGGCGGGCCCGCAGGGCACCGCGGTCGCCGTCTGGTCCGCCACCGCCGCGGACGGCGCGTCCTCGGCCGTGTACGCCGCGTCCCGCGGTACGGACGGCAGCTGGTCCGCGCCGGTACCGCTGGCCGCCGCCGAGTCCCCTGCCGGGGACGATGCCACGGCCGGGGGCGGGAAGGTCGACGGGGCGGACGTCGCCGTGACCCCCGCGGGCCACGCGGTGATCGCGTACCGCCACACGGTCAAGGACGGGATCGCCGGGATCAAGACCTCCGAGCGCAAGGGCACCGACGGCACCTGGAGCACGCCCGCGCCCGTGGCCGCCCCGGTGGCCGGTACGGAGGTCCCGAACGCCGGTGCGGGCCCGGAGGGTTCGCTCGCGGTGACCTGGCCGCTGACGGACGTGGAGGACGAGGGCACCGAGGACGTCTTCGCCTCCGTCAAGCGACCCGGTGGCGCGTGGGGGCAGCCGCAACGGATGCCGGTCCGCAGCCACGAGTCGGTGATCCGGGCGCCCGAGCCGCTGATCGCCCCGGACGGCGACGTGACCACGGTCTGGCACGAGTGGTGGGACACCGACGGCGAGTCCGTCAGCACCAGGATCATCACCGCCACCCTGGCCAGGGGCGGCAGCACCTGGGAGCGGAAGCGGGTCAGCAGGGAGGAGGTGCCGGACGCGTTCGACGCCGCCATCGGCCCGGACGGCACCGTCCGCGTGGTCTGGGCCGAGGAGCGGTACGACCGCGGGGTCACCTGGACCTCCGCGACCACGGCCGCCCGCACCACCGACGACGACACCTGGTCCGCCCCCGAGTGGCTGCCGCACGACAGCCTCCAGGCACCCCGCACCGACGACGTGCAGGTCGCGGCGGGCCCCGGCCGGTCGGCCACCGTGGCGTGGAACAACGCCTCGGAGGGACTGCTGTCGTCCCGCACCGGCTTCCGGCCGCCGGTCAAGGCCGTCTCGGCCTCCGTACCGGCCACCGCCGCCCTCGCCCGGACCACCACCGGCAGCGTGGTGTGGGCGCCGGCGTGGCAGTTCAACCAGCAGGTCGACTCCTGGAGCCTGACCCTCGCCGACCTCACGGGCAAGGTCCGCAAGCAGTTCACCGGCAACGCCACGACCAGGGTCGGCGTCAAGTGGAACGGCCGCACCGACGCCGACCCCGGCGCCGTCGTCCCCAACGGCCCCCTGACCTGGCGCCTGACGGCCCGCGGCAACAGCGCCGCCACCACCACGGAGGTGGCCTCCGGCACGGTCACCATCACGGGCGGCGCGGCCGTGCACCGCGACTTCGGCGGCCGTACCGGCACGCCCGACGGCACCGGCGACCTCGTCCAGACCACCGCCTCGGGTTCGCTGCGGATCGCGTACGGGCATGCGGGTACGGCCAACTTCAGCGGCAGCAGCACGACGACGGGCTGGCCCAAGGGATTCCGCCCGGTCCCCTTCGGCGACACGAACGGCGACCGCTGCAACGACACCCTGGTGCGCCTGGCGACGGGTGAGATGCGCCTGTACACCCCGGCCTGCGGGGCGGCGCTGAAGCCCACCAGCCCGTACAAGGTCCTCGGCAAGGGCTGGAACGTCTACGACCGGCTCACCCCCGTCGGTGACGTGAACAAGGACGGGCGCCCGGACCTGATCGCCCGCGACCCCAAGTCCGGCGGCCTGTACCTCTACACGACCACCGGCAAGGGCATCCTGTCCGCCCGGATCGGCCTGAGCAGCGCCTTCAAGGACTACAAGCACATCGTCGGCGCCGGGGACCTCAACGGCGACGGCATCGGAGACCTCCTCCTCCAGGACTCCTCGAACGAGCTGTGGCGGATGAACGGCACCGGCACCGGCACATTCGGCGCCCGCACGCTCCTCGCCACCAACTGGGGAGCCTCGTACAACGCCGTCGCCGGGATCGGCGACCTGACCGGGGACGGCCGCGCCGACCTGATCGCCCGCGACACCAGCGGAGCCATCTGGCGCTGGTCCGGCACCGGCAAGGGCACCTTCGCCGCCAAGACGAAGATCGCCACCGGCTGGCAGGTCTACAACGGCATCCACTAGCCGGCCGGCCGCGAAAGAAATCCTCACCCCCGTACAACCGTCCGGTCGGTCCGCGGGTCCAACCGGTGATCGATATCTGTACGGGGGAAGGAAACCCGCCTCATGGGCGCACACGTCCGCGCACGCGGCCGGCTGGCCATTGCCGTGACCACCGTCGGCCTGCTGACCGGTGGCGCACTCGGCGCACCGCTCGCCACCGCGGCCCCGGCCGCACCCGCGGCCGTACCCGCAGCCGCGGCCGCGGGTCTCTCGCCGTGGAACGCCGCACAGCCCGTGGGCAGCGGCCTCCACTCCACCATCCCGCGGAAGGAGCTCGCGGTCGCTTCCGACGGCTCCGCCGTGGCCGTGTGGAGCTCCTACAGCTACGGGCCCTCCAGGGGCTATGACCTGTACGCGGCCGTGCGCGGGCCCAAGACCAGCACGTGGAGCACGCCGAAGCTGCTCGCCCAAATACCGACGGACTACAGCGACATCCAGGTCGTCGCCGGATCGGGTGACGAGGTCCTGGTGCTCTGGGCGGAGCGCCCGAACTACGACCCGACCCAGGAAGGCAACCTCGAAGCCCGCGTGGTGTCGGCCACCGTCAACACGGCGTCCGGTGCCTGGTCGGATCCGGCCGAGCTGCTCCGCGTCTCGGCCGGCGAGAACCTGGGCCGGCTGCGCGGCGCAGCCGGCCCGGACGGCTCCTTCACCGCCGTGTGGTCGGGCGGCCCGTGGTCCACGCGCACGAACTCGATCTCCGCCGCCACCCGGAGCGCCGACGGTACGTGGGGCAAGGCGGCCAAGGTCGCGACGGCCGCCTCGGAGCAGGACCTCCTGACGGCCCCCGACGTGGCCGTGGACAGCACCGGAGCCGTGGTGATCGCCTTCCGCCACGCGGTCGGCCTGGACGAGAAGACCACCCGCCTCGAAACCGTCACCCGGTCCGGGCCGGACGCGGCCTGGAGCGAGCCGGCCCCGCTGACCGCCTACGCCGCGGGCACGGCCAAGCCCGAGCTCAGCACCGGCCCGGACGGCACCATGGCCATCGCGTGGACCGTCGAGGAGGCGGACGAGGAGGGCGACAGCGCCACCTACTTCGCCTTTGCCAGCGTGCGCCGGTCCGCGGCCGACGGATGGGATCCGCAGCGCCGGGTGTTCGTCAACCCGGACGACGGCTACCTGCCCACGCCCGATCCGCTGGTCTCCCCCGACGGCAGCGTGACCCTCGTCTGGCGTCAGCCGACGGAGATCTCCAGCAGGACGTACGTCTACGCCTCGTCCCTGGCCCGCCTGGGCACCCACTGGTCCACGCCCGTCGACCTGGCCCGCGGCACCGACGCCGAGATCCGCAGCCACCACGACGCCGCCATCGGGCAGGACGGCACCATCCGCGTGGTGTGGTCGCAGTCCTGGCCCGGCACCACCGCCTACGCGGCCACGGAGACCGCGCGGGACCCGAAGACCGGCGTCTGGACCGCACCCGCCCGGCTGGCCCAGCGCCACGCCCCCTCGTCGGACGAGATCGCCGAGATCGCGGTCGGCCCCGACGGTGCGGGTGCCGCCCTGTGGTGGGGCCCCGAGGAAGAGGCCGAGGACCACCTGTACGCGGCCCGCACCAGCAGCGAGCCGCCGCCGGCCCTGACCGGCTCCCAGGTGCCCGCCATCGCCGTCTTCGGCGCCACGAACCCCTCCCCCGTCTGGGACCCGGTCTGGACCCCGAACCAGGCGGTCCGCTGGACCCTGACGCTGAAGGACCCGGCGGGCCGTACCGTCCGCACCCTCACCGAGCCCACCGCCTCGGCGCTGATCCGGCCCCGCTGGGACGGCCAGACCGACGCCCGGCGCCCCGCGGCCAACGGCCCGCTCGCCTGGGAGCTCACGGCCTCGGCCGCCGAGTCCACGGCCGCCCCGGCGGTCCTGGCCCGCGGCACGGTCACCGTGCGGGGCGGCGCCGCGGTCCACCGCGACTTCGGGTCCGGTGCCGGCACCCCGGACGGCACCGGGGACTTCGTCCAGACCACCGCCTCCGGTTCGCTGCGGATCGCCTACGGGAACCGGGCCACGGGGAACTTCAGCGGCAGCAGCACCACGACGGGCTGGCCCAACGGCTTCCGTCCGGTCCCCTTCGGCGACACGAACGGCGACCGCTGCAACGACACCCTGGTCCGACTCGCCACCGGTGAGATGCGCCTCTACACGCCCGCCTGCGGCGCGGCCCTCAAGCCCACCAGCCCGTACAAGGTCCTGGGCAAGGGCTGGAACGCCTACGACGTCATGACCTCGGTCGGTGACGTGAACAAGGACGGGCGCCCCGACCTGATCGCCCGCGATCCCGGGACCGGCGGCCTGTACCTGTACAAGACCACCAGCACCGGGATCCTGAGCGCGCGCATCCAGCTCAGCACGGCCTTCAAGAGCTACAAGAAGATCGTCGGCACCGGCGACCTCAACGGCGACGGCATCGGCGACCTCCTCCTCCAGGACACGGGCAACGAGCTGTGGCGGATGAACGGCACCGGCACCGGCACGTTCGGCGCCCGCACCCTCCTGGTCAAGGACTTCAGCCCCGCCTACGCCACCCTCGTCGGCCCCGGTGACCTCACCGGCGACGGCCGCGCCGACCTCCTCTCCCGCGACACCGCCGGAAACGTCTGGCGCTGGAACGGCACCGGGAACGGCACCTTCGGCAGTCGTACCCAGCTGGCCACCGGATGGCAGGTCTACAACGGCGTCCACTGACGCCCGGGTGATCCCGAGCGGCCCGCCCCGGATCCCGGGGGGGGGCGCGACCACACACCCGCACAGGGGGAAGGAATCCCGCACACGGGCCACGGCGCCCAC
>NZ_JBVJWO010000045.1:0-61535 GCF_055602345.1 Streptomyces sp. NPDC037401
GCCCACGGCTACCACCACCAACCCACCACCACCGCCACCCACTTCATCCCCCACCCCTACGGCCCCCCCGGCACCCGCCTCTACCGCACCGGAGATCTGGTCCGGCGGCGCGTGGACGGCGAGCTGGAGTACATGGGGCGCGCCGACGAGCAGGTCAAGATCCGCGGATTCCGCGTCGAGCTCGCGGAGGTCGAGGCGGCGCTGCTGGCCGCCGGCTCCGTCGCCCAGGCCGTCGTCGTCGCCCGTGAGGACGCCCCGGGCGGCAAGCGGCTCGTCGGATACGTCGTACCGGTCGCCACGTCGGACCCGGAGAACCCGGCGGACCCGGCAGACGGGACGGACCCGGCGGACCCGGAGAACCAGGCGGACCCGGCAGACGGGACGGACCCGGAAGACGAGGCGGGCCGGGCGGACCGGGCACGGGCGCAGGCGCTGCGGGAGCAGCTGCGGCGGACCCTGCCCGAGCACATGGTCCCCGCGCAGGTCGTCGTACTGGACCGGCTGCCGCTCACCGCGAACGGCAAGGTCGACAAGCGGGCCCTGCCCGTCCCCGCCCTGCTCTCCGGCGCGGGGCGCAGCCCGCGCACGCCCCTCGAAGAGACGCTCTGCGGGCTGTTCGCCGAAGTGCTGGACGCGTCCGCGCCGGTGACGATCGACGACAGCTTCTTCGACCTCGGCGGCCACTCCCTCCTCGCCGCCCGCCTCACCAGCCGCATCGCCACCACCCTCGGCACTGCTCTCACCACCCGGCTGACCACCAGGGACGTGTTCCGGCACGCCACCCCGGCCGCCCTTGCCGCGCACCTCGCCGCCCAGGAGGCGGCACCGGCCAAGCGGGCCCGGCCCGCCCTGCGCCGCCGTACCCACACCGATCGGAGAAGCTCATGAGCCACGCCCCGCACCCCGCGCCCGAGGACGTCGTCTGGGACCTGCCGGGCAGCGCCCCGCACCGGGTCTCGCTGCTGGTGCTCCCGCACGCGGGCGGCAACGCCCACGCGTACGCCGAGTGGCGCGCGTTCCTCCCCGCCGACGTCCGGCTGCTGATCGGCCAGTACCCGGGCCGCGGAGCCCGCTTCTCGGAGCCGCTGCCGGAGTCGATCGACGACCTGGCGGGGCCCGTAGTGGCCGCGCTGCCCGCCGACACCGGCGAGCTGGTCGTCCTCGGCCACAGCATGGGCTCGCTGGTCGCCTTCGAGGTGGTGCGCGCCCTGCAGGCCGCAGGCCGCACCCCGCGGGCCCTGGTCGCCTCGGCCTGCCGGGCCCCGTTCCTGCCCAACCCCAGCGCCGTGCACCCCGAACTCCTCGACGACGACGCGCTGGTGGCCGCCATCAAGGAGCGCGGCGGCACCGACGACGGGATCCTCGACGAGCCCGAGCTCCGCGAGATCGTGCTCCCGTCGATCCGGGCGGACTTCGCCATCGACGACGTGTACCGCTGCGCCGACCGGGACGTCCGGGTGGACTGCCCCGTCACGGTCATCGGCGGCGACGCCGACCCGGTGGTGCCTGCCGGGGCGCTGGACCACTGGGCGGAGGTGACCGGCCGGGGGTTCGCCCTGGAGGTGCTCCCCGGGGGCCACTTCTACTTCCAGCAGCAGCTGGAGGGCTTCTTCGCCCTGGTCAACCCGCTCCTCGACAGCGCCGTTCCGACCGCCGCCTGACCGCCCTCCCCCTCAGCCCTGCGCCCCGCCCTGCTCTCCGCCCCGCCCCGCTCTCCGACGTCAACTCGTCAGACACCGAAGGACTTTCCATGACCACCTTTGCCGACGCCGCAACCGACACCGGAATCGACCCGGTGCGCGAGCCGGGCAAGCCCGTCGTCGTGCACACCCCCGCCTTCGCCTCGATGGCCGAGGCCGCCGGCTGGCTGGAGGCCCACCGGCCCGCCATCCAGGCGGAGTTGCACCGATCGGGCGCCGTCCTGCTGCGCGGTCTTCCCGTGGCGGACGCCACCGCGTTCGCCCAGGCCCGCGATGCGCTGATCCAGGAGCGTGCCGGTTACAAGGAGAAGGCCACCCCGCGCACCGACTTCGGCGAGGGCGTGTTCTCCTCGACGGACCTGCCGGCCGTGCAGCCGATCCGGCTGCACAACGAGAACAGCTACACGCTGGACTTCCCCGGCGTCCTCCTGTTCGGCTGCGTGACCGCCCCGGCCGAGGGCGGAGCCACCACCGTCGGCGACATGCGCGAGGCCCTGCGGCTGATGCCCCCGGAGCTGGCCGAGCGGTTCGCGCGGGCCGGCTGGCTGCTCGTACGGACGTACTCGGAGCTGGCCGGGCTGCCCTGGTACAAGACCTTCGCCACCGAGGACAAGGCGGTCGCCGAGGCGTACTGCCGTGAGAACACCATCGGCTACGAGTGGGCCGACGACGAGACGATGCGCACCAGCCAGCGCCGCTCGGCGATCGTGACGCACCCGGTGACGGGCGAGAAGGTGTGGTTCAACCACTTCGCCTTCTGGAACAGCCGGACCCTGGACGAGGACGTCCGCGAGGTGCTGATCGACACGTACGGGGCGGACGGCCTGCCCTTCAACACGTACCTGGGCGACGGGACCGCGCTCACCGACGCCGAGGTCGATGCGATCAACGACGTGTACGACCGCGTCACCGTCCGGGAGACCTGGCAGCAGGGCGACCTGATGCTCGTCGACAACATCCTGTGCGCGCACGGCCGCGAGGCCTTCTCGGGCGACCGGAAGATCCTCGTCGCGATGGGCGAGCCGGTCGCGCTGGCCGACTGCCGCCCCGAGACCGCCCCTTCGACCACCCTGTACGGGGAGTGATCCGAGATGACCGCCGTTCTTCCCGAGCGCCCCGAGGCGCCCAGCACGATGCCCGTCGCCCAGGCTGACGCTGCCGTCCGGGCCGACGCCGCCGACCTGCTCGTACGCCTTGCGGGTGCGCCCGCCGGCCGCACGGCCGTGGTCGCCGCCGACCGCACCCTCGACTTCGGCGGCCTGCGGGCCGAGGCGGCCCGGATCGCCGCGCGGCTGGCCGAGCGCGGAATCGGCCCCGAGAGCGTGGTGGCGCTCTGCCTGCCTCGCGGTGCGGACCTGGTGAGCGCGCTGATCGGCACGCTGACCGCCGGCGCCGCGTACCTGCCCGTCGACCCGAAACTGCCGGCCGAACGCCGCCGCTACCTCGTGGAGGACGCCGGCGCCGACCTGGTGGTCGTGTCCGCGGACGGCGCGGAGCCGCTCGCGGAGGGCGTGCCGCACCTGGCGGTGACCGAGCTGACGCAGGCGGCGCCCGCGGAGGCCGCCGGCGGGGCTGCGGAGTTCCGGCCGGTGCCGGTCCCCGGCGACTCCCTCGCGTACGTGATCTACACCTCGGGCTCCACGGGCCGCCCCAAGGGCGTGGAGATCGGCCGCGCGGCCGCCGCCGCGCTCCTCGCCGAGCTGGAGGGCACGGGGATCGCCGTCACCGACGGCGGCCGGGTCGGCTGGAACGCCTCGCCGTCCTTCGACGCCTCCGTTCAGCAGTGGGTACGGCTGTGCCGCGGCGACACCCTCGTGATGATCGACGAGGAGACCCGGCAGGACCCGGCGCTGCTGGCCGCGTTCATCGACGCGCAGGCGCTCACGGACCTCGACATCACCCCGTCGCACGCCGATCCGCTGCTGGACCTGCTGTCCGCCGACGGCGGGCCGCGCCCCCTGACGCTCCTCGTCGGCGGCGAGGCGGTCAGTCCTGCGCTGTGGGAGCGGATCGCGGCCCGCAGCGAGGAGGGCGTGGTGCGTGCGGTGAACGTGTACGGGCCCACCGAGTGCACCGTCGACGCGACGGCCGGGTGGATCACGGCGGACGGCGGGGAGGCGGTGCCGCACATCGGCACGGTGCTGCCCGGGCTGCGGATGCGGCTGCTGGACGGGAAGCTCCAGCCGGTGGGCTTCGGCGAGACGGGCGAGCTGTACCTCGCGGGCCCGCGGCTGGCCCGCGGCTACCGGCGGCGGCCCGGGCTGACCGCCGAGCGGTTCCTCGCTGATGCCGAGGACCTGGCGGGCGGCGGCCGGATGTACCGGACGGGCGACCTCTGCCGGCTGCTGCCGGACGGGCGGCTGGTGTACCTGGGGCGGGCGGACGGGCAGGTCAAGCTGCGCGGCCACCGCATCGAACTGCCGGAGATCGAGGCCGCGTTGGCGCGCTGCCCGGGGGTGGCCGAGGCGGCCGTCACCGTACGCGAGGACCTGGGGGGCGCGCCCGGCCTCGCCGCCTACTACCGCCCGGCGGCCGGCGTGCCGGCCGACGCCGGGGAACTGCGCGACCTGCTGGCGGCGGAGCTGCCCGCGTACATGGTGCCGGCGGCGTTCACCGCGCTGGACCGCTTCCCGACCACCCCGAGCGGCAAGCTGGACCGGGCGGCGCTGCCCGCCCCGGCCGTGGCGCCGGCCGGCCCGGCCACTGCCGGCGGTGAGCTGTCGGGCGCGGTGGAGGAGCTGATCGGCCGGGTCTGGGCCACGGTGCTCGGCACCTCGCAGATCGGCCCGAACGACAACTTCTTCAAGCTCGGCGGCCATTCGCTGCTCGCCATCAAGCTGGTCTCCCGCGTGCGGGCCGAACTGTCGGTGGCGCTGCCGGTGAAGGCCGTCTACGCCCACCCGCGGCTGCGCGACCTGGCCGCGCACATCGAGGAACTGCTCGCCGCCCAGGGCGAGTAGCCCACGGGTCCCGGCCCGCGGGCCCTCCCTCCTGCCCCTGCCCCTGCCCCTGTCCCGCTCCGCTCTCCTCCGAGGATGACCGTGATCCCCCTGTCCTTCGCACAGCGTCGGCTGTGGTTCCTGAACCGGCTCGACGGCCCGTCCTCGACGTACAACGCGCCGGTCGTGCTGCGGCTGGACGGCGTGCCGGACCGGGACGCGCTCGGCGCGGCCCTCGGCGACCTCGCCGGGCGGCACGAGGTGCTGCGCACGGTGTTCCCGGCGGGCGCCGACGCGGAGCCGTACCAGGACGTACGGGACGAGTCGGGGATCCGGCTCGCCTTCCGGCCCTGCTCCCCGGAGGAACTGGACGCGCTCGTAGCGGAGTTCACCCGGGAGTCCTTCGACATCAGCGGGGACGAGCCGTTCCGGGCGGCCCTGTTCCTGCCGCAGGACGCCACCGCATCCGCCCATGGCACGGGAACGGGCACCGGGACCGGCACCGCGGCCCGCGGCTCCGTGCTCGTCCTGCTCCTCCACCACGTGGCCACCGACGGCTGGTCGCTGCGGCCGCTGCTGCGCGACCTCGGCGAGGCGTACGCCGCCCGGCTCGGCGGCCGCGCCCCCGGCTGGGAGGAGCTCCCGGTCCAGTACACGGACTACACGCTGTGGCAGCACGAGATGCTGGGCGATCCCGCGGACCCGGACAGCCTGGCGCGCGAGCAGCTCGACCACTGGACCGCGGCGCTGGCGGGCCTGCCGCCGGTCATCGCGCTGCCCGCGGACCGGCCGCGGCCGGCCGAGCCCACCCACCGCGGGGCGACGGTGACCACCCGGGTGGGTGCCCCGGTGCACCGCGCCCTGCTGGCGCTCTCCCGGGAGCGGGAGGCCAGCCTGTTCATGGCGGTGCGCGCGGCGCTCGCGGCCGCGCTGTCGGCGGCGGGCGCGGGCGAGGACCTCGCGATCGGAACCCCGGTCGCCGGCCGTCCCGAGGAGGACCTGCACGACCTCGTCGGCTTCTTCGTCAACTCCCTCGTCCTGCGGACGAATCTGTCGGGCGACCCGACGCCGGGCGAGCTCCTGGACCGGGTGCGGGAAACGGACCTGGCCGCCTACGCCCACGAGGACCTGCCGTTCGACCTGCTGGTCGAGCACCTCAACCCGGACCGGTCCCTCGCCCACCACCCGTTCTTCCAGGTGATGCTGACCCTTCAGGCGGACGGGGATCCGCAGGCCGCGCTCGGCGGGATCGGCGGAACGCTCGCGACTGCGGACCTGGCCGCGGCCAAGTTCGACCTGACCGCGTACTGCGCGGAGACCCACACGGCGCAGGGCGCGCCCGATGGCCTGGACATCGGGCTCCAGTACGCGACGGACCTCTTCGACGAGGACACCGCGCGGCTGCTGCTCGACCTGTTCGGACGGGCCCTGACCGCCTTCGCGGAGCGGCCGGGCACCCGGCTGGCCCAGCTCGGGCTGGTCCGCGAAGGGGAGCGGCAGGCGCTGGCGGCCCGGCACGAGCGGCTGGCCGCGCTGCGGGCGGCTTCCCCGGACACGGACACGGACACGGGCGCGGGAACGGGGCCGGAGACCGGGGGCACGGGTGCGGGCGGGGCGCGCGGCCCGCTGACCCCGCGGGAGGAGCTGGTCTGCGGGCTGTTCGCCGAGATCCTCGGCCGGGAAGGGGTGGGTCCGCACGAGAGCTTCTTCAAGATCGGCGGGCATTCGCTGCTGGCCAGCAAGCTGGTCAACCGGGTGCGTGCGGTGCTCGGCGCCGAGGTGGGGATCCGGGACCTGTTCCTCGCCCCGACCCCGGCCGGGCTGTGCCGGCGGATCACCGAGCAGGAGGGCGCGGCGCAGGCGCGCCCGGCGCTGCGGGCCGTACCGGAAGCGGACCGGCCGGAGCGGCTGCCGCTGTCGTACGCCCAGCGGCGGCTGTGGCTGACGGGTCAGCTGGAGGGCCCGAGCCGCTCGTACAACATCCCGGTGGTGCTGCCGCTCGACGGGCGGGTGGACCCGGGGGTGCTGGCCGAGGCGCTGGCGGACGTGGTGGCCCGGCACGAGGTGCTGCGCACGGTCTACCCGGCGATCGGCGGGGAGCCGTACCAGGAGGTCCGGACGGGGGTACGGCCTCCGGTCGAGCGGGTGCGGGTGCCGGACCCGGCCGGGGTCGGCGGGGCCGTGGAGGCGGCGGCCGGGCACGTCTTCGACCTGGCCGCGGAGATCCCGTTCCGCGCCTGGCTCGTCGACTCCGCGGACGACGTGCCGCAGACGCTCGTGCTGCTGGTCCACCACATCGCGGGGGACGGCTGGTCGACCGACTGCCTGCTCGCCGACCTCGCCCGCGCCTACGACGCCCGCGCCGCCGACGGCCGCGCACCGCACTGGGAACCGCTGCCCGTCCAGTACGCCGACTACACCCTCTGGCAGCACGACCTGCTCGGCACGACCGACGACCCCGACAGCCTCCTCAGCCGCCAACTCGGTTACTGGGACACGTGCCTGACCGGTCTCCCCGCGGTCACCGCCCTCCCGGCGGACCGGCCGCGGCCGGCCGAGCCGAGCCACCGGGGCGCCGTGGTCACCTCGCGGCTCGACGCGGACACGCACCGGGCCCTGCTGGCCCTGTCCCGCTCGACCCAGGCGACGCTGTTCATGGTGGCCCGCGCGGCCCTCGCGGCGGCGCTGTCGGCGGCGGGCGCGGGCGAGGACCTCGCGATCGGCACCCCGGTCGCCGGCCGCCCGGACCAGGACCTGCACGACCTCGTCGGCTTCTTCGTCAACTCCCTCGTCCTGCGTACGGACGTGTCGGGCGACCCGGTCGTCGGCGAACTGCTCGAGCGGGTCCGGGATGCGGACCTGGCGGCCTACGCCCATCAGGACCTGCCGTTCGACCTGCTGGTCGAGCACCTCAACCCGGACCGGGCGCTGTCCCATCACCCCTTCTTCCAGGTGATGTTCACGCTGGGCACGGGCGAGGACGCTCCCGTCCGGCTCGGCGGCGCCACGGCCCGGGCCACGTCCACCGACCTGTCGGCGGCCAAGTTCGACCTCACCGTGCACTGCGCAGAGACCCGCTCCGCCGACGGCCGGCCGGACGGCCTGGACCTGGGCATCCAGTACGCGGTCGACCTCTTCGACGAGGACACCGCGCGGCTGCTCCTCGACCTGTACGGGCGGGCGCTGCGCGCCTTCGCGGAACAACCGCAGGCACGCATGGGCGAGTTGGAGCTGCTGACGGCCGGGGAGCGGGAGGCGCTGGCGGCCCGCCGGGAGCGGCTCGCGGCCGAGGCGGAGGCCGCGCGGGCGGCGGCTGCGCAGACGGAGGCCGGCCAGCCGGGCTCCGGCGCTCAGGCGCCGGGCGGTCTGCCGCGCACCGGGTCCAGCCCGCGCGAGGAGATCCTGTGCGGTCTCTTCGCGGAGGTCCTCGGGCGTGAACGGATCGGGCCGGACGACAACTTCTTCCGCTCGGGCGGGCACTCGCTGCTGGCGAGCAAGCTCGTCAACCGGATCCGTACGGTCCTCGGTGTCGAGGCAGGCATCCGCGACCTGTTCCTCGCGCCGACCGCGGCCGCCCTGCACCGCCGCATCGAGGAGCAGGACGGCTCGGTACGGTCCCGCCCGGCGCTGTCCGCCGTACCGGACGGCGACCGGCCGGAGCGGCTGCCGCTGTCGTACGCCCAGCGGCGCCTGTGGTTCGTCAACCAGCTGGAGGGGCCCAGCGCCACGTACAACATCCCCGTCGTGCGGCGGCTGGTCCGGCCGCTGGCCGCGGGTCCCTTCGCCGAGGCGCTCGCGGACGTGGCGGCCCGGCACGAGGTGCTGCGCACGGTCTACCCGGCGATCGGCGGGGAGCCGTACCAGGAGGTCCGCGCGGGGGTACGGCCCCGGCTCGACCTGCTCCGGGTGGCCGACGCGGCCGGGCTGACCCGGGCCGTGGACGCGGCGGCCGGGCACGTCTTCGACCTGGCCGCGGACGTCCCCTTCCGCGCCTGGCTGATCGACTCCGCACACGACCGCGCGCAGACGCTGGTCCTGCTCGTCCACCACATCGCGGGGGACGGCTGGTCGACCGACTGCCTGCTCGCCGACCTCGCCCGCGCCTACGACGCCCGCGCCGCCGACGGCCGCGCACCGCACTGGGAACCGCTGCCCGTCCAGTACGCCGACTACACCCTCTGGCAGCACGACCTGCTCGGCACGACCGACGACCCCGACAGCCTCCTCAGCCGCCAACTCGGGTACTGGCACGAGACGTTGAAGGACCTGCCGCCGCTCACGGCGCTGCCGTCGGACCGGCCGCGGCCCGCCGAGCCCAGCCACCGGGGCGCGCTGCTGCCCTTCGCGGTGAGCCCGGCCACGCACCGGGCACTCGCCCGGACCGCCCACGAGAACGGCGCCACGCTGTTCATGGTGGTGCAGGCGGCGCTGGGCGCCGTCCTCACCCGGCACGGCGCGGGCACCGACCTGGCGCTGGGCACCACGGTCGCGGGGCGCGGCGACGACGCCCTGCACCAGCTGGCCGGCTTCTTCGTGAACACGCTCGTCCTGCGCACCGACACGGGCGGCAATCCGCGCTTCACCGCCCTGCTGGGCCGGGTGCGGGACGCCGACCTCGCCGCGTACAGCCACCAGGACGTTCCCTTCGACCGGCTGGTGGAGCACCTCAATCCGCACCGGTCGTCGGCGCACCACCCGCTGGTGCAGGTGATGGTGCAGGTCCACGCGGCCGCGGCCGGACGGCCGGACGGCGCGGCGGGGGCGGTGTCGCCGCTCGCGGGGACGCAGCTGCCGGTCGGTGCGCACAGCGCCAAGGCGGACCTGACCTTCGCGCTCACGGAGACGCGGGACGCCGAGGGCGCGCCGGGCGGGCTGGACGGCGTACTCGAGTACGCGGCCGATCTGTTCGACCCCGTGACCGCCCGGCTGCTCGCCGAGCGGCTGGTCCTGACCCTGGACGCGATCGCGGCGGACCCTCGGCAGCGGGTCGAGGACCTGGCGTACGGGCCTGCGGCCGTGCCGCCGCCGGCGGCCTCGCCGTCGCGGGACCGGGTGCACGAGCGGATCGCGGCGGTGGCCGCCCGGACTCCCGGTGCGGTGGCGGTGTCCTTCGCGGGCGGGTCGATGACGTACGCGGAGCTGGAGGAGCAGGCGGCGCGGCGGGCGGGCGCCCTGGTGACGGCGGGGGTGCGGCCGGGTGACGTGGTGGCCGTACGGGCGCCGCGCGGGCCGGGCCAGCTGGCGGCGGCGCTCGCCGCGCTCAAGTGCGGTGCGGCTGCCGCCCTGTTGGATCCGGACCGGCCTGCCGGCGCGGAAGCGGACACTGCCGGAGAGGCTGCTGCCGCCGGGTGCACCGTACTGCTGGACGGTGACCCGCTGCGCGGCCGCCCGGTGCGGGTGGCCGCTGCCGGGGCGCCGCTCGGCACGGCCGCGGTCTCGCTGGCCGCGGGACCGGAGGGGCGGCCGTACCCGGTGCGGACCGGGCACGGCACGCTGGCCCGCGGGGCCGACCGGCGCGGGGGGCCGGTCGGCCTGGCCGTGAGCGCGGAGTCCTTCGCCCGCGAGGTGTGGGGGGCGCTGGCGGCGGGCGAGACCTGCGTGCTGCTGCCCGTACGGGCCGACGACGGTGTGCACACGGCGGCCCGGCTGGTCCTGGACGGGCGGCTGCGGCCGGCGCCGGCGGGCGTGCCGGGCGAGCTGTACGTGCGGGGCGTCGGCGCGGGCGACGGCTTCCCGCTGGGGCGCGGGGCCACGGCCGCGGCGTACGTGCCGGATCCGTTCGGGCCGCCGGGCAGCCGGATGCTGCGCACGGGCGAACGCGTGGTCCGCGGGAGCGACGGCACCCTGCGCCGGCTGGGGGACGCGACCGTGTCCGGGTACCGGGTGGAGCCGGGCCGGGTCGAGGCGGCGCTCGCCGCGCATCCGGCCGTGGGCCGGGCCGTGACGCGCGTACGGGACGACCGGCTGCTGGCGTACGTGGAGCCGGCCGACGGGGCGGATACGGGAGCGGTGGACGGGGCGGCGCTCCAGGCGTGGGTCGCGGAACGGCTGCCGGAATACCTTGTTCCGTCGTCGGTGACGGCGGTGGCCGTGCTGCCGGTGGGCGTGGACGGCCGGACGGACGCACGGGCCCTCCCGGAGCCGGGGCAGCCGGATTCGGCGGGTGCGGCGGGTGCGGCGGAGCGGCCGTACGGGCCGTGGGAGGAACAGCTGACGCGGCTGTTCGGCGAGGTGCTCGACGGGCGCGACATCGCCCCGGACGACAACTTCTTCCGGGTGGGCGGGCATTCGCTGCTCGCGGTACAGCTGGTGAACCGGGTACGGGCCGAACTGGGCCGGGAGATCACGCTCCGCGAGGTGTTCCGCTTCCCGACCGTGGCCACCCTGGCGGCCCGGCTCGCGGAGCCTGCGGCTGCGGCTCCTGCGCCCAAGGCTCCCGCGCTGCGGCGGCGCACCCAGGGCGGGGCGCGGGTCCGCACGAGTTGAGGAAAGCCGGACCGGCCGTCAGTGCCGCGTGGCATCGTTCTCGGTGGACGACGCCAGACGGAGGGGGCTGTCATGGCGGACACGGGCGAGGGGCTGGACCCGGCGGACGCGATCACCCTGCTGCGCGACCAGGTCGCTGAGGCGCAGTGGCGGCCGGCCGCGGACGGGGACCGGGGAGTCCGGTTCGGGCTGGGCGAGATAACGGTCGAGCTCGGCACGGAGCTGAGCAGCACCCGGGGCGTCGACGGCGGGCTGCGGTTCAGCGTGCTCTCGCTGGGCGGCAAGGGGGAGGACGCGGACCGGGCCACGCACAAGGTCACGGTGCGGCTGGACCCGCGCCCCGCGGACGGGCGCACCGGACCGGTGGACGTCTCGGACGAGGAGTAGCGGGCGGAGGCGGGAGCGCCGGCGGGCCGGGGCGGAGCAGCGGAGGAGCGGGAGTGGAGTTCGGCCGTCGTGTGCAGGTGCGCCTGCACCGGGCCGCGGGCGGCGGGACGGGCTTCGGGTCCGGCTATCTGGTCGCCCCGCGCCTGGTCCTGACGGCCGCTCACGTGGTGGACGGGCCGGGCGCGGTGAGCGTGTCCCTGCCCGACCGCGGCCCGCGGACGTATCCGGCCCGGGTGTGCTGGTCCCGCTGGGACGCCGTGGTCGACGCGGCCCTGCTGGAGGTCGGTGCCGACTGCGGATGGGAGCCGCCCGCGTCGCTGGAGGACCTGCGGGTACGTCCGCCGCAGCGGTGGGGCGTGCTCATCGGGACCCGTCCCCTGGCGGTCGGCGCGCCGGGCTTTCCCCGGATGCAGAAGGACCCCGGCACGGGCGGCCGGCACGACGAGCAGCTGTCGGCCGAGATCCGGCCCGGAGGAAGCGCCTCGCGGTGTGCAGGCCTCCCCGCTCCGGCCGGGCGGCACGGCAGAGGAAGCCGAGGGGTAGTCGGGGCGGCAGATGTCCGCGGCCATACTGCCGCGGACACTGCCCGCCACCACCCGGGCCCGCGCCTAGCGTGAGGGCACGGAGGCGAAAGGAACGGACCCCGCCCCCACCGCCCCGCACCCTCGCCCCCGCCTGGAGGATTCACGATGCCCGCACCCGAGCCAGAGCTCCTCGACGGCGGACCGGCGGTGCAGCCCGCACCGCACGTGCTCGACCGCATCGACGCCCAGGTCACGGCGGGTCCCGACCGGCTCGCACTGGTGCACGGCCCGGACCGGATGACGTACGGAGAGCTGGCCGGGGCCGTCGCGCAGCGGGCTGCCGAGCTGGCGCAGGCCGGGGCCCGCCCCGGGCGGCTGGTGGCGGTCCACCGCCCCCGCGGCATCGAGGTCGTCGTCGGCCTGCTGGCCGTGCTGCGCACCGGAGCGGCGTACCTGCCCCTCGACATCCAGGCCCCCGACGCCCGCAACGCCGCCATCCTCGCGGACAGTTGCGGCGAGCACGCGCCCGCCCCGGCCGAGGTCGCCGCGCACGGCGAGCTGGTGCTCGGCGGGCCCGGAGTCGAGGAGGGCGCCGCGTACGTCATCTACACCTCCGGCTCCACCGGCACCCCGAACGGCGTGGTCGTCGGCCACGACTCCCTCGCGCACTTCATCGCCGGCGCCACGCCCACGTACGGCATCGGCTCCGGCGACCGGGTCCTGCAGTTCAGCCCGCTGCACTTCGACGCGAGCGTGCAGGAGCTGTTCGTCACCCTGGGTGCGGGCGGCGTCCTGGTGCTGCGCACCGAGGACATGCTCGACGTGCAGGAGCTGCTCGCGGGCTGCGCCGAGCACGGGGTGACCGTGCTGGACCTGCCGGCGGCGTACTGGCACGAGTTGGTGTACGCGCTCTCCGCCGGCCTGGTCACGCTGCCCGGCTGCCTCCGCACGGTGATCATCTACGGGGAGGCCGTGCTCCCCGAGCGGGTCGCCCAGTGGTGCCAGGCCGTCGGCAGCCGGATCCGGCTCCTCAACGCGTACGGGCCGACGGAGACCACGGTCGTGTCCACGGTCGCGGACCTGTCGCACTACACGGGCGGCCCGGTGCCCATCGGGCGGCCGCTGCCCGGTGTCCGCGCCGCCGTGGTCGACGGCGAACTGTGGCTGCTGGGCGGTGGGTTGACCCGGGGCTACCTGGGGCGCCCCGAGCTGAACGCCCGGCGCTTCACCCGGCTCGGCGGCGAGCGCGCGTACCGCACCGGCGACGTCGTGACGATCAGCGCCGACGGGCAGATCGACTACCACGGCCGGGTGGACGACGAGGTGAAGATCGGCGGCCAGCGCATCGACCCGGCGTCGGTGGAGTCCGTGCTCACCGGACACCCGGGGGTGCGCGAGGTGGCGGTCGTGGCCCAGCAGGGCGAGGACGGGGTGAAGCGGCTGGTGGGCTTCGCGGTCACCGAGCCGGGCGTCACGGCCGAGGAACTGCGCGGCTGCGTACGGGAGAAGATGCCGCCGGCCGCCGTGCCGAGCGCGGTCGCCCTGGTGGCGGAGCTGCCCCGGACAAGTTCCGGGAAGATCAACCGCAAGGTGCTGCGGACGGCCGACCCGTACCCGCAGCTCCCGCTCGTCCCCGAGGCGGACCGGGTGCCGCTGTCCTTCGCGCAGCGTCGGCTGTGGCTGCTGAGCCGGATGGAGGGGCCCTCGGCGACGTACAACATGCCGATCGTGCTGGAGCTGGACGGGGTGCCGGACCGGGGGGCGCTGGCCGCGGCCCTCGGCGACCTCGCCGAGCGGCACGAAGTCCTGCGGACGGTCTTCCCTGCCGTCGACGGCGAGCCCTACCAGCACGTGCTGGATCTGGCCGCGCTGCCGTTCGCCGTCGAGGAGTGCACCGCCGCGGAGCTGCCCGGCCGGGTGGCCGCCTGCACCGCCGAGACCTTCGACTTCACCCGCGAACAGCCGGTGCGCGTGAGGCTGTTCCTCACCGGTGACGGCCGCTCGACGCTGGCGCTCGCACTGCACCACGTGGCCGGTGACGGCTGGTCGGTCGCGCCGCTGCTGCGCGACCTGGCCGAGGCCTACCGGGCCCGGCTCGACGGGCGGGCCCCCGGCTGGGAGCCGCTGCCGGTCCAGTACGCCGACTACACCCTCTGGCAGAACGACACGCTCGGCGCCCCCGACGACCCGGGCTCGCTGCTGTCGCGGCAGCTGGAGCACTGGCGGAGCGCGCTCGCCGGGCTGCCGCCGGTCACCGCGCTCCCGCTGGACCGGCCGCGCCCCTCCGAGCCCTCCCACCGCGGCCGCACCCTCACCGGGCGGATCGACGCGGCGACGCAGCAGCGGCTGGCCGACGCTGCTGCCGAACGCGGCGCCAGCATGCTGATGGTCCTGCAGTCCGCCCTCGCCCTCACGCTCGGCGCGGCGGGCGCCGGTGCGGACGTCCCGCTCGGCACCCCGGTCGCGGGCCGGGGCGACGAGGCGCTCGACGACCTGGTCGGCTTCTTCGTCAACACCCTGGTCCTGCGGACGGACACGGGCGGCTCGCCGACCTTCGCGGAGCTGCTGGAGCGGGTCCGGGACGCGGACCTCGCCGCGTACGCCCACCAGGACGTGCCGTTCGACCTGCTCGTCGAGCACCTCAATCCGCAGCGGGCTCTGGCCCAGCACCCCTTCTTCCAGGTCATGCTGACGGTGCAGAGCGGGCCCGGCACCGGCACCGAAGGCGGCACCGGGACGGCGGATACCGCGCTCGGGGGGCTCACCGGACGGTTCGCCGCCACCGGGCTCGAGGCGGCCAAGTTCGACCTCATGGCCTCGTGCGTGGACGCGCGGGACGCCGACGGGCAGGCGGCGGGGCTGGAGATCTGGCTCCAGTACGCGACGGACCTCTTCGACGAGGACACCGCGCGGCTGCTGCTCGACGTGTACGAGCGGACGCTGCGGGCGTTCGCCGCCGACCCGCAGGCCCGCCCGGACGGGCTGCCGCTGCTGTCGGAGGAGGAGCTGCGGGGGCTGGCCGGACGGCGGTCGGCGGTGGCGGCCCTGACCGCGGCCCGGGAGGCCGAGGCGCAGGCCGGGGCCGCCGCGGTGCGCGGGGACGACGGGCCTGCGGCCGCCCATCAGGAGGCGCTCCAGGGGCTGTTCGCGGAGATCCTGGGCATCGACCGGGTGGGGCCGGACGAGGACTTCTTCGCGATCGGCGGGCACTCCATGTCGGGGGTGCGGCTGGCGAACCGGATCCGGGCGCAGCTCGGCGCGGAGGTCCGGATCCGCGACCTGTTCCTGGCGCCGACGCCCGCGTCGCTCGCCCGGCGGATCGCGGCCGGCGGGACGGCAACCGGCGACCCGGCCGACACGGCCGGGCAGGCCGATCCGACCGGGCAGGCCGATCCGACCGGGCAGGCCGGACGTCCCGGCGCGGCGGACGGCGTTGCCGCTTCCCGTGCGGCCGGCACGACCGAGGGCGCAGACCCCGCGGCGCGGCCCGCCCGTACCGGCCGGCTGGTCCGGGCGGAGCGGCCCGAGCGGCTGCCCCTCTCGTACGCCCAGCGGCGCCTGTGGTTCATCAACGAGCTCGAAGGGCCCAGCTCCTCCTACAACATCCCGATCGTGGTGCGCCCGGCGCAGCGCCTCGACCCGGGTGCGCTGAGCTCGGCGCTGGCCGACGTCACCGGCCGCCACGAGGTGCTGCGCACGGTCTACCCGGCGGTCGAGGGCGAGCCGTACCAGCTGGTGCTGGACGGCGCCCGGCCGCTGCTGGAGGTGGTGCCCGTCGAGGCCGGTGCGCTGGACGCGGCGCTCGACGAGGCCACCGGGCACGTCTTCGACCTGGAGCGCGAGATCCCGCTCCGGGCCTGGCTCGTCGAACCGGACGACGGCAGCGGCCAGGTGCTGGTGCTGCTGCTGCACCACATCGCCGGCGACGGCTGGTCGACGGGACCGCTGCTGGCGGACCTCTCGGCGGCGTACGGGGCCCGGCTGGACGGGCGGGTGACGGACTGGGAGCCGCTGCCGGTGCAGTACGCCGACTACACGCTCTGGCAGCTCGACGCGCTCAGCGGCGATCACAGTGCCGGTGAACTGGACTTCTGGCAGCGGCAGTTGGCGGGCGCCCCGCCGGTGCTCGAACTGCCCGCGGCCCGCACCCGGCCCGCCGAGGCCTCGCACCGCGGTGCCCTGGCCCCGCTTGCGGTCGACGCCGGCACGCACCGGGCGCTCGCGCGGCTCGCCCGGGAGAGCGGCGCCTCGCTGTTCATGGTGGTGCAGGCGGCGCTCGCCGCGACCCTGACCCGGCACGGCGCGGGCACGGACCTGCCGCTGGCCACGATGACGGCGGGCCGCGAGGACGAGGCGCTGAGCGGTCTGGTGGGCTTCTTCGTCAACACGCTCGTGCTGCGCACCGACACCTCAGGGAACCCGTCCTTCCGTGAGCTGCTGCACCGGGTCCGGGACGCGGACCTGGCGGCGTACGCCCACCAGGACGTGCCGTTCGACCGGCTCGTGGAGCACCTCAACCCGCGCCGGACCACCGCGCACCACCCGCTCGTCCAGGTAGTCGTACAGCTGCACCACGATTACGCGGCGGACGTCGCGGACTCGGCCCTGGCGGGGACCGCGGTGCCCGTCGAGAGCCGTTCGACCAAGTTCGACATGACGCTGGCCCTGTGGGAGGCCCGGGACGCCGACGGCGGACCGGCCGGGCTCTCCGGCGGCCTGGAGTACGCGACCGACCTGTACGACGCGGCGACCGCCGCCCTGCTCGCCCGGCACCTGGGCGACACGCTGGCGGCCGCGGCCGCGGACCCGGAGCAGCCGATCGGCGCGATCGGCCTGCTCACGGCGGAGGAGGAGCACCGGCTGCTGACCGCCTACAACGACACGGCGGTCTCCGCGCCGCGCCGGGGCCCGGTGCACGAGCTGCTGGCGGAGCAAGGCCGGCGCACCCCGGATGCGGTCGCGGTGGCCTTCGGCCCGGAGTCGCTGACGTACGCCGAGCTGGACGCGCGGTCCAACGTGCTCGCGCACCGGCTGCTGGCGGCCGGAGTGGGGCCGGGCGGTGCGGTGGGGGTGCTGCTTGACCGCAGCCCGCTGCTGCTGGTGGCGGCGCTCGCCGCCCTCAAGTGCGGCGCCGCGTACGTCCCCCTCGACCCGCGGCTGCCGGACGCCCGGGTGCGGATGATGCTGGCGGACTCGGGGGCCTCGGTGCTCCTGACGGACGGCAGCCGCGCGGACGGCCCGGACGGGGCGGTGGCCGGTGCGGTACGGGCCGAAGGCATCCCGGTCCTGGCCGCGGACTCCCCCGCGCCGGCGGGCACCCCGGACACGGCGCCGGGCATCCCGGTCCCCGAACAGGCCCTGATGTACGTGATGTTCACCTCCGGGTCCACCGGCCGCCCCAAGGGCGTCGGGGTCACCCACCACAACGTGGCAGAGCTGGCCGCGGACCGCGAGTGGAACGCCGCCAACCACCGGCGGATGCTGGTGCATTCCGCGATCGGCTTCGACGCGTCGACGTACGAGCTGTGGGTCCCGCTGCTGCTGGGCGGACGGCTGGTGATCGCGCCGGGGGACGGCGCGGACGTGGCGGAGCTGGACCGCACGATCCGCGAACACGAGGTCACCGCCGCCTACTTCACCATGGGGCTGTTCCACGTGATGGCGGACGAGGGCCTGGACACCCTGCGGCTCCTGCGGGAGGTGTGGACCGGCGGTGACGTGGCCTCCCCGACCGCGCTGCAGCGGGTGCTGGAGCACTGCCCCGACACCGTGCTGGTGCACTCGTACGGCCCCACGGAGACGACGTTCGCCTCGCACAACCAGCGCTTCGGGCTCGACCGGCGCGAGCTGGACGGGGTGCACCTCGGCCGGCCGATGGACAACACCCGCAGCTACGTGCTCGACGCGTGGCTGCAGCCGGTGCCGGTGGGGGTGCCGGGCGAGCTGTACATCGCCGGATCCCATGTGGCTCGCGGCTACGTCGGCCGCCCGGCGCTGACCGCGGAGCGGTTCCTCCCGGACCCGTTCGGCGCGCACGCCACGGACAGCGGGACTTCCGCCGACGGGGGTCGCGCGGCCGGCGGGCGGATGTACCGCACCGGGGATCTGGTGTGCTGGACCCCGGAGGGCGAGCTGCGCTTCCTGGGCCGGGCGGACGGCCAGGTGAAGCTCCGCGGCTTCCGGATCGAACCCGGCGAGACGGAGGAGGTGCTCGCCCGCCACCCGGCCGTCGGACAGGCTGTGGTGACGGTCCGTGAGGACCGGCCGGGTGAGAAGCGGCTGGTCGGCTACGTGGTCCCGCGCGCGGGCGGATCGGTGACGCAGGCCGAGCTCCTCGCCGCCGCCACCGCCGAACTCCCCGCCCATCTGGTGCCGTCGGCGATCGTGGTGCTCGGCGCGATCCCGCTGACCGTCAACGGCAAGCCGGACCGCAAGGCCCTGCCCGCCCCGGCGCAGCGCCCGGCGGCCGCCGGGCGGCGCCCCCGCAACGCCCGCGAGGAGGTGCTGTGCGGCCTGTTCGCCGAGATCCTCGGGGTACCGGACGTGGGCATCGACGACAACTTCTTCGCGCTGGGCGGCCATTCGCTGCTCGGGGTGCGGCTGGTGAGCCGGATGCGGACCGTACTGGGGGTGGAGCGCGGGGTGCGCGACCTGTTCCGCACGCCGACCGTCGCGGGCCTGCTGCGGGCCTCCGAGGACCCCGCGGACGCCGGTGCGCACGGCAGCGCCATGGGCGTCCTGCTGCCGCTGAGCACGCGGGGGACGCAGCGGCCGCTGTTCTGCGTACACCCCGGGACCGGCGTGGGCTGGTCGTACGCCGGTCTCGCCCGGCACCTCGGCGCGGAGCAGCCGCTGTACGCGCTCCAGGCCCGGGCGCTGAGCGAGCCGGGTCACGCGCCGCGCAGCGTCGAGGAGATGGCCGCCGAATACGTCGAGCGGATCCGGCTGGTGCAGCCGTGGGGTCCGTACCGGCTGCTGGGCTGGTCCTTCGGCGGCACCGTGGCGCACGCGATGGCGGCGCGGCTGGCGGAGCTGGGCGAGCGCGTGGAGCTGCTCGGCCTGATGGACGTGCACCAGACCGGTCCGGGCAGCCGCCTCCACGCACAGGCCGGGGCCCGGGGCGCGGAAGCGAAACAGGAGGCGGAGCAGGAGGCTGCGCAGGGGCCGGAACAGGGGCCCGACGCGGCGCTCGATCCTGCGCTCGATCCTGCGCTCGATCCTGCGCTCGATCCGGTGCTCGATCCGTTGCTGGCCGGGTTCACGGACGCCGAGCTCCGGGCGGTCGCACACGCCTCCCGCACCCATGCGGACCTCATGGCCCGCTACGTCCCCCGGCCGGTGGACACGGACGCCGTCTTCTTCACGGCGTACCGCCCGGGAGAATCCGAAAACGAACTCGCACATTCCTGGCTGCCTTTCATCGAAGGCACGCTGGAAAACCATTCGGTCGATGCCGAGCACCTGCGGATGACCGAGCCCGAACCTCTCGCGCACATCGGCCGCATTCTCGCCGAAAAACTGAACACACCCGCTTCGCTGAAATCAGCAATGGAATCGATGGAATCGAGGAGCCAGTCATGACGAACCCGTTCGACGACACCGAGGGCACTTTCCACGTCGTGGTCAACGACGAGGGACAGCACTCCCTGTGGCCGACCTTCGCGGCCGTACCCGCAGGCTGGACGGTCGTTCTGGGCGACGCCGGCCGCGCGGAGGCGCTCGAGTACGTGGAGCAGAACTGGACGGACATCCGCCCGAAGAGCCTGATCGCCCAGTACGCGTAGCGCAGCCTTGCGCCTGACGCCTGGCGCCGCCCTTTCCTCACCCCAGGCCGTGTCCCGCAGTCCACTGCGGGACACGGCCTTTTCTATTCCCCTACCCGCCCGGAACACTTCCCCGTTTCTGCCGCCCGAACTTCCCCTGACGCTCTTCCTGCGCACATATTTTTGAGCCATGAAGATTCTGCTGACCGGCACCGCATCGGATTCCCACACCTGGAATCTGGTCTATCTGCAGCTCTTTCTGGAAGAGCTGGGGCACCGGGTCGTCAACCTCGGCCCGTGTGTGACGGACGACCTCCTCGCCGGGGCGTGCCACGAGCACGCGCCGGGCCTGGTGGTCATCAGCAGTGTCAACGGCCACGGCTACCGCGACGGCCTGTCGGCCGTCCGGCGGCTGCGGCACGAGCCCGGCCTCGGCCGGGTCCCCGTGGTCATCGGGGGCAAGCTCGGCGTCGCCGGCAGCCGCGACCCCGAGCGGGCCGCGCAGCTCCAGGAGGCCGGCTGCGACGCGGTCTTCGACGACGGGGACGTGAGCGCACTGGAGACCTTCGTGACCGATCTGTCGGCGCTCTCCGCGGAGCTGCCGCCCGCCCGGGCCACGGCATGAGCAGCGCCACCCTCACCGCGCCCGCGCGGGTGCCGGGGCCCCGCGGGGCCGCGTCCGCCCCCGCGTCCGCCCCCGCATCCGCCCCTTCGCCCGCCCCCTCGTTCGGCGCCTTCGTCGCGGAGGCCGCCGCGGCCGGCCGCCTCGTCGTCCAGCCGCGCATGGGGTTCTGCGACCCGGTCCGGATGCGGACCGGGCTGGAGCGGACCAAGGCCGCCGCGGCCACCACCGTCGGCACCCTGACCATCGACAGCTACACGCGCGTCGGCGATCAGGACGCCGCCCGCGCCTCGCTCGCCGAGGGGGTGCCGCTGAACGGCTACCCCATCGCGACGCACCCCGCGGCCCGGACCCGCGGGCTCCTCGAAGGGGTCCTCGACGAGACGTTCCCGGTCCAGGTCCGGCACGGCTCCTCGCGGCCCGAGTCGATCATCCGCTCGCTCGCCGCGGCCGGGCTGGACGCCACCGAGGGCGGCCCGGTCTCGTACTGCCTGCCGTACGGGCGGACGCCGCTGCGCGAGTCGGTGGACAACTGGGCCCGGGGCTGCGAGCTGCTCGCCTCCCTGGTCCCCGCCCCCCGGGTGCCGCACCTGGAGAGCTTCGGCGGCTGCATGCTGGGCCAGCTCTGCCCGCCCGGCCTGCTGGTCGCGATCAGCCTGCTGGAAGGACTGTTCTTCGTCCAGCACGGCATCCGCAGCGTCTCGCTGAGCTACGCGCAGCAGACCGACCCGGCTCAGGACGAGGAGGCGGTACGGGCCCTGCGCCGGCTGGCCGCGGAGTTCCTGCCGGCCGACGTCGACCGGCACGTGGTGCTGTACACGTACATGGGCGTCTATCCGCGGACCGCTCACGGCGCGGTCCGGCTGCTGGAGGCCTCGGCGCGGCTCGCCGTCCGGTCCGGGGCGCACCGGCTCATCGTCAAGACGGCCGCGGAGGCGCACCGCATCCCGACCGTCGAGGAGAACGTACGCGCCCTGGAGACGGCCGCGTCGACGGCGGTGCTCACGGACGGGCCGGTGACCGGCGGCGGCGAGGGCCACGAGGACAGCGAGGTGTACGCGGAGGCGCGTGCGTTCGTGGAGGCGGTCCTCGACATCAGCGCGGACACCGGGCGGGCGCTGCGCACCGCCTTCGCCCGCGGCTACCTCGACGTCCCGTACTGCCTGCACCCGGACAACGCGGGCCGCTCCCGCAGCTTCGTCGACGCGGGCGGGCGGCTGCGCTGGTCGGACGCCGGTGGGATGCCGGTGGCGCCGACGCTGGTCGCGGGCGCCCGGTCCGCGCTGACCTCGGACGGGCTGCTGGCGGCGGTGCACGGCGTCGCGGCCCGGTTCGACGCGGAGCCGGCCCCGGCGCCCGGCCCCTCGCCGGCCCCCGACCGCTCAGCCGCGCCCGTACCCGTACCGGCAGCCGCATCCGCGCCCGTGCCCCTGCCCGCGGCCGTGTCCGCGCCCGTCGGGTGAGCCGCCGGCGCCCCGCGCCTGCCCGCCCCTCCTGCTTACACCTGCCCTGCCCTTCCCCACACCTTCTCTGCACCTTCTTTTGAGTCCCGGAACGGGAGTAGTCATGGAACAGTCCCCCGCCCAGCTGCCGCCGCCCCTCGGCGAGCACCTTCGCTCGCCCCGGCTGCGCGCCGCGATGCAGGTCCAGCAGGAAGCCCTGTACGCGGCCCGCGAGTTCCTGCGCGGACAGGGGTTCACCGAGCTGCTGCCGCCGCTGATCGGCCCGGTGACCGACCCGGGCGGGCGCGGCGCCAAGGCCCTCGACGTGGACTACTACGGGCACCCGTACAAGCTGATGACGAGCGCGATCCTGTACAAGCAGGCCTCGTTGCGCGGCTTCCCGAAGCTCTTCTACATCGCCCCGAACGTCCGCGTGGAGCCGGAGGAGACGGCCGGGACCGGCCGTCACCTGGTCGAGTTCCACCAGATCGACGTGGAGATCGCAGGCGCCGGCCGGGCGGACGCGCAGGACGTGGCGGCCGGCATGCTGACCCACATCGTCGAGCACGTGTGCACGGCCGTTCCCGAGGTGCTGCGCGAACTGGGCCGTGACGAGCTGGACTTCGCCGAGCTGCGGTCGGGGAAGTTCGACTCCTGCACGCACGAGGAGGCCGTGGCCCGCCTGACCGGGCAGGGCCACCCGCAGAGCCCGGACGCCGAGATCGACTGGGCGGGCGAGCGGATCCTGTCCCTGGAGGCCGACCGGCCGTTCTTCGTGAACGACTACCCGAAGGGCTCGCGCGGCTTCTACGACCGCGAGGACCCCGAAAACCCGGGCGTGCTGCGGAACTTCGACCTGCTGGCCCACGGCGGGTACGGCGAACTGGTCAGCGGCAGCGAGCGCGAGGCAGACTACGCCACGATCGTGACGCGGATGCGGGAGAGCGGCGAGAACCCGGCCAAGTACGCCTGGTACCTGGACCTGGCCCGCGAGGGAATCCCGTCCAGCGCGGGCTTCGGGATGGGCCTCCAGCGCTTGGTCCGCTTCCTGACCGGCCTCGATGCGCTGTGGCAGGTCAGCGCGTACCCGAAGCTCCCCGGGGTGGTGGCGCCGTGAGCGGGCTGCGGGCGGCGGGGTTCCCGGAGCGCGCAGTGCGCGCACGGGCCCGCAACGGCACCGCCGAGGTGTTCCCGGCGGCGGGCGGGTACGGCGAGGAGCTGTACGGCCAGGACGCGGCGGCCACCGCCTCCCCCGACGAGCTGGACCGGGCGCGGATCGTACCGCCGGTGTTCATGCCGCGGCGGCTGGAGAAGCTCATCGAACTGGGCCGCGAGCCGGGCCACGACGACGTGGACCTGCGGACCGCGGTCGGCGGCTTCACGAGTGAACTGCCCTTGTATCTCTCGGCGTTCGGCTCGACCCGGGCGGGCAGCGGGGACCTGGGCGTGGCGGCGAGCCGGCAGGCTGCGCGGCTGGGCATCCCCATGGTCATCGGCGAGAACATGGTTCCCGTGCACGGCTACCGGCGGCCCGGAGCGGCGGACCGACGGTCGGACGGGGTGCGGTCGGACGACGGGGTGCGGTCGGACGGGGTGCGGTCGGCGCTGCTGGCGCGGATCTGCGCGTACACGGAGGCCGTCCCGGACGGGGTCGGCGGCGTGGTGGTGCAGCAGTCGACGGAGGACGCCGACTCGGAGGTGTGGAACCTCGTCTACAGCGACCCGGGGACCCGGCCGCTGCTGGAGTCGGGGCGGCTGGCCTTCGAGCTGAAGACCGGCCAGGGCGCGAAGCCGGGCCTGGGCGGGATGACGGTCGTGGACCGGGCCGAGGCGGAGCGGCTGGCGGGGCGGTTCACCGTACGGGACGTGCTCGGGGCGGGTGACGACGACGCCGGCCACCGGCTGCGGTGTGCGACGCCGGGCACGTTCACGGAGGAGATCGTCCGCCAGCAGCTGCGCTTCATGCGCAACAACTTCCCCAAGGCCCGGACCTGGGTGAAGTTCCACCCCGGCCGCGATGTCGCCGCGGCGGCGGCGACGGCCTGGGGGGCCGGCGCGGACGCCGTCACCGTCGACGGGGCGGAGGGCGGCACGGGCTGGGCGCCGCGGGTCTTCCTCGACCAGGTGGGGCTGAGCCTCGCCGAGTGCCTGCGGCGGATCTCCGCGGACCGGGCTGCCGCGGGCGGTCCGGACGGCTGCCTGCTGGCGACGGGGCGTATGTGGGAGGGCGGCCGGGCGGTACGCGCGCTCGCCCTCGGAGCCCGGGCCGTGGGCCTCGGCCGCGCCGCGCTGATCGCGGTGGACGAGGACCCGGAGCGGGGGCTCGTACGCCTGGCCGAGGCGCTCGCGCTGGAGGCGCGGCTGCTGATCAGCGCGCTGGGCAAGTACAGCGCCGGCTCCCTCGGCGCCGAGGACCTGTGGTGGCCGGGCCTTGCCGCCGCGCCCTCCGCGCAGTCGTCGCACCCGACGGCGACGACGACCCCGGGCACACCTTCATGACCCGCCCGGCGCCCCGGAACCGCCCGCCCCGCGCGGGAATCCCGCATCCCCTGGCGAGCCCCTCGCACCCGGCCGGCCCGGCGGACCCGGTACGCCCGGCGGACCCGGCGCGCCGGCCGGAACCCGCAGCCCGGGCCCACCCGACCGCCACGGCCGCTCCAGCCCGCCGGGAGACCGCGACGCGCCCGCCGAGCCCGGGAACCCCGGCCCCCCGGGCGAGCCCGATACACCCGGCCCGCCCGGCCCACTCGTCGCACCCGCAGGCCCCCGCGACGCGGGTTCCCCCGACGCCGGTCCCCCCGACCGGCACCACACCCCCGGCGCCCCCGATACGCCCGGTCCGCCCGGTCCGCCCGGCGGGCCCGGCCCGCCGGGCGGCGTCCGGACGGCGGCCGGGCGCCGCGGGCGCCGTCCGGCCGCGCCGGGCTCCGGCCCCGGGGCGCCCGGCGGGCGCGCCCCGTACCGCCGCGGACAGCGGCTGGGGCACGGTCCGCGCCCGGTTCTCGCTGGACGAGCTGCCGGTCGTGACCGTGCACCCCGAGCGGGCCGGGGCGGCCTGTGCCGCTGCGGCGCGCACGCTGGCCGCAGCCGGGCGCGGTTACCTGGGCGGCCGGCTGGAGCTCCGTACGGACTCCGCCGCCCCCCGCACGCCCCGCCAGGCACGCGCCCTCGCCGCGGCCGAGCGCCGGGCGGCCGCGCTCGCCGTCGAATCGGCCCTGCGCGGCGGCACCGGCACGGCCCGCCTCCGCGTGCGCTGCCGCCCGTCCTGACGCGCCGGCTCCCCTGCCGCCGCTCCTCCCGACCGATCTCTCAGAGAAAGAGTGCTCCATGGCTACGACATCCCCGGCGGGCCCGCCCGGCACCGCCCGCCCGGCCACCGTGCACTGGGGCAAAGTGGGCGCCCTGGTGGGCGGTCAGGCCTCCGTCCAGGGCGGGAGCTTCGCGCTGCTCATCGCCATGAACTGGACCGCCGTACAGATCGGCGGCACCACCGCGGTCACCCTCCTCATGCTCGCGGCGACCGTCCCCCGGGCCCTGATGCTGATCTTCGGGGGCGCCGTGGCCGACCTGCTCGGCCCCCGGGTCGTCCTGCTGCGCGCCACGTCCGCGCGGCTGGTCGTACTGGCTGCCGGGGCGCTGGTGGTCGCCGGGACCGACCGGCTGTGGCCGCTGGCCGTGGTCGCGGTGATCGAGGGCTCCCTGCTGGGCCTCGCCGGGCCCGCGTCCGGCGTGCTGATGCCGCACCTCGCCACTCGGGAGCACCTGGCCCGCGCCAACTCCCTCTACGGCATGGTGCTGCGCGTCGCGCCGATCGCCGGAGCACCCGCGGGCGCCTGGCTGATCACCGTGGGCCACCTGTGGGTGGCGATGGCGGCGGCCGCCGCCGGCTGCGCGATCTGGCTGGCCTGCGCCGCGTACGTCACCCGCGGCTTCACCCGGCCGCGCCGCGAGCCCGGGGTGTCGCTGCTGCGCCGCTCCGGGGACGGGTTCCGGCTGCTGGCGGCGCACCCCCGGCTGCGCTGGATGTTCGCGACCTCGTTCTGCATGGACCTCGCCTTCAGCTGGCCGGCGGAGGTGGCCCTGCCGCTGCTGGTGTCCCAGCGCGGCTGGGGCGTGGGCGCGGTCGGCGTGGTCCTGGCGTGCTTCGGTGCCGGCGCGCTGGGCTCCAGCGCCCTGGGCGCCGCGTTCGCCCACCGGATCCCGCTGTTCGTACGGCTGGTGGTGACCGGGGCCGGGCTCGCCGCGGGCATCCTCGTGATGGCGCTGATGCCTTCGGTGGCCTCGCTGGCCGCCGTGGCCGCCGCCGTCGGCCTGCTGTCGGGGCTCAACGGCCCGGCGATGGTGACGGTCTATCAGCAGGCCGCACCCGAGGCGAAGATGGGCGCCGCGATGTCGACCCTCGCACTGGCCGGCATCGGTACGGCACCGGTCTCGATCGCCCTGTTCAGCAGCATCTCGCTGGGCCTCGGGGTGCAGTACACCTGGCTGCTGTGCGGCGCGGTGGCCTGCCTGTCCCCGCTGGCGGCCCTGTGCGCGCTGCGCAGCCCCGCCGACGCCGGCGGGGAGGCCGGTGCCGCAACCGCTGCCGCTGCCACCCCCGAACCCGTTCCCGACAACACCCCTGCCACGGTGTGAGGTTGACGACATGCACGAACTGATCACGCCCGCCGCCCCGACTCCCGTCGCACTGAGTCCCGTTGCGCCGGCACCCGCATCCCTCACTCCCGCGCCGACACCCGCATCCCTCACTCCCGCACTGACTCCCGTACCCCTGGCGCCCCTCCCTGCGGCACCCGCGCCGCCGGCCGTGGTGTACGTCGCACCGCCCCCGGTCTCGCGCCTGGACCCGGGCACACCGCAGGTGTGGCTGGTGGACACCGCCACGCACCGGGTCACGGCCGCCCGGCACGCACCGGGGGTCCTCGACCGGCAGGAGCTGGCCCGTGCCGCGGAGTTCCTCCACTCCGCGGACCGCGACGCGTATCTCTGCGCCCACGTCGGCCTGCGCCGCCTCCTCGGCGGGTACCTCGGCATGCCGCCCCGCGGGGTCACCGTCTCCCGGGCCCCCTGCCCGGGCTGCGGGGAGCCGCACGGCCGTCCCGTACTCCCGGGAGACGCACTGCACTTCTCGCTGTCCCACTGCGACGGGCTCAGCCTGCTGGCCTTCGCGACCACCCCGGTCGGCGTGGACGTGGAGGCCGTACCGCCCCTGCACACGGTCGCGGAGACCGCGGACGTCCTGCATCCGCGCGAGGCGGCGGAACTGGCCGCCCTGCCGGCCTCCGAACGCGCCCTCGCCTTCACCCGGGTCTGGACCCGCAAGGAGGCGTATCTGAAGGGCCTGGGCGTGGGCCTCTCCGAGGACCCGGCCGCCGACTACCTCGGCTCGGGGCCCCGGCCCGCGCCCCTGCACGGCTGGTCCGTGACGGACGTCCTGGTCCCGGAGGGGCACTGCGCGGCGGTGGCGCTGCGCCGGCCGGACCCTCCCGCCCCCTGACGGGCGCCCGGATAGCATGCGCCCCATGACCAGGATCGACATCCGCCCGGCGGCGCAAGAGGACATCCCGGCGATCGTCGCCATGCTCGCCGACGACGAGCTGGGCGCGACCCGCGAGACTCCGGGCGATCTCTCGCCCTACCTGGCCGCGTTCGCCCGGCTCCGCGACGACCCGAACCAGCTGGTCGTCGTGGCCGACCGGGCGGGCGAGGTCGTCGGGACCCTCCAGCTCACGATCATCCCCGGCCTCTCCCGTACGGCCGCGACGCGCTCGCTCATCGAGGGCGTCCGCGTCCACCGCTCGGAGCGCGGCCACGGCCTGGGCGCCACCCTGATCGAGTGGGCCGTCGCCGAATCCGCCCGCCGGGACTGCAGCCTGGTGCAGCTCACCTCCGACGCGGCCCGCCCCGACGCCCACCGCTTCTACGAGCGCCTCGGCTTCACCGGCTCGCACATCGGCTTCAAGCTCCGGCTCTGACCGCACGCTGCGCCCGCGCCGCACGCGCCCCCGCTGTCAGAGGCATCCCCCATGATGGAAACGGCACCGTCCGCCCGGCCGACCGGGCGGTGCGCGGAGGTGCGCGGGGGTGAAGGGGGACGCGCGTTGGAATACCTGTCGGAGTACCTGACGGAAGCCGGGATCCGGGAGCATTTCGGTCTGTCGGAGGAAACCTGGCGGTGCATCAGCTCGCGGCCGGACATGCTCGCGGCGGTCGAGCCCCGGCAGGGGGACGGGGTCGCGACGTGGTCGTGGCAGAGCTTCGCCCGCTGGCTGGCCCGTACGCATCCGGAACTGGCCGGCGCGACACCCGAACTGCTCCGCCCGGGCACCGGCTCTCCCGGCGGTCCCCGCTACCTCGGCGGCCGGTACCACACCGGTGAGAGCGGCGCGGGCGGCGGGGGCGGCGGGGGCGGCGGAATCAGCCGGGACGACGACGGGTTCCACGACGGAGTCCACGTCGGCGAGCACTTCGCCGGGGTGTGGCAGACCGGCCGCGGCGTCGTGGCCGTGGTGTACCCGCGCCACCAGGCCTTCGCCCCCGGGCACGCCCTGAAGTGCCTCGGCGACGTCGGCACGGTCGTGATCGTCCAGCACGGCTACGACCTCGACGGGCCCGAGCTCCGGGCGGCCGACCGGGCCCGCCCCGACCTGCCGTACCACCCGTCGTGGCAGGAACTGTCCGCCCACGTCGGCGGCCCCGTGCCCTGGTGGCCCTCCGGGCTGCGCCGGCCCTCCCACCTGACGGCCTGGCGGCCGGGCGACGCGCCCGTGCCGGTCGAGGTGGTCACCTGGCCCTCCTGGGAGCCCCTGTACGACCTGGCCCGCTCGGAACCGCCCGGCACGCCGCTGCGGCAGGCCTGCTTCACCCTCGGCCGGCGGATCCGCGCCGGCGGCGTCGAAGGAGTCCTCGGCGAGGTCGAGTTGCTGCGCGACCATGCCGACGCCGACGGCGCACTCGGCCTCCGTCGCGCTGCCCAGCGGGCGGCCATGGTGCTCCCGGCCTTCCCGGATCCGGCGGATCCGGGACCGGCGGAGACGGCCCCGGACGACGTGGTCGCCGTCGGCCTCGCCGAACTGTGCGAGCGTACGGACGACGCGGCCCTGGCCTGCCTCGAGCAGATCAGCATGTGGAGCGGGAGCAGCGACCTGCCGTTCGGCGGCAGCTTCCACGTGGTCCGGCAGCGGGCCACGCGCCCGGCGGCCGAGTGGATCAACCGGCTCCGCAGGGTCGATCCGACCGCCGTCCACTTCCTCCAGGAGGGCTCCGGGGAAACGGTCGGCACCTTCGTCGACCCGGTCACGGGAAGCCCCGTCGTGGCGTCCCGGGGGAAGTTCATGTTCAGCGACCGCCGGGAGATCACCTACCACGGGAACGCGCCCAAACAACTCCCCGCGGGGTCCGTGCTGAAGGAGGTCATCCTCGACGACCCGGTCTGGGTGCGCACGCAGGACGGCGTGCTCTACCCGGCCCCGAGCATGGACGCGCCGGGGCTGTCCTGGGGTTACGGCGGCTCGGGCCCCCGTACGCTCGCCCACTGCATCGCGCGGCTCCTGGACGACGGCGGGGCGCCCGCGGTCACCTACGGCACGCGGCACGCCTCCGAACCCGGCCTGGAGGCGTTGTTCCGTACCAAGCACAAAGCGGGGACCCGCATATCGCGGCGCCGCCTGGAAGACGTCCGGGCATCGTCGCCGACCACCTCCTGAAAGGCCGCCCCACCCCATGCCGGCACGACGCAGGCCAGCCCACTGGCAGGTCGCCGACCACTTCGAGAGCGAACGGGAAGCGGAGGTGTACCGCGACGCCGTCGACGCCTGCCTGGCCGAGCCCCCGGTCACCCGGCGGCTGGGCAGGCGGCCCGCTGCGACCGCGGACAACGTCCGCGCGGTGCTGCTGACCGAGGCCAACGTCCGGCGGGCCCTCGACCCCTGCCGCGGCACGCTGGAGCGCTTCCGCCGGTCGCTCGGCCGGTACGAGCGCACCCGGCTGCGGCGCGCCTACCACCACGACCGGCCGGCCCCGGAGACGGCGCTGCTCCTCGGAGTGCTGCTGTTCGCCCTGCTGATGGCGTTCCTCGCGCCGTGGGCGTACGCCGCGGCGAGCCTCCTGCTGCCCGCCGTCACGGCTCTCGCGATCCGCCGCCACCCCGTGTGGCGCATGCACGTCCGCGACAACCTGTCCGAACTGACCCTCCAGCCGGTGGTGTTCGCCGCGCGCGCCCGGGCCGACTCCCGTGCCCGGATCTGGCGGCGCGACCTCCAGTCGCACGGCGTCGGCCCGCTGGTCGACCGGGTGGTCGAAGCGCTCCTGGGCGAGGACCACGACTCCCTGCTCCTGCCGGACAGCTACGAGGGCCTGCGCTCGCCGCGCAACCGGCAGTACGTGGTCGACGGCGAAGCGGCCCGGCGCCTGGCCCGCAAGGTGGCGCAGCTGGAGAACGGCACGATCGCCGTCAGCGGGCCTCGGGGCGCCGGCAAGTCCACGCTGCTGGAGACCAGCGCGGACGAGGCCGACTTCGCCGTCCTCGTACAGGCGCCGGCCACCTACGCACCGTACGAGTTCCTCCTCTCGCTCCACATCAGGCTCTGCGAGCGCTATCTGGAGGAAGAGGGCTACGACGTCCCCGAGTTCACCCGCCTGTCGCCGTTCCGCCGCGCGGCCCGGCGGGTCCTCCCGGCCGCCGGCCGGCTGGCCCGGCACCTCGCCTTCGCCCTCCCGGCCGGTGCGCTCGTCGTGCTCGGCCTCGCCGCCACCGCCCGCTCCCTCGTCGAGCAGTACGGGCCGTCCCTGCGCGGCCGGGGCTCCCGGCACCTCGACCGGGCCACCACGCTGGCCCAGGAGGTGTGGCGCGGCCACGAAACCGGGGTGGCGCTGGCCGTCACCGTCGCCGGACTGGCCCTGTGGCAGCTGCGCCGCTGGGACAGGCTGGCGTACGTGGCCGGGCGTTCCCGGTACACGGCGGGGGTGATCGCGGGCACCGTCCTGATGGTCGCGGCACCCGCCTCCCTGTTCTTCGACGACGACATGCACAGGCTCGCGAGGAGCGGCGGCGGTTCCGCCGCCGAGGCCGGCCTGATGCTGCTCGCGTTCGCACTGGTCACGATGACGGCCATCGAGGACCTGGAGATCAGGATCGGCTCCCGCTTCGTCCTCAAGGACGAGGTGCGCAGACCGCTCGCGGCCGTCCTCCTGGCCGGCGTGCTGGTCCTGCTCTACCGCATGCCGGTCGTGCACGGCATCGCCACCGACCCGGGGCACCTGATGCGCTTCGTCTGCTACCTGACCGGCGTGCTGCTCCTCAAGGCCGCCGGGTGGTCCCTGCCGAGGAAGGAGCCCGCCCTCGTCACGGAGTGCCGCAACCACCTGTACCGGCTCCAGACCCTGCAGACCGCCACCTCGGCCCTCACCGCCGGAGCGCCCCAGCTGCTGACGGCGCAGACGACGTCGCTGTCCACGCTGCCGCCCAACTTCCCCGAGCTGGTGACCGACTTCCGCGAGCTGCTGACGCGCATCGCCGCCGCGCAGTACGCGCAGCAGGGCCGCGTGGTGATCGCGATCGACGAGGTGGACCGGCTGGGATCCGACACCCAGGCGCTGGCGTTCCTGAGCGAGATCAAGGCGATCCTGGGCGTGCCGCACGTGCACTACCTCATCTCGGTCGCGGAGGACGTCGGCGCGTCCTTCGTGCGCCGCGGGCTGCCGCACCGGGGCGTGACCGACAGCTCGCTGGACGACATCGTCCACGTCCAGCCGTGCAGCCTGGACGAGTCGAGGGCCATCCTGGCCCGCCGGGCCCCGGGGCTGTCCGATCCGTACGTGGTGCTCACCCACTCGCTCTCCGGGGGGATCCCCCGGGACCTGATCCGCTACGGACTGCGGGTGATGGAGATCAAGGACAAGACGGACTCCGTCGAACTGACCGAGATCTCGCGCCGGCTGATCCTGGAGGAGCTGGCCGACACGATGGCGGGGTTCCGCACCCTGCTGGCCAAGCAGCAGTGGACTCCCGAGACGAGCGAGCTGCTGCTGTCGTTCCGGAGCCTGATGGGCCACCTGCGCCGCGGCTGCCCCTGTCACGACGACGAACTCCGGACGGCGCTCACCCACATCTCCTTCTACGACCTGGACCGGCACCTGGGCGCGGCGGCGGGCTCCGTGCCGGCCGAGGCCCGCCAGCTGATCGACGAGGCCTCGGCCTACGTCTTCTTCTCCCTCACGCTGCTGGAGATCTTTGCGACGCCGGGGCTGTCCCGGCGCCGCGAGGCGGCGGCTCCGGATCCGGACGGCGATCCCGACCTGCTGGCCCAGGTCCGCCAGGAGCTGGAGGTGTCCCCGTACAGCACGCGCCCCCTGATCACCGCCATCCGCGCGGCCTGGAGCCTTCCGCCGGCCCCGCCTGCGGGCCCGGCCGTCCTCCCGCGCCCGCGCTCGGGCAACTGCCCGCTGCACCCCAGGACTCCTTGAGCGGGGGGCGCTGGCCATACGCCACACCATCCATTAACTTAGGCAAGCCTAACCTAATGGAGATCCTGATGGAGGTCCTGATGAGTGCTGCCGCCCTGCCCCCGGCCGAACCGACCCTCGCCGAACGGACCCGGTCCGTGATGGCCCGAGCGGTCTCGCTGACCGTCACCACGAACGGGCACCGCTGCGACCTGATCGGCCTCCACTCCGTCAACGAGCGGGGCCAGGTGCGGCTGACCGTGCCCGCCGACAGCCTGCCGGCGGCGCAGGCCGCGTGCGCGCCGCGCGGATCCCTAGCCGCGCTGGTCGAGTTCACCGACATCGCGCCCGTCGCGGTGCGCGACCGCGTCCGGGCCCGGGTGACCCTCTCCGGGTGGCTCACCCCCGACGGGGCGGACCACGATGCCGACGAGGCGGCCCTCCGTCTCGACACCGCGCGCGCCACCTTCGAAACGCGCGTACAGGCCACGGCCGTCGGCCTGGACGAGCTCGTCCTCGCCGAGCCGGACCCGCTGGCCACCGACGAGGCGGCCCTGCTGACGCACCTCGCCGACGACCACCAGGACATCGTGACCCAGCTGACCCGGCTGACCGACCCCTGGCTGCTGCGCAACGTCGTACGCGTCCAGCCCCTCGCCCTCGACCGCCACGGCATCACGCTGCGCTGCGACTACGCCCGCAACCACCGCGACGTACGCCTCCCCTTCCCGGCACCGCTGCGGGACGCCTCACAGGTCGGGCACCAGATCCACCACCTGCTCGCCGCCGCCCGAGCCTGCCGCCACGGACGACGGCTCCCCGCCCGCCCGTGACACGACGTCACGGTCCGCTCAGCTGGAGGGACGCCCACAGGGCGACGGTCGACGCACCCAGCGCCGCCGGGACGGTGAGCAGGCCGAGACGGGTGAACTGCCCGAGCCTGACGTCGTGTTCGTGATGACGGGCGATGCGCCGCCAGAGCAGGGTGGCCAAGGAGCCGGCGTAGGTGAGATTGGGCCCGATGTTGACCCCGAGGAGTACGGCGAGGACGGCCCCGGGGCCCGACTGCGCGGCCAGCGGTACGAGCGCCAGCACCGCGGGCAGGTTGTTGATCAGGTTGGCGAGCACGGCCGCCAGGGCCGCGGTGCCGAGGAGGGCCGGCAGCGAGGCGCGCCGCGGCCGGGGCTCTCGGCGGCAGCCGAGGCGATGGCGAAGCGGCCGCCAGGAACCCGATCACCGGCCCCAGCCGCTCGGCCTCCTCGCGGACACCGTCGAGCGGAATCGCCCCGCTGACGACCACGACCCCGGCGGCAGGCACGGCAAACACCGCCTCGGCCTATCGGAACGGCCGCACCACGGCACACCCGAGCACGACGAGCAAGGCACCCACGGAAACGAACGCGACGAACATGCACCCGATCATCCCCGCACCGCCCACCACCCCTGCGGCCGCCCCGGCACCCCCTCAAAAACCGCCGGGCACACCAGGTCAGGCGCCCCTCACGACCGGCTCCAGGATCGCCACGCACTCCACGTGGTGCGTCATCGGAAAGAAGTAGTGACGCACCTGCAGGACAAAACAGCAGGTCAGAGGGCCGCACCACTCTAGCGACGGGACCCGTGCGTCAAACCAGCGTCACAACGGAATATGGAATGGCGCGCGATGCTCCCAGCACAAGGCTCTGCAACCGCTGGCGAGCGCTTGCGCGGCGGCATACAGCCGCCGCCAACTTACTCTGCAAGAGCGCAACGACCACTGATGCGGTGCACATCCTGCCGACCCAGAGTCCGTCCCCTTCTGCATCTTCATGGGGACCTGGCAGCTCGGCCGCTTCGAGGACCGCGTCGACAGCCACCGGGACGCGGCGGCCCCGCTGTCGGCCGCCGAGCGCACGGCCGCCCCGCTGGAATCCTTGCTGCCCGTGGACAAGAGCACCTCGGGGCGGACGGCGACGGTCACCGGGACATACGCCGACCAACACCCGTAACGCCGCCGCCTCGTTCGACCTGCTCGTGATGGTCGACGGGGACACCGTCTTCGAGCCGGACGTGGTCCGGCTGATCGTGCAGCCCTTCGCCGATCCCCGGGTCGGCGCGGTTCCGGGCAACGCGAAGGTGGTCAACCGCATCGGGCTGCTGGGGCGTTGGCAGCACATCGAATACGTGGTCGGCTTCAACCTCGACAGGCGGCTCTTCGACCTCGCCGAGTGCATGCCGACCGTGCGCGGCGCGGTGGGCGCGTTCCGGCGCGAGGCTCTGATGCGGGTGGGCGGGGTGAGCGGCACCACCCTTGCCGAGGACACCGACCTCACGATGGCGCCGTGCCGGGACGGCTGGCGGGTGGTCTACGAGGAGCGGGCCAAGGCCTGGACCGAGGCCCCGGCCTCGCTGGGCGCCCTGTGGAAGCAGCGCTACCGGTGGTGCTACGGCACCTCCCAGGCCATGTGGAAGCACCGCGGGGCCCTCGTGCAGCGCGGCCAGGCCGGCAAGTTCGGCCGCCGGGGCCACCTCCACCTGCTGATGTTCTGATGTTCCAGGTGCTGCTGCCACTGCTGGCGCCGATCGTGGACGTGTTCGCCGTCTACGGGCTGATCTTCCTCGACCCGGTGCGGATCGTCGGCCTGTGGCTGGCCTTCCTCGGCGTCCAGGTCCTGATGGGCCTGTACTCCTTCCGGCTCGACGGGGAGAAGGCCGGCCCGCTGTGGAGCCTGCCGCTCCAGCAGCTCGTCTACCGCCAGCTGATGTACCTGGTGGTCATCCAGTCCGTCTGCACGGCGGTCGCCGGCTCCTGGCTGCGCTGGCAGCATATGGAGCAGTACGGCAGCCTGCAGGTCTCGGTCGCCTCAGGCGACTCCCGCTGACCGGCCCGGCCGTACCTGACCGGGCCTGGTCAGGTACGGCCGGGCCCGCCCGGCTCACACGAAGCCGCAGTCGCTCAGTCAGTCACTCGGGTGGTCACCTAGGTGGATCTGACCTGCCACTACGAAGTTGGGATGGCGGGATTTGAACCCACGACCTCTTCGTCCCGAATGAGGTCCACCCAAGATCGGCACCTGCGCAAAGGGGATTCCCCCAGGTCAGCACCTTGGCCATGGACGGTCTGGGTGAGTCTCAAGGGGCCTCGAGGTGCAGACCGGCTCCCCGCTGGCTCCCAACCACCGACGTCGTCACGCCCGTGATCACTCGCGATCCGCCCGGATGGCGGGGCCAGTGCTGTGGCGGTTCCTCGCACCGGCCCCGGAGTCAACTACGAGCAGTCGGTCTGACCGGAGCCGCTGCCCGTCGTGTCGGCGGCGTGAGAAGCAGCCGTTGGACATAGCCCCGTGATCGGTCTGCTGAGGAAGGAGATCAAGTCCCCTCCGAGGTGCGGTACGGGATCTCCAGAGAGTGCTCCTCCAGGCTGCGGAGGATCACCTGCCCATCTCGTACCTGGTTGATCAGAAACAGCTCCCGCGTCCGGCAGTCCGGACAGAGGCTTGCCATGGCCAACGGCCAGAGATCGACTGGCCGGCCGGAAGGGTCGCTGTCGACGTAGATCCGGTCCGGCCGTAGGGGGAAGGTGGTGGACCGCTCGAATGGTTCCCAACTCGGATGGCTCCCGCGGAGCCGCAGGCCCGCGGTGCGATAGGAGGAGTCATCGAGGTACTCGCAGCGCTCGACCCAGTACCACTCGATACCCGATAGCCAGTTGACCGAGCTGATGGCCGAAACCACGCGTGGTTCGAGTTTCTCCACGTCTTCGTCGATCTCGTGGTTCATGCGGACGCCGTGGGCATGGTGGGAGTGGTTGCGGAAGTCCTTGATCTCCTCTAGGAGCGCTCGCGTCGTGTCACGTTCCCGGATAGCCGCCAGTTCCGACAAGACAGGGGTCCCCACTTCTTCCAGGAAGCGGTCGATGAGCCAGAGCCAGGTGCCGAAAGTTGCACCGTTGCGGAACTGCTGGCGAAGAGAGCGCGTGAAGCCGTTGTGGTGTGAGATGAGTTCGCTCAGAGCAAGGATGCCCAGCGTACGTGCGGTGCCCTCACCGAGCTTGAGCAAGCCGTCCTTCCGCTCGGCCGGGTGCGTGCTGACGCGGTAGCGGCGGGCGAGAGCGGCCATGTGGAAGGGGTAGCTTGATTCCGCCCGCCAGATGGGGTCATCGAAGGGCCGGACCAGCTGTCCCGCGAGCCGAGCCTCATGAGAGGTGAACCTTATGGTGGTTCGGATCTCCTCACTCAGGGTCTCGCTGCCGGAGAAGATGTTCGGCAGGATGCCCTCGGTCGCAGCCCGCAGGGCGCGGCGTGCCTCCTGCACCTCCTCCAGCAGGTCGTCGACTGCTGTGTCGGTGACCAGGTCCACAGGTACGGGGGTGTCGAGCAGATCACGGACGCGCGGAAATGCGCCGCTGTCCTTTCGGGAGTTGAGCCACTCGCAAAGCACTCTGCCGCGGCCTTGCATCGGATGCAGCACGAACAACGGGGTGACAGCGTCGCCGAATCCCGCGGGGAGGAGCCTCCAGTTGCCGATGCGACCTACGAGATCACCGCCCGAGCACGGGGCCAGTTCGGAGTCATCCAGTTCCGCGTCCGGAAGTTCAACCGCTGAGTCAACACTGTGCAGATGTGGTGCCGTGAGATGCTTGGGCGGGGCCAGTGCCTCTCCATCTGGTGCCGGACGGTGCAGTTTGACCCTATCCGTTTCCAATCGGGCAAAGTTCTGCAGTGGTTCGAAGGGGCCGTCGAAATCCGCCACGTAGAAGAGCGTCGACGGAATCTCACATCCCAGTCGAGTCCGGTCGGGGTCGATCCAGGCATCGGGCGTGTGGGGCTGGATCTTAGTACGGAGGTACTCCGCTGGTTCCTCGTGGAACGGCAGGGAGACTGAGCTCCGCAACTCAACGTCGGGCTCCGGTGCCCCACGCCGCTGCTGGAGCTCACCGTCGTCGTCGCGCACACCCAGCGCGTTGCGAACGGCCTTGTCGAATGCGCTTCCGCCAGGCCAGGCCAGGCCGGCCGCTTCGACGGTACGGCGCAGCGCTGTGCGTGCGTCGGAGCTCGTCTTCCATGTCGTACCTACGAGTCCCCGGAGTGCCGAGAGTAGCGCCTCGGGGTCAGCCGTCCGCTGGACTGGCCGCAGAGCGGCGAGCCGGTCGAGGGCTTCCTCGGAGAGCTCGAAGCGCAGTCGCAGCGGACGCTCGATGACGATCTGGCGATAGAGCAGGTCCTCGTTCTGAATGATGCGCACGTGGTCGCGCTGGGATCGGGTCGGGGAAGGAGAGAAGGATGTGGCTTCGCTGTAGAGCCTGACGATCTCGGTGAGCTGATCGGGGCCAAGGTACTTGCGCTTGCCGCCGACGGACTGGCGCATCTTCTGCCAGTGGTCCTGGGCCTTGACGAGAATGACGCGCCCCTGGCGGGTGGTGGGCTTGCGGTTGCTGAGCACCCAGACGTACGTGTTGATGCCGGTGTTGGAGAGGAGCTGGTCAGGCAGGGCGACGATGCCTTCGAGCCAGTCGTTCTCGACGATCCACCGTCGAATGTCGGACTCTCCTGACCCAGCAGGGCCGGCGAACATGGGCGAACCATTGAAGGCGATCGCGATACGGCTGCCGCCGCGGCCGGATTCGTCCACAGGCTTCATCTTCGAGAGCATGTGCTGGAGGAACAGCAGGGATCCGTCGTTGATACGAGGAAGTCCGGCACCGAAACGACCTTGATGCCCGTCGTAATCGTGCTCGGTGCGGACGTATTCCTCGACCTTTTTCCAATCGATGCCGAACGGGGGATGGGCCAGCAGGTAGTCGAATCGTTCCCCTGTGAATCTGTCCTCACGAAGAACGTTTCCCCATGCCATCCGCTCCGGGTCGCGTCCACTCATCAGCATGCTGGAGTAGGCGATTGCCCAGCTCTCATGGTTGAGTTCCTGCCCGGACAAGCGGACACGAGCCTCGGGATTGATTTCGGTGATGCGGTCTGCCGCCTCACCGAGCAAGCCGCCGGTGCCACAGACAGGATCGTGGATCGTCCTGATCACTCCGGGAGCTGCGAGTTGCCCCAGATCGGGCTCCATGACGAGGGCGGCCATGAGCTGGCTGACATCGCGAGGCGTGGTGTGCTCGCCACTGGTCTCGCTCGCGTGCTCGCCGAAGCGGCCTACCAGATCCTCAAAAATGAGGCTCATCTCGTGGACTGAGAGAGCCGGCCCCAGATCCAGGTGCTGGAATCGAGCGACGGTGTGGTATAGCAAATCGGATTCGGTCAGGCGCTTCACCGTGATGCCGAACCCGAAGCGCTCGAAGACGTCCTGGATGTTTTGGGAAAAGCCGCGCACATAGTCGAGCAGGAGTCGCTCAGTCATTTGCGGATCAGTGACGACGTCCGCCAGAGTGAAGCGGCTGGTGTTATAGAAGGGGTGGCCGGAGGCATGCCGGAGTATGGCGCTCGAATCCTGGCCGCCGTGGAGCGCAAACTTCTCTGCCGTGTCTAGAACTTTCTTCCGGGTGGGAGTAAGGAGGCAGTCGAGGCGCCGAAGCACGGTGAACGGCAGCACTACATTGCCGTATTCGGACCTTTTATAGTCGCCGCGAAGTAGGTCCGAAACCGACCAAATGAGTCTGGAAAGTTGCGTTACCGAATCACTCATGCGTTCCCCCACCCTGGACACGTGATACTTCCGCTCTCATCTGGCCGTCCACCACGACCGGCCATGAGGAGCCTACGTGGGGGAGGCGACGGAGCACGCAGGTGATTCGGGCAGCCCGAGGTGCAAGCAGGGGCCAAGCAGCTGATCACTCTTCGTAGAGGACGAGACTCGGCAGGAGGGTCCAAAGATATGCCGGAAACGTTCCTCACAGCCGAAGACACCCTACGCGTCAGCGCCGACGGAGCCGAAGACGCCACGGCCCATCAGCCCAGGTCCTGGCGAAGGCGGCAGAGATAGGTGTCGATCTGCGGCAGGCCAGGCCAGTCGCTTCCCCGCAGGCGGGTGGTCTCTGACCTGAGCCGTTCTCCGACCTCCAGTGCCTTGGGGAGGCTTTCCGTCGCGGCGTACAGACTCATCTGCCGTGCGAGGGCATCGAGGTGGCGGTTGACGGCGTCTGTGTCGCTCGCTTCGGGCTTGGCCTTGCTGACACGGTCAAAAGCTCGGATGGCGGCGGTGGCTTCGCCGAGCTCCATCAGGCACTGCGCGGCGTAGTACCAGCACAGCTGGGCTTGCTCGTCATGGCCACCGTAGAGGTCGGTGTAGTGATGGGCGAGCGGCTCGAAGAGCGCGAGGGCCTCGCGGTGGCTTCCGGCCAGGAAATTCACTTGGGCGAGGCTGAACTGCATACCTTCTCTGAGCTCCGGGTCAGCAGCTCTCGAGATGGCCTCGGCAAGTGCGTCGGCTGCCTGGGTGAACTGGCCATCCTGTGCCAGCCGCGCTGCGCGGTCGGAGACCGCGTCCGCCTCTTGTTCGCTCAGTGCGGCGGGGACTGCCGCCGGCCCCTGCAGTTCGGCTGCCGATGAAGGCGCGAGCGGCGAGGGAACGACGACGGTGGGGATGTACGAGGCAGCGGCACTAGGGCTGGGCGCCCGGCCTCCGAAGGGTCGCAGGAACGGCAGACGGGGGTCGAGGATGCCCTCGTCGGTCGCGGCGTGGGTGCCGGTGGGGGCGTGGACGAAGGGCAGGAGGGCGTCGTAGACCTCCATCGCGTCCAAGCGCTGCTCGGATTCCTTGGTGAGCATCGCCAGCAGGAGCTTCTCGATATCGGCCGGCACATCCGGGCGTAGGGTGCGGATGGGCGGGGGCGGGGTGTGGACGTGGTGCCACATGTGGGAGCGGCTGTCGTCGGGGGTGAACGGCGGCCTGCCGGTGAGCAGTTCATGGAGCACGCAGGCGAGGGCGTAGACGTCTGCGGCGGGACCGACGGCGTTGGCCAGGCTCTGTTCGGGGGACATGTAGGGCGGGGTTCCTACAGTCATGCCGACCTGGGTGAGGCGGGGCAGAGTGCCGACTCCGCGCAGGGCGGCGACGCCGAAGTCGAGGACCTTGACCACGCCTCCCGGGGTGAGCATCAGGTTGGACGGCTTGATGTCGCGGTGAACGATGTCGTGACGGTGGACGGTGTCCAGGACGGAGGCAATCTGGGCGCCGACGGCCGCTGCCCAGGAGACCGAAACCGTCTCGCTTTCGTAGTCGGTCTCGTCGATGAACGTCTGCAGTTCGCGTCCCTGCAGGAGCTGCATGACGACGAACAGCCGTCCACTGGCCTCGTCAGTTCCGGTGTCGTAGACGGCCGGCACACCCAGGTGCTCGATGCCGGCCGTGATCTGGACCTCGCGCAGGAAGCGGGCACGGCGGGTCTGCAGGGTCTCCTCGAAGGCCGCTCCCTGGAACCCGGGCGGAACCGGGCTCTCGGCCAGCATCATCTTGACCGCGACCCGGCGGTCCAGGCGCTCGTCGTACGCCTGCCAGACCTCGCCCATGCCGCCCGCGCCGATGGGCGTGTGCAGCCGGTACCGGCCCGCGATCACGCGGGCCGGTACGCCGGCGTCGAAGCTCGGCGTGCCGCCCTGCACCATGCGAGGTCCCTCTCTGTGTGGTCGGAGCGTGACCACCCCGTTCGGCCTCTTGCCTGACGTGCTGCAGAGCACAGGCTATGCGGTCGGCGGTTCCGCCCTACGGCTTCCGGACGACTTGAGCTCGGCGGCCCGCTGCTCGGTGGCCCGGCGCTCGGCTTCCCGTCGGACCGGGCGTCGAATGAGCTGGTACGCCTGCTGGGTCGCGACCTGCTTGAACAGGCGGTTGACGTCGGCGTCGTCGAAGTAGCGGACCATCAGGGCGTCGTTGGACGCCGCCTGGTCGATGACGATCCGGTCGAGGTCCTTCTCCAGTTCCCCGCCGAAGACGTCCTGGTCCTGGTGCATGGCGATGGCCCTGAGTTCGGGGTCCTCGCTGACGGCTACCACGAGCTGGCCGAGCAGGATCTGGTCGGTGGTGGACAGCCCGGTCCCGTACTCCTCGTTGACGGACTGGATCACCTCGGCCAGCGACATCTCCTCCGCCTCGGCCACCGCTCCGGCCGCCTCGGGTACCAGGCCAGGCAGTACCTGCGCGCCCGCCGCCTCCAGGCGCAGCTCCGGGGTGCCCGTCTGAGCGATGCGCATGTGACTCGGGGCGGCCGTCCCTATGTCGGCGCCGGCGCTGCGGGCGGGCGCGGGCAGGCGGCGTAGCAGGAAGCGTCCGTACTGGTAGAGCCGTTCCAGTTCGAGGTTCTCGAATCCGATGACGTGGGAGAGCCAGCCGTACGCCTTGGTGTAGGAGTCCAGGGCGCGGCGGAATTCGGCGGCGGTGTCCGGTTCGGTGGCGTTGAGGGCGTTGAAGCGGTCCAGGGCGGGCTGCAGGTAGCCGTAGAGGCGGGCGTGGGCCTTCATGATGGCGGTGTCGGTGGCCGAGCCGCCCTGGAAGGAGGCGAAGTACGCGGTGACGAAGGCGTCCATCTCGGCTTCCACGAGGAGCTGGTAGGCCATCACCTCGCGTTCGCGGTCGAACAGGAGGTTGGGGTCGGTGGGCTCGCTGACAGACGCCTCGTAGTACTGCTGGAAAGCCTGCTCGATGTCCTCGGGCCGGTTGGCGAAGTCGAGGATGAACAGGTCCTCGGTGGACTTGAGCCGGTGGGTGCGGTTCAGCCGGGAAAGCGTCTGCACCGCGGCCAGCTTCACCAGGACCTTGTCCACGTACATCGTGGTCAGCAGCGGCTGGTCGAAACCGGTCTGGTACTTCTCGGCGACGACGAGGATGCGATGCTCGGGCTTCGGCACGGAAGGCGGGCTCGGGTCGTCCGCGCGGGTGTAGCCGAAACGTGCGGGCAGTTCGCGTTCGGGGAAGCCGTTGAGCTTGGCCTCGGTGTACTCGATCCCGTCGAGGGTCAGGGCCCCGGAGAACGCGACCAAGGTGCCGCAGTCGGTGAACCCCCGCTGGTCGATGTAGGCCCGCATGGCCTGGTAGAGCCGTACGGCGTGGTCACGGCCGGAGGTGACCACCATCGCCTTGGCCCGGCCGCCGAGACGCGGGCTGGAATGCGACCGGAAATGGTCGACGATGATCTTCGCGCGGGAGGCCATAGACGCCTCCGACATCAGCGCGGCTCGCACCAGCCGCGAACGGGCCTTGCGCGGGTCCACCTGCTGCTCCGCCTCCTCGGCGGCAGCTTCCTGGAGCTTGAAGTACGTGGCGTAGGTGATGTAGTTGCCGAGCACGTCGAGGATGAAGCCCTCCTCGATGGCCTGCCGCATCGAGTAGACGTGGAACGGTCCCTTCTCCTGCTCCCCCGAGCCGGGATTGGCGTAAGAGGTGCCGAAGAGGTCGATCGTCTTCGCCTTGGGGGTGGCCGTGAACGCGAAGAAGGACAGGTTCGGCTGCTTGCCGCGTGCCAGGGCCGCGGCCGTCAGCGGGTCGCCGTCCTCGTCCACCGCGTCCGAGCCGAGACGTCCCAGCGCCTTCTTCAAGGCCGCCGCGCTTTCCCCGCCCTGTGACGAGTGCGCCTCGTCAATGATCACCGCGTAACGCTGACTTCCCAGCCCCGCGACTTTGTCCAGGACGAAGGGGAACTTCTGCACCGTGGTGATCACGATGCGGGCTGTCGGCCCGGTCAGCGCGTCTGCGAGCTGCTGAGAGTTCTCGTCGATCCGCACGACCACGCCGGCCTTGTGGTCGAACTGGTAGATGGTGTCCTGGAGCTGCTTGTCCAGTACCCGCCGGTCGGTGATAACGATGACCTTGTCGAAGACCAGCTTGTTCGCCCCCAGACCGGAGGCGAGCGCGGCGGGGGCAATCTGCCCAGGGTCGTGGGAAGTGTGCAGGCTGGACAGGTGGTGCGCGAGCCAGGCGATGGTGTTGGACTTGCCCGAGCCGGCGGAGTGCTGGATCAGGTAGTTCTCCCCCGCCCCATGGCGGGCCGCGTGCGCGATGAGCTTGCGCACCGCGTCCCACTGGTGGAACCGCGGGAAGATCAACGGCTGCGTGTGCGCGCTGCCCGGCTTGTGCGACGGCGCCCGGCCGGCCTTCGCGGCGGCGTCCTCGACGTGCAGGAACCGCTGCAGCAGCTCCAGCCAGTTGTCCCGAGCCCATACCTCGTCGAAGAGGTAGGAGGTGGGGTACTTCCCATCGGTCGAGGCCGGGACGTTTCCCGCCCCGCCCATCTGGCCAGGGCCACCGGACCCGGTGTTGAAGGGAAGGAAGCGGGTGGCGTCTCCGGCCAGGCGGGTCGTCAGAAAGGCCAGCGTCGGATCGACCGCGAAGTGGACCAGGCTGCGCTTGGCGAAGAACAATTCCTTCGGGTCCCGGTCGCGGCGGTACTGCCGCTTGGCGTCCTCGACGGTCTGGCCGGTCAGCCCGTTCTTCAACTCCACCGAGGCGACCGGCAGTCCGTTGAGGAAGAACGCCATGTCGAGGCTGTGAGATGGACGCGCCGCGGAGTAGTGGAACTGGCGCACGAAGGTGAGCCGGTTGGCGTCGTACTCGGCCAAAGCGTCGGCAGCAAGAGTGTGCGCGGGACGAAAGTACGCAAGCTGGATCTTCACGTTCCGGTCATTCACGCCCCGACGCAGCACGTCCAGCAGGCCGCGCGAGTCGATCTCCCGCGCCACCCGCTTGGCGAGTCGGCCGATGGCTTGATCTTCTTCCTCGCCGTAGGCGGTCTGGAGCGCCAGCCACGCGTCGCTCTGCGACGCGCCGAGGAACGTGGCCAGCTCGGAGGTATCGATGCCGAGCGTGGGGTTGTAGGTGTTCGACAGCCCGCGCTGCCAGCCGCTGCGCAGTAGCGCCGCTTCCACGGCGTCCTCGAATGCCTTCTCGGTGTACACGCGGGCGTCGTTCACCTGAATCCCCCTCAGAAGTCGTGGTTGTGCGTAGGACGGGCTGTGGTGACGTCGAGTTGGCCAGTGACGGCGGCGGCAATCAGAGCCTGTCGGCGCTCGGCGAGAACGTTGAGCTGACGATTGACCATCACGGAATACTCAGCGCGCAGACCATCCTGCCGTTCCAACAGCGCCGCCAGCATTCGCTCGTGTTCCGGCAGCGGAAGCATATAGTTGAAAGATCCGATCTGTTCGCCGCTGATATGCGGCACAGAAATCCCCGTAGTTTCACCCTCAAGTGCTCTGCGGAAGTGTCGCGACGCGAGCACCCATCGAAGATAATGCGCACTTGCGCGACCATAGGACCGGATGCAGGCGACTCTCTGCAACAGGAGGCATGGGAGGTCACTGTCACGCACTAGAGCGATACGAGCCCCGCCACTGATCCATGTTCGATCCATCCCGACGACGAGGTCGTCGCAACGAACGTGGAACCTTTGGTCAATGTTGGAATCCTGCAGGTCCCACGCAACGGTCTCCGCATTCCAGTCGATGAAGCCGGGGGCGACATTGATCCCTCGAAGCAGCCGCGTACCAGCTTCCGGAGCGACAAATCCAGCACTCGGAAATGCATATCCGGGAATTACGGCAAAAAGTCGCGATACCTTACCTCGTTCCCACTTAATGTCAGGGTCGTAGCCGATCTCGCAAAGCGAGTCACGGTCACCCACTACAACACCGTCAACAATTTGCGCGAAGCGCTGCTCCGTCAAAGCGAGTTGCCGACCGCGCATCGAGGCGACGGAGTCGATCCGGGCGGTCTCTGCATCGAGGAAGTCGGCGATGCGGCGCTGCTCGCCTACAGGAGGCAGCGGGATGGGGATTTCGGCCAAATCTTCCCAATACAGGCGCCATTGTGCAGGCCTAATCCCTTTGGAACGACGCCCAAACTCTGAAACGAGGGGCGCCGACCTGAGCAAATAATGCAAGAATCCTGGATGCACGGACCGATCAATTGAGCAGACAAGGTAGTCTGGGCTCACGATTCCATGGTATCGAGAAACTCCCAGGGACCCCTGCCACGCCTTCATCTTATTGACGACAAGATCCCCCGGGCGCACTTCCTGATACTTGGAAAGATCGAGTGGAGTTTTATTATTGTTATCATCTCGCGAATTCTTCGGAATGACACCAAAGTCTCGATATACCGATAGGACCTGTAGATGTGTGCGATCAGTTACCTCACGAGGCCGCAGCACATATCGGATCCTGATTCCGGCTGGATTCATCACCTCGCCACCTCACTCAGCAGCGTTTGAATCTCGGCCTCCAGCGACTTCAGCTCCGCGTCGATCTCTGGCAGCGGTCTCGGCGGCGTGTAAGTGTAGAAGTGACGGGTGAAGGGGATCTCGTACCCCAGCTTGAACCGCTCCACCTCCCTTGTCTTCGGGTTGCGGGTCTCCGCGATCCAGGCGTCGGGTACGTGGGGCAGCACCTCGAGGGCGACGTACTCATCGAGGTCCTCGGTTAGCGGGACGTTCTCGTAGTCACGCAGGTCGGGGTCAGGCTCGGGTTTCCCCTTAGTGAGCTGGACCTCGCCCTCCGGGTCAGTCACCCCCACGGCGTCACGCAAAGCCTTCTGGAACGGCGCGACGGAGGGCCACAGCACGCCGCCAGCCACCATCGCCGCCCGCATGGCGTCCCATGCCTCAGCCTTGGTCGACCACTGTGACCCGAGCAGTGGCTTGAGCGCGGCCAGCAACAGCTCGACCGCTGCCTCGCCCCCGACCGCCTTCTTCACGGCGGCAGACGCGCCAAGCTGAGCAAGGCTGTCATCGGTCAGCTCGAAGCGGAGCTTGAGCGGCCGGTCCACGGTGATGCGCTGGTAGCCGAAGGCTCGGTTGGCGAAGACCTTCACCCGCCCGTGATCCGGATGTGCTTCGTCGCTGGCGATGCTCAGCGCATCGCGGTAGATCGCACAGATATTTCCGATCTGCGCCCGTGTGATTTCCTTGCGCTTCTCACCGAGAGACTTACGCATCTTGGACCACTGGTCGCGGGCGTCGAGCAGGATCACGCGGCCCTTGCGGTCGGCGGGCTTGCGGTTGGTGACGATCCAGAAGTACGTGGAGATACCCGTGTTGTAGAAGAGCTGGTCCGGGAGGGCGACGATCGCCTCCAGGTAGTCGTGCTCGATGATCCACCTGCGGATCTCCGACTCGCCCGACCCCGCGCCACCGGTGAACAAGGGGGAGCCGTTGAAGACGATGGCAAGGCGGGTGCCACCGACCTCGTCGCCCGCCTCGTCCTTCTTGAGCGGCTGCATCTTGCTCATCATGTGCTGAAGGAAAAGCAGCGAGCCGTCGTTGATCCGAGGCAGGCCGGCACCGAAGCGGCCGTCGAATCCCCGGTCCTCGTGCTCCTGGCGTACGACCTTCTCGACCTTCTTCCACTCCACTCCGAAGGGCGGGTTGGCGAGCATGTAGTTGAAGGTCTCACCGTCGTGGCCGTCCTGGCTGAAGGAGTTGCCGAAGCGGATGTTCTTGGCGGTATGGCCCTTCAGCAACATGTCGGAACGGCAGATTGCGTACGACTCGGCGTTCAACTCCTGACCGAACAGGTTGACGCGCACGCGCGGGTTCAGCTTGCGGATGTGCTCTTCAGCTGCCGAGAGCATCCCGCCGGTGCCACAGGCCGGGTCGAGGATCTTGACGACCTGGCCCTCCCCCGTCAGCCGGTCGTCGTCCGGGGCGAGCAGCAGCTCGACCATGAGCTCGATGACCTCGCGCGGGGTGAAGTGCTCACCGGCGGTCTCGTTGGAGGCATCGGCGAACTTGCGGATCAGCTCCTCGAAGACGTAGCCCATGTCGTGGTTGTCCACGGCCTCGAAGCTCAGGTCCAGGCCAGCGAACTTCCGCACCACCTGGTAGAGCAGGTCGGCGTTGTCCAGGCGGTCGATCTGGAGGTGGAACTCGTAGCGGTTGATGATCTCGGTGGCCTCCGAGGAGAATCCCCGGATGTAGTCCTTGAGGTTCTTCGCCACGTTGGCCGCGTCGCTGCTGATCGTGTCGAAGGTCTGCTCGGACAGGTTGTAGAACTTGAGTTTGGACGCTGCCAGCAGCAGTCCGTCCTTGTTCTCTCCGGTGTAGGAGGCCGCCCGGTCCCACACCGCCTGGCGGGTCGGGGCCATGACGCAGTCCAGTCGGCGCAGCACCGTCAGGGGCAGGATGACCTTTCCATACTCCGAGCGCTTGTAGTCACCGCGCAGGAGGTCGGCCACCGACCAGATGAAGTCGGCCAGTTCCTGGTTCTTGCTCAAAGTGTCCTGTCCTCTCGCCCCACTGCGGCGTCTCCGTCGATCGTCGTGCTTTGGTGTTCAGGGTTCCCGCCACCACGGGTCAACGGCGGATCGAGTGCGCCGCCGGTGAGGCCGTCGCGGGCGAGCCGCGCAGCCCGGTCGCCCATGCTGGCGAGTTCGGCGAGTTCGCGCTCGAACGCGCCCAACGAGCGAAAGGCGTCGCCGTAGCGGCGCTGTCGCTCAACGTCCATGCGGGGTAGGCGCGCCGCCTGCAGGTCCGCTCGGAACGTACCCGAGGAGGACGTGCTACGACGGACGTTCGCCGCGCTGCTGGCGAATCCGCGTACGTAGTCGGGGTCCAACTGGTCGCTGACGGAGATGAGCTCGTCACCGTCCACGCTGACCAGGCCGGCGGCCAGCAGGTCGCTCACCGCGACCGGGACGCCATCGTCCAGGGCGTCGGCCCGGCCACGCGGTGGCAGCTCGGGAAGCAGCGCCCGCAGGCGACTCAGGCGCGTGTCGAGATCCTCGCGCAGCTTGGCGTACTCCACCGCGTAGTCGGGTTCCGGCTCGCGTACGTAGCGACTGGGGGTGAGGTCCACCTCGTTGTCCAGCAGATCGATCAGTTGCACCTCCACTTCCTGGTGCGGCTGAGGGGCCCACGGTCCGTCCGGGCTGTTGGCGCTGAGATCCACCATGCGTACGGTCCCCGCCGCCCGCCCAGGGTTGGAGGGACGGCTCAGCAGCCACAGGTGAAGCGGAAGTGCATGACTGGCAGCGAGGCCGGGCGGTAGAGCCACCAATGCGGTGACGCAACCGCGACGCACCAACTCCGCACGGATTCTGCGACCGGAGCGGCGATGGGCGACCGATGCCGGCAGGACCACCACGGCTCGCCCGCCGGGTGCCGTGTGGTGGTAGCAATGCTGAAGCCAGGCGAGTTCGCTCTCCCCGCGCGAGGGCACACCCGCCTCCCAGCGCGGATCGACGAGCAACTGCTCGCGGCCCCAGTCGGCCACGGCGGTCGGCGGCTCGCACACGACCAGGTCTGCGCGGAGGTCAGGGAACGCATCGGCCCGCAACGAGTCGCCTGCCACGACCTGAGCCGGCACCGCTGTCCCAGTGGCGGCCAAGGCCGCACGCACCTGGGCTACGCGTGCCGCATCCGCCTGCGTGTCCTGCCCCAGCCTGCTCTGGACCGCACCGCCGCCCACCGCAACGAGGAGCGAGCCGATGCCGCACGCAGGGTCAAAGACGGTGCCTGAGGTCTCACCAGCGAATTCTCGGACCGCGCGAGCCAGTCGCAATGTCGAGGCCCCGTCCAACGCGGCGCGCGCGGTGGACTCCAGCAGACGGGCGACCAGAGCATCCATCACCTCGGTGGGCGTCCGGTCGGCGACCAGCCCGTCCACCGCCTCTCGGGCGGCCTGGTCGGCGAGGTCTTCCGCATCGCCCCGGAGATATTCCCCGAGAGCAGCCAGCGCCCCGGCCATTTCCTCGCCGTAGGCACCGCGCAGCGCCTGCCAGAGCCGGACCTCCCCGCTGACCTCTCGCCCGTCGCGCTGCCCGTCCAGCCACTGCCGTACCTCGGCGAGCGAGAACAGGGGACTCGCCGAGGTGCCGCCTACGGGCGCGGGGAAGTCCGAACGACGCCTGCGCCAGTTGGACACCGCGGCACGCGTCACGCCCGCCAACCGTGCGATCTCCGCAGCAGTCGCCGTGGCATCAGCCGCCTCGTTTCCTCCGATCATGAAGCGACCGTACACCGTTCACGCCCGGATCTCCAAGTTACATTCAGTTGACGGCGTTAACTAACTCCTGTTCACTGGGTGTCACGCGCCAAGGACTCCGCCGCACACAGCACACCCCACCGGAGGAGAACCGAGCGTAAGCACGAAGTCACGCGGATCGAGGAGAACGACCCCGCGGCATCGACCTCCGGCACCTCGACTCGAAGGAGCATCACGTGGCGGCCAAGGAGAAGAGCAGCACCGGCACCCGAAAGTCCACGTTGCACCGGCTCACTGTTCCTAGCGGTGGCGAGGTAGAACTCCGCACTCTTGTGCGCCCTCACTATCTCGACAGACCCGGTTACCAAGTCCGCGAGTTCGCCCGGGATGGCGTCACCGGGCTGCTGGTGAACGGGGGAATCCCCCGAGACCGCGCCGACTGGTGCCCGGCCGTCGAACGGATCACCGGCCTGGAGGTCAACGAACGGAATCACTCTGCTGCCGGCCTAGTACTCATGCGCACCGAGCGCGGCCTGTACGCCCTGAGTTACGGGGTCGGCCAGCACATGCTGGACCCGTACTATCGTGATGATGAGTTCGGCCTGGAGTTCGCCACCCGCTGCCTCGACGAGGACGGCATCATCAAGGTGCGCAACCAGATCATGGACGGACGAGGGCGCGTCGACGAGTACTCCGTCGCCCGGGGAGAGCGTATCGACGGCTTCGGACTCGACCGGTTCGGCGCAGTCGTCCGCCGCATCTGTGGAACGGTCAGCGGCATCCCGTTGACCTCACTGCCCGCCGGTAGCTCCAAGCATGTTCGAGTCGAGTGTTCCGAGTCGACCGTCAAGCTGCCGCTGGCCACCACCCCGGAGGAATTCCTCAACGACCTGCGCGCGATAGAGGAGGTCTGCTCGCGCCCGGATCCGCTGCCCGAACTGGGCTTCGTCGATCGGCTCCGCACACTGGACAAGCGCAGCCGCAAGGCGGTGGACGCCCAGGCCGTCCTTGAGCGCATGCTCGCCGACCCCACTCACCCGCGGCTCACGCTGGGAGTTCCGGAGAGCTGCCAGGAGGGCTTCAGCTCCGCCCAGGCGTTCCGGATCAGCTCGGGTAGCCGCAGCATCGACGTCACCGACCTGGACCTTCCGGTCCTCCTCGGCTTCGTCTCGGACAAGACCGAGGGCGAGCGCCTCAAGGCGCTCGGCCAAGTCCGGGTCGTCATGTTCAGCGACGACGACTTGAAAACGCCGGCCAGCGCCGCGACCACCGGCAAGGAGTGGCTCATCGCGGACGTCCCTGTGGAAACAGTGCGGTACTTCTACGGCCACGGAAAGTGGTACGAGGTGGGAGCCGGATTCCTCGAGACGCTGGAGGAAGAGCTCCGGGAACTGCTCGGCAAGTCGGCCAGCGTCCAACTGCCCGCCTGGCCAAAGGGAGTACCGAACGCCAAGGGGCGGGACTCTCACGATGAGGACTGGTACAACAAGCAGGCGGCAGGCCAGGAGGGCTACCTCCTCTTCGACAAGAAGAACATCGTCACGGACAAGTTCAACGGTGGCGGCCTGGAGGTCTGCGATGTCCTCGGCCCGGACAACCAGCTGATCTGCGTCAAGAAGGCCACCAGCAGCAACGGCACCGCACCGCTGAACCACCTCTTCGCCCAGGCAGTCACCGCCGTCGAAACCCTGCGCAGCGACAAAGCCATCCGCAGCGCCTTCCTGGGGCAGGTTGCAGACCGTACTCCCGAGCACCGTCTCCTGAGCGACTTCGGCACGCTGAAGGTCGTGCTCGCCATCCTCCTCAAGGACGGAAAGGAGATCACTGTCGACTCCCTCTTCGCCTTCGCCCAGGTCTCCCTCCTCCAGTCGGCACGTCGCTTGCGCGCGATGAACGCAGAGGTCGAGGTCGTCGCTATCCGACGCTGAGCCCGCACTGCTACAGGGTGCTACAGCGACTGCGGACAACAAGAGAGGGCTGGAACCTTCCCAGCGAAGGGTCAACAGCGGCGATGCGCACGCAGCCGCGCCGTTAACTGGCGTGCTAACCGGCCTATCGAGCGACGGCATCCCAGGTCGCTACAGTCCGCGCTGACCGCTCTCCCGCCCAGGCACGCCATCACACAAAGTCACATCTACACGGATGTTTGCTGAAATCGGCCAGCCACACCCCAAGCCGTCCGGCGCGGGCCTGTATTGGCGAGAGGCGCGAAGAACACCGTTCAGGGCGGCCCAAGTAGCGGCTACGCGTTGCTAATGGACCGTCAGCCATGGCGCTGGATGTGCGTCATTCGTGCGTCAAGACACTGAGCGATCCAGCGAGGTCTCGGCCATGCCCCCTCTTTGGCTACCCAAAACCGCAGGTCAATGGGCTGCAGCCGTGAACATAGGTCTCCACCTGTTGTCGGTCGGAAAACAGGTGGAGGTGCCTACGTAGACGAATAACCCCAGGTCAGAGACCCTTTCCAACGGGCTCCAGGATCGCGACGCACTCGACATGATGGGTCATCGGGAAGAGGTCGAACGCGCGCAGCGTGCGGACCTTGTAGCCGTTGTCCGCGAAGTAGGCGAGGTCGCGGGCCAGGGCTGCCGGGTCGCAGGCCACGTACGCGATGCGGCGGGCGCCCAGGGCTGCCAGGTGGCGGACCGTCTGCTTGCCCGCGCCCGCGCGCGGCGGGTCGAGGACGATCAGGTCGCACTCCGTGATGCCCGTGCGCGGCAGGATCTGCTCGACCTTGCCCTGCTCGATGCGGACCCGCGGCATGTCGGCCAGGTTGTGGCGGGCGTCCTCGACGGCGCGCTTCGTGGACTCGATGCCGAGCACCGCGCCGGTGTCGCCGATGCGCTCGGCGAGGGCGCCCGCGAAGATGCCGACGCCGCAGTACAGGTCGAGGGCCATCTCGCCCTTGCGGGGCATCAGGCCCTGCATGACGGCCTTGATCAGGGTGTCCGCGGCCTGCGGGTGGACCTGCCAGAAGCCGCCCATGCCCACGCGGTAGGTGCGGCCGTCGGCGCGCTCGCGCACGAACGGGCGGCCGTGGACGCGGTGGACGCCGCCGTCCTTCTCCTCGACGCGCAGGACGGAGACCGGCTTGTCGAGCTCCACCAGCGGCAGGCGGCCGCCGGGGCGGGGGGTGAGGACGACCTGGCGGTCGCCGGAGCCGGAGGCCGCGATGGCCTCGACGGTCGCCATCTGCGGCCATTCGCGCTTCTCGATGCCGAGTTCGGAGACCCCGGGCGCGGCGATCATGCAGTGGTCGACCGGCTCGATGTCGTGCGAGCGGTGCTTGCGCAGGCCGGCGCGGCCGTCCTCGTCGACGGCGAACTGGACGCGGGTGCGCCAGGCCGGGACCTGGCCGGCCGGCAGCTTGTCGCCCTCGGCCGGCACCACGGTGCCGTCCCAGCCGGCCTGCTCCGGGGTGAGCCCGGCGAGGCGCTGCAGCTGCTCGGCGACGACCTCGCCCTTCAGGCGGCGCTGGGCGCCCGGCTTGGCGTGCTGCCAGTCGCAGCCGCCGCACCGGCCGGGGCCGGCGTACGGGCAGGGGGCCTCGACGCGGTCCTTGGAGGCCTCCACGACGGTGACGGCGTCGGCGCGCAGGAAGCGGGAGTCCTCGTCGCCCTCGGTCACGCGGGCGACGACCTTCTCGCCGGGGAGCGTGTGGCGTACGAAGAGGACGCGGCCGTCGGCGGTACGGGCGATGCAGTGCCCGCCGTGCGCGACGGGGCCGACCTCGACCTCGTACTCCTCCCCGACCAGTGACTGCTTCTCGTTCTGGGTGGTCATGGTGGGGAGTCTCTCCAGAGATCAAAAGGAAACGGCCGGACGACCGACCCACCAGTTTACGTGGATCTCGTCCGGCCGTTCGCCATCCGGGCGCAGCCCCGGCGGGGGGCGGCGGCTCAGCCCTTGCTGTTCTCCTTGGGGCGGCTGTCCGGGCGGCTGTCCACCGGCCCGCGGCGCACCGCACCCGGCGCGTTCCAGTCCTGGCGCTTCTTCGCCCGCTTCTTCGCGAGTTCGGAGGACTCCAGCTGGTACGGCACGGAGGTGACCATGACCCCGGGGGTGAAGAGCAGCCGGCCCTTCAGGCGCAGGGCGCTCTGGTTGTGCAGCAGGTGCTCGTACCAGCGCCCGACGACGTACTCGGGGATGTACACGCTGACGGCGTCGCGCGGGTTCTCGCTGCGCAGCCCCTTCACGTACTCGACCACCGGGCGGGTGATCTCGCGGTACGGGGAGTCGAGGATCTTCAGCGGGACGTTGATCCCACGCCGCTCCCACTCCGTCCGCAGGGCCTTGGTCTCGACCGGGTCGACGCTGATGCTGAGCGCCTCCAGCGTGTCCGAGCGCGTCAGCTTGGCGAAGGCGAGGGCCCGCAGCGTGGGCTTGTGGACCTTGGAGACCAGGACGATCGAGTGGACGCGCGAGGGGCGCACGCTGTCGTCGGACGGCCCCTCGGCGGCGGCGATCTCGGTGGCGACGCGGTCGTAGTGCTTCCGGATCGCGGACATCGTCCCGTAGAAGATCACCATGCCCAGCAGGGCGACCCAGGCGCCGTGCGTGAACTTGGTCGCGAGGACGACGACCAGCACCAGGCCGGTGAAGAACGCACCGAAGGCGTTGATGGCGCGGGAGCGGACCATGCGGCGGCGCTTCGCCGGGTCGTGTTCCGTGCGCAGGTGGCGGTTCCAGTGCCGGACCATGCCGATCTGGCTGAGCGTGAAGGAGACGAAGACGCCGACGATGTACAGCTGGATGAGCTTGGTCGAGTCGGCGTCGTAGATCCAGACCAGCAGTATCGCGGCGCCCGCGAGGAGCACGATGCCGTTGGAGAAGGCGAGCCGGTCGCCGCGGGTGTGCAGCTGGCGGGGCAGGTAGCGGTCCTGGGCGAGGATCGAACCGAGCAGCGGGAAGCCGTTGTACGCGGTGTTGGCGGCCAGGAAGAGGACCAGGGCGGTGGCGGTCGCCAGCAGGATGAAGAGGAAGCTGCCGTTGCCGAAGACGGCCTCGGCGACCTGCGAGATCACCGGGTTCTGTACGTATTCGGGGCCGACCGGGGTGCCGTTCACGAGCAGGTCCTCGGCGGGGTTCTCGGCCATGCGGACGTTGGTGGCCATGGCCAGGCCGATGATGCCGCAGAACATGGTGACGGCCAGGCCGCCCATGAGGGCGAGGGTGGTGGCGGCGTTCTTGCTCTTGGGCTTGCGGAAGGCGGGGACGCCGTTGCTGATGGCCTCGACGCCGGTGAGGGCCGCACAGCCGGAGGAGAAGGCACGCAGCAGCAGGAAGACCAGCGCGAAGCCGGCGAGTCCCTGGTGCTCGGGCTTGATCTCGAAATCGGCGGTGGGGGCCTTCATGGTCTCGTCGAGGACGATGCCGCGCCAGGCGCCCCAGGCGATCATCAGGAACACGCCCACCACGAAGACGTACGTGGGAATGGCGAAGAGATTTCCGGATTCCTTCACACCGCGCAGATTCATCAGCGTCAGGAGAAGGATCATGGCGATCGCCGAGAGCACCTTGTGCTCGACGACGAAGTCCACGGCGGAGCCGAGATTCTCGACTCCGGAGGAGATCGAGACGGCGACGGTGAGGACGTAGTCGACGAGCAGGGCGCTGGCCACGGTCAGGCCGGCCCGGGGGCCGAGGTTGGTGTTGGCGACCTCGTAGTCGCCGCCGCCGCTGGGGTACGCGTGGACGTTCTGCCGGTACGACGCCACCACCGTGAACATCAGCACGACGACCGCGAGCGCGATCCAGGGGCTGAAGTGGTAGGCCGACACGCCCGCAATGGAAAGTACGAGCAGCACTTCGCCGGGGGCATATGCCACAGAGGACAGCGGGTCGGACGCGAAGACGGGTAGGGCGATCCGCTTCGGGAGGAGTGTTTCTCCCAGGCGGTCGCTGCGCAGCGCCCGGCCGATCAGGATCCGTTTGGGCACGTCGGTCAGTTTGGACACGGAGAGGATGGTAAGCGTTCGAAAAGAGCGCTGACCAACCACCACCCCAACACCGGGCCAATTGCACGCCTGCAGCACGCAAGGGGTCACACTGGTGACCGCCCGTGTGTAGCTTGGGCCATGGTCTGAGACCCTGTGAACTCCGAACACCACACGGGGCTGAACTATTGACAGCCGGAAGGACGGCCGTGCACATCGTCATTATGGGCTGCGGAAGAGTGGGTTCCGCTCTCGCCCAGACCCTGGAGCAGCAGGGGCATACGGTCGCAGTCGTCGACCAGGACCCCACGGCGTTCCGCCGGCTGGGATCCGGCTTCGGCGGCCGCCGCGTCACCGGGGTCGGCTTCGACCAGGACACCCTGCGCGAGGCCGGCATCGAGGAGGCGGGAGCCTTCGCCGCGGTCAGCAGTGGTGACAATTCCAACATCATCGCCGCCCGCGTGGCCCGCGAGATGTTCGGTGTCGAGAACGTCGCCGCCCGCATCTACGACCCCAAGCGCGCCGAGGTCTACCAGCGGCTGGGCATCCCCACCGTCGCCACGGTCCGCTGGACGGCCGACCAGATGCTGCGCCGGCTGCTGCCCTCGGGTGCCGAGCCGCTGTGGCGCGACCCGAGTGGTGCCGTGCAGCTCGCCGAGGTGCACATCGACCAGTCGTGGATAGGACACAAGGTCAGCAAGTTGCAGGACGAGACCGGAGTCCGGGTCGCCTTCCTCACCCGGCTGGGCGAGGCCATGCTGCCGAGCTCGCAGACCGTACTGCAGGAGGGTGACCTCGTCCACGTGATGATGCGTACGGACGAGATCGACAAGGTCGAGGCGTCCTTCGCCGACGGCCCCGAGGAGGCACGGGCATGAGGGTCGCGATCGCCGGGGCCGGTGCCGTGGGCCGCTCCATCGCGGGTGAGCTGCTGGAGAACGGCCACGAGGTCCTCCTCGTGGACAAGGCCCCGACCGCCATCTCCGTGGAGCGGGTGCCGCAGGCCGAGTGGCTGCTGGCCGATGCCTGTGAGATCACCTCGCTGGACGAGGCCGCGCTGCAGCGCTGCAACGTGGTCATCGCGGCCACCGGTGACGACAAGGTCAACCTGGTCGTCTCGCTGCTCGCCAAGACCGAGTACGGGGTCCCCCGCGTGGTGGCCCGGGTCAACAACCCGAAGAACGAATGGCTCTTCAACGAGTCCTGGGGCGTGGACGTCGCCGTCTCGACCCCGCGCCTGATGTCGGCCCTGGTCGAGGAGGCCGTCAGCGTCGGCGACCTCGTCCGGCTGCTGCGCTTCAGCCACGGCGACGCCAACCTGGTCGAGCTGACCCTGCCGCCGGAGTCCCCGATGGCGGGCGTGCAGATCAGCGACGTGGACTGGCCGCAGGACACTTCGCTGGTCACGATCATCCGCGGCAACCGCGTGCTGACCCCGCACCCGGAGGAGACCCTGGAGGCGGGCGACGAGCTGCTCTTCGTGGCCGCCCAGGCCCGGGAGGAGCAGCTCGAAGAGCTGCTCAACGCGCGGCGCGGGACCAGCTGACAGGCCCTCGTACGTCTCGCAACGACGTCTCGCAACGACACTGAAGGGCCCCGGCACCGTCTTCACGGTGCCGGGGCCCTTCGGTGTCTCGCCCTTTGGCGATGCGCCGCTCGCCGCGCGAACGGTGCTTCGCCGTGCGCCCGGGGCGGCTACGCCTCGCGGGCCGCGGCCTTGCGTTCCTTCTCCGCCCGCTCCTCGGCCTCCCACTCGGCGATCACGTCGATCGGCGGCGGGGCCTTCGCGAGGAACACCCAGGTGAAGTACACCGCGAGCACCATCGGCGGCAGCTTCAGCGCGACGAGCAGCCAGCCGAGCTGGGTCTCGTCCCCCCAGAAGTACAGCGGGAAGAGGATCGCGTACTTGGCGAGGAAGATGATGCCCCAGGCCAGGCTGGCCTTGGTGTACGCCTTCTTGCGGCCGGGGTTGCGGGTGCGCCAGGAGAGGTTCTCCTTGAACACCGGGCCCAGGATCACGCCGAGCAGCGGGAAGCCGACCAGCGCGGAGATCGTGAACGCGGCTCCCAGGCAGGCTCCGTAGATCATGCCGGGCAGGTAGAAGCCCTTGGCGGAGCCGGTGAACAGCGCGAAGGCCACGCCGACACCGACGCCGAAGACCCCGCTGAAGGCGTGCTTGACGGTGTCCTTGCGCAGCAGGCGCACGACCACCAGCAGGACCGCCACGGTGCCCGCCGCGATGGCGGACATCTTCACGTCCTTGTTGAACGTGTAGATCATGACGAACAGCAGGCCGGGGAGCATCGTCTCGACGGTGCCCCGGATGCCTCCGAACGCGTCGAAGAGGGCCGCCTGGGTCACGGCCTTCACGTCCTGCGGGCTCTGCCCGCCGGGCGTGTCCGCGCCCTGGTCCGCTGTCGGTTTGTCGAGTGACGTCACCGGCTAGTGCTCCTGTCCGAGCGGTCGGAGTTCGTACTTCGGGTTGAAGAGGACCCGGCGCCCGTGGCTCATGGCGATCCGGCCGGAGGCGATCATCTTGCGGCCCGGTTCTATGCCCACGATCGAGCGGCGTCCGAGCCAGACCACGTCCAGGCCGGCCGAGCCGTCGAAGAGCTCGGCCTCCAGCGCCGGGACGCCGGCCCGCGGGCGCAGGGTGACCGTCCGCAGGGTACCGGTGACCTTCACGATCTGGCGATCGTGGCAGTCGCAGATACGGGTGCACCCCGCAGCCTCGGCGTCCTCCTGCAGCTCTGCGGAGTGCAGGTCCTCCTGCGAGGTCGACAGGCGTTCGATCATCCGCCGGAACCGGCCACCCTGCTTGGCCGGTTTCGCGGGCTTCTCGGAACGAGGTACAGCGCTCATACAAGGAAGCGTACCGGCGAGGGGGGCACCTCTCGAAGCGGTACGCCCCACCTCTCTGCTCCGCCCGCGGCTCACTTCTCGAACCGGTACCCCATCCCGGGCTCGGTGATGAAGTGGCGCGGGTGCGAGGGGTCGGCCTCCAGCTTCCGCCGCAGCTGGGCCATGTAGACGCGCAGGTAGTTCGTCTCGGTGCCGTACGACGGCCCCCAGACCTCCTGGAGCAGCTGCTTCTGGCTGACCAGCTTGCCGCCGTTGCGGACCAGGACCTCCAGCAGGTGCCACTCGGTGGGGGTCAGGCGTACGTCGACGCCGTCGCGGACCGCCTTCTTGACCGCCAGGTCCACGGTGAAGCCCGCGGTCTCCACCAGCGCCTCGTCCTGGCCGGCGGCCGCGGCGGGCTCGGCACGCCGTACGGCGGCCCGCAGCCGGGCCAGCAGCTCGTCCATGCCGAAGGGCTTGGTGACGTAGTCGTCGGCGCCCGCGTCGAGGGCCTCGACCTTCTCGTCGGAGCTGTGCCGGGCGGAGAGCACGAGGATCGGGACCCGGGTCCAGCCCCGCAGGCCCTTGATCACCTCGACGCCGTCCATGTCGGGCAGTCCGAGGTCGAGCAGGACCACGTCGGGGTGGCGGGCCGCGGCGAGCTCCAGGGCGCTCGCCCCGTCGCAGGCCGCGTCGACCTCGTACCTGCGCGCCTTCAGGTTGATCACGAGGGCGCGCACGATCTGCGGCTCGTCTTCCACCACGAGCACCCGGGTCATTGCGGTCCTGCTTTCTCTCGTATCGCTTCGATGGCATCGTGCAATGTCACATACGAAGGTGCACCGTGCCGTGTCTCCGGTGACACTCTGCACAGGCTCAACACCATCGTCAGGCCCCCACCGGGGGTGTCCTCGGCCGTGAGCGTGGCGTCCATGGCTTCCGCGAAGCCGCGGGCGACCGCGAGACCCAGGCCCACGCCCGTGCCGCGCGGGGCGTCGCCGTGGCGCTGGAAGGGCGCGAAGATCCGGTCCTTGGCCTCGTCCGGGACGCCCGGGCCGCGGTCGACGACGCGCAGCTCGACGCGGTCGGCCAGGGCGCTGGCGGCCACCAGGACCGGCTGCCCGGCAGGGCTGTACTTGACGGCGTTCTCCACGATGTTGGCGACGGTCCGCTCCAGGAGTCCGGGGTCGACGCGCACCATGGGCAGCGTCTCCGGGATGTCGAGGCCGACGCTTCCCTCCGGTACGCCGCCCAGGGCCATGGGGACGACTTCGTCGAGGTCGGTCTCCCGCAGCAGGGGCGTGACGGTCCCGGTCTGGAGGCGGGACATGTCGAGCAGGTTGCCGACGAGGTTGCCGAGCCGGTCGGCGCCCTCTTCGATGCCCGCCAGGAGCTCGGCGCGGTCCTCCTCGGACCAGTCGACGTCCTGGGAGCGCAGCGACGTGACGGCGGCCTTGATCCCGGCCAGCGGCGTGCGCAGGTCGTGGCTGACGGCGGCCAGCAGAGCGGTGCGGATCTTGTTGCCCTCGGCGAGGCGCCGGGCCTCCTCGGCCTCTCCGACCAGGCGCTGTCGGTCCAGCACGGCCACGGCCTGCGCGGCGAACGCCCCCAGCAGGCGGCGGTCCTCCGCGGGCAGCACCCGGCCCGACAAGGCCAGCGCCATGTGGTCGCCGACGGGGGTGTCGACGTCCGCGTCCTCCGGCCGGACGGCGGGCGCCGGCCCCACGCTCCCCGTACGCGTCCACGGGCCCGTGTCGCCGTCGCGCTCGAGCAGCGCCACGGACTCCATGGCGAAGGTCTCCCGGACGCGTTCCAGGAGGGCGCCGAGGCTGGTCTCGCCGCGCAGCAGGCTGCCCGCGAGCAGGGACAGGATCTCCGACTCGGCGCGCAGCCGGGCCGCCTGGTGGGTGCGCCGGGCCGCCAGGTCCACCACCGACGCCACGGCCACCGCCACTCCGAAGAACACGGCGATGGCGACGATGTTCCTGGGGTCCGAGATCGTGAGCCGGTGCAGCGGCGGGCTGAAGAAGTAGTTCAGCAGCAGCGACCCGAAAGCCGCCGAGGCCAGCGCGGGCAGCAGTCCGCCGAGCAGGGCGGCCGCCACCGTCAGCGTCAGGAACAGCAGCATGTCGTTGGCGAGGCCGAGATCGGCGTCCACGTGCGTCAGCAGCAGCGCGAGCAGCGCCGGGCACACGGTCCCGACCACCCAGCCGGCGATGATCCGGGTCCGCCCGAGCCGGGCCGGGCCGCCCCGGGAGGCCGGCAGGCCGCGGCCCTTGGCTGCCTCCTCGTGCGTGACGATGTGGACGTCGAGATCGGGACCCGAATCGCGGGCGACGGTGGCGCCCACCCCCGGCCCGAACACGTACTGCCACGCCTTGCGTCGGCTGGAGCCCAGCACGATCTGCGTGGCGTTCACCCCCCGCGCGAACTCCAGCAGCGAGCCGGGCACGTCGTCGCCCATCACGTGGTGGAAGGTGCCGCCGAGGTCCTCGACCAGGGTGCGCTGGAAGGCCAGCTCCTTCGGAGAGGCGGACGTCAGCCCGTCACTGCGGGAGATGTAGACCGCCAGCACCTCGCCGCCGGCGCCCTTCTCCGCCAGCCGCACCGCCCGCCGGATCAGGGTGCGGCCCTCGCGCCCCCCGGTCAGGCCCACCACGATCCGCTCCCGGGCCTGCCAGGTGGAACGGATCCCGTGCTCGCCGCGGTAGGCGCGCAGGTACTCGTCCACGCGGTCCGCGGTCCACAGCAGCGCCAGCTCGCGCAGCGCCGTGAGGTTCCCCGGCCGGAAGTAGTTCGACAGGGCCGCGTCGACCCTGTCGGGCCGGTAGACGTTCCCGTGGGCCATCCGCCGCCGCAGCGCCTGCGGCGACATGTCCACCAGCTCTATCTGGTCGGCCCGCCGGACCACCTCGTCCGGCACCGTCTCGCGCTGCCGTACGCCCGTGATCGACTCCACCACGTCGCCCAGCGACTCCAGGTGCTGGATGTTCACGGTGGTCACCACGTCGATCCCGGCGTCCAGCAGCTCCTCCACGTCCTGCCAGCGCTTGGCGTTGCGTGAACCCGGCACATTGCTGTGTGCCATTTCGTCCACCAGCACCGCGGCCGGCCGGCGCGCCAGCACCGCGTCGACGTCCATCTCCGGGAAGACGGCCCCCCGGTACTCCAGGATTCGCCGCGGCACCGTCTCCAGGCCGCGGAGCATCACTTCCGTCCGCGGCCGCCCGTGGTGCTCCACGAAACCCACCACGCAGTCGGTGCCCCGCTCCACCCGCCGGTGCGCCTCCGCCAGCATCGCGTACGTCTTGCCCACGCCCGGCGCCGCACCGAGATAGATGCGGAGTTTCCCGCGTTTGCCGCGTCCCATGTCCCCATTGTCTGTCACGTCCGGTCCGCGCACCGTGAGGGATCGGCCGTTGACCAGCGACTTCGGACACGATCGCGGTCGCGCGCCCGGTCCCGGGAACGGGGGGGGGGGGGGGGGGGGGGGGGGGGGGGGGGGGGGGGGGAGGGGGGGGGGTGGGGGGGGGGGGGGGGGGGGGGGGGGGGGGGGGGGGGGGGGGGGGGGGGGGGGGGGGGGGGGGGGGGGGGGGGGGGGGGGGGGG